>DASQMW010000306.1:0-17334 GCA_035645295.1 Archangium sp.
CCACGTCCTCCACGACGGTGATTTCGCGGGCCACCATCTCGGTGTCGTTGTTGGCGAAGGAGGCGCGCACGGTGGAGCCAGGCGCGAGGAACTCGCGGCCAATCTGCTTCCCCTCCTGGTAGTAGCGCGTCTGGTCCGTGATGCGCAGGTAGCGCGGCCTGCCCCACCTGTCCTCGATGACGAGCACGTCCGAGTACTCTCCAGTGACCTTGCCCTTCAGGGTGAAGCCCCGCTCGAGCGAGAAGGGATTCTTCGCAACGGAGCCCTCGCTACCCGAGCCGCTGCGCATCGCCACCGTGCTGTCCGTCTTGCAACCCGCGAGCACCACCGCGCCCAGAAGCGCGCCCCAGACGATTCTCCTCATGCCCGCCTGCCCCCCCCGGGGCACGCGAAATGGCGCCCCACGGGGAAGGTGGAGAGAGCCCACGGGGGCCGCAAGCGGAACGGTTGCCCGGTTGCTCTACACACCGAGGCGGGCGAGCAAGGCCTTGGAACTCTCGGGCTCGAGCACCAGCAGCACCTGGCCCGACACGGAGGGCGCACCCACCGCGGAGAAGCGCGTCTCCAGCACCACCATGCGGTCGCCGCCCTGCGCCTCGGCCACCGCGCGCGACACCACCAGGCCCGCCGAGCCCCGCACCAGCTCCGGCACGGTGGGCAGCAGCCTCCAGCCCGTCAGCGTCCCGATGGCGGACAGGCACGCGCTCGCCACGATGTTGGCCGCCTCCGACAGCGCGCTCTCGCGCTCCTCGGCCGGCGCGTCCTGGCGCCGGAGCAGCAGCGCCTCCAGCGTGGAGCTGTCCTCGCGGGGCAGCACCAGCAGCAGCACCCCGCGCAGCTGGCCCTCCATGCCCAGCTTCGCCGCCACCACGGGCGCCTCCCCACCGCCCAGCAGCTCCGCCACCTCCCCGGCCGCCGCCAGCACCGCGCGCGGCACGGACAGGTTCACCGTGCGGCCGCCCACCAGCCGCGCGAGCGCGTTGACGGCGTGCCCGCAGCCGATGTTGGCCACCTCGCGCAGGGCGTCCAGCTGAATGTCGCTCGGAGAAGGGCTCACGCGGACAGTAACCTCGGCACATCCAGGATGAAGACCGGGCGGCCACTTCCCAGGATGGTCACCCCTGAGAGGCCCGGCAGCAAGTCCAGAGGACGGGACAGCGGCTTGAGCACCGCCTCTTCCTGCCCCACCAATCTATCCACCGCGAGCGCGACCCGTCCCGCGTCCCCTTCCATCACCACGAAGGGCCGGACGCCCTTGCGCGGCGGCGCCTGGACCCCCGTCAGCTCGTCCAGCCCGTACACCGGCAACAACCCCTGCCCGTGCGGCAGCAGCGGCATCTCCCGGCTGCGGTCCAGCTTCTCGCCGTCCGCCTCCATTGCCCCCACCACCTTGGCGATGGGCAGACCGAAGACCTCGTCCCCCACCGCCACCAGCAGCAGGTGCACCACCGACACCGTCAGCGGCAGCCGCAGCGTGAAGCGCGTGCCGCGCCCCAGCTCGCTTTCAATCTCCAGCGTCCCGCCCACGTTCTCCACCACCCGCTTCACCGCGTCCATGCCCACGCCGCGGCCGGAGATCTCCGACACGTCCTTGGCGGTGGACACGCCCGGCAGGCACGCGAGCATGAAGGCCTCGCGGTCCGTCATCCGCGCCGCGGCCTCCACGCTGAGGGCGCCGCGAGCCACCGCCGCCGCCTTCAGCTTCGCCGCGTTCATGCCGCGGCCATCGTCCTCCATCTCCAGCACCACGCGGTCGCGCGCGCGCCGCACCGACACCAGCACGCGTCCGCGCGCCCCCTTGCCCGCCGCCACCCGCTCCTCCGGCGATTCCAGGCCGTGGTCGATGCAGTTGCGCAGCAGGTGCAGCAGCGGATCCGCCAGCTCATCGAGGATGGCCCGGTCGAGCTCGATCTCCGCGCCCGTAATCACGAGGTCCACCTCGCGCTCGCGGCGCCGGGCGATGTCGCGCGCCGCACGGGGCAGCCGGTCGGTGATGAGCGACAGCGGCGTCATGCGCGCGCTCATCACCTTGTCGTGCAGGTCCTTCACCAGGGCCTGCAGGCGGTAGACGCCCTCCTCGATGGGGGGCCGCGAGTTCTCTGGCAGCACCTTGCCCAGCTCGCGCAGACGCGCGGTGGCCAGCAGCAGCTCGCCCACGGTGTCCAGGAAGTAGTCCAGCAGCTCCGTGCGCACGCGCACCGTGCGCGTCGCATCCGCCCCGGTGGAAGCGCGCGGGGCCTCGGCGGGCACGGGGCCCGTGGCCACCGGGACGGGCGCGGGCGGCGGCGCCACCACCGCGGGATTCAGCGAGACAAGCTCCACCTCCGCCACGTTGCGCAGCGACTTGCGGATGCCCTCCTCGCCCTCGGCCGTCTCCAGCTCCACCTGGATGTTGCCCTCGGGGATGCGGCCGGCCTTGAGGTCCTCCAGCGGGGGCTGCAGGCCGTGCAGCGTGCCCAGGCCCGTCATCCGCTTGTGCACCAGGAAGGCGCGCACGCCCGGCGTCTGACAGGTGGGGGCGACGCGCAGACGCACCGCCCAGCGCGCCGCCTTCTTCGGAGCCGCCTCCCCTTCCGCCGGGACCACCGCGGCCACCCGGGCCTCGGGGGCCGGGGCGGAGACAGGGGCAGGAGGTGGAGGCGCGGCCTCGAAGGGCTCGGGCTCCACGCGCAAGGCGGCGGTCACCGGAGCGGGCGCGGCGGAGGCGGCGGCACTGGCCGTCGCCTTATTGATGACCCGCGTGGCGCCAGGCGTCCGGCCGGTGACGACACTCACCTTGTCCGCCAGCAGGCCGAGCAGCGCCGAGGCATCATCCGGCGGCTTGCTGTCCGCCACGGAGCGCACCTGGGCGAGCATCACGTCGGTGGCCGACAGCAGCAGGTCCACCAGGGAGCGCTCGAGCTTGGCCGGGTCCTGGCGGATGGCGTCCACCAGGTCTTCCACCCGGTGGGCCACCACGGCGATGGACTCGAAGCCCATCGACGAGGCCATGCCCTTCACCGAGTGGGCGTGGCGGAACATGGAGTCCACCACGGCGGGGGCTCCCTCGCGCTCCAGCTGCACGAGATCCCTGCCCAGCCCCTCCAGGTGCTCGCTCGCCTCGGTCAGGAACAGGCCGAGGTAGCGGGACATGTCCATCGTCATGTCCGGCCTCGGTGGCGCACGACAGCTCTCCGTGGGACGGGGCGCTAGCCCTCGCCCAGTACCTTCTTCACGACGGCCAGCACGTCCTCGGCCCGGAAGGGCTTCACGATGAAGTCCGAGGCGCCCGCCTCGATGGCCTCCATCACCAGGCTCTCCTGGCCCAGCGCCGAGCACATGATGACGACCGCGTTGGCGTCATACTTGATGATCTCCCGCGTGGCCTCGATGCCGCTCTTGAACGGCATGACGATGTCCATCGTGGTGAGATCCGGCTTCAGATCCTTGTACTTCTCCACGGCCTCCAGTCCGTTGGCCGCCTCTCCGACGACCTCGAAACCGCCGGACGCGAAGATGTCCTTGATCATGTTGCGCATGAAGATGGCATCGTCGACGACCAGCACCCGCTTAGCCATGTGCAGCTCCGCCTCCGCGAAAGGCCCCGAAAGGGCCGCGGACACTACCATCCGCCCATTTCAGGCGGCTACTCACTTCTGTTGAACCGCGGTGAAGAGTCCAACCACCGCGGAATCCAGTCCCTCTGGATCCAACACCGTTACCGCCAGACCCTTCAATCGAGCCACCCCTCGCACGGCCGGTACCGCCTTGCCCGGTGCCGCGCCCACCCGCTCCACCTCCTCGATTCCATCCACATCCGTCACCAACAGGCCGATATCCCGCCGCCCGCGCTCCAACAACACCACCCGGCCCGGTGGGGTGGGCCCATCCGGCAGGCCCAACAACTGGCGCAGCTCCACCACCGTCACCACCCGCCCGCGCAGATTCATCACCCCCGTCACCGCCGCTGGCGCCCGGGGCACCCGGGTGAAGCGCTCCGGGGGCACCACCACTTCCTTCACCGCGGCCAGCGGCAGCCCGTAGCGCTCCTTCTCCACCCGGAAGATGACGTGCCGCACAGAGCCGACTTTCTATCAGCAAGTCAGGGGTTCGGGGAAATTCGTGGAAGAGGGCACTCAGGCGTTCAGCCGGAAGCTGCGCACCACGCTCTGCAGCTCGATGGAGAGGTTGGTCAGCTCGCTGGCCAGCGAGGTCATCCGCACCATGGCGTCCGTTTGATCCTGGATGACGGCTTGGATGGCCTCGGTGGACGCCGCGTTGTTGCGGGCCACCAGGGAGATTTCCTCGGTGGCGTTGACCATCTCCTGGCTGCCCTTGAGCTGCTCGCGGGCGCTCTCGGAGATGAGGTGCACCTTCTCGGCCACCTTGCGCACCGTGTCGGTGATGGCGCTCATGGAGCGAACGATGCCGGTGATGTCCTCACGGCCCTCGGCCAGCTCCTCGATGCCCTCCTTCATGGCGCTCACCACGGAGGTGGACTGGCCGGAGATGTCGCGCGCCAGCCGGGAGATCTGCTCCGCCGAGCGGCCCGCGCTCTCGGCCAGCTTGCGCACCTCGTCGGCCACCACCGCGAAGCCGCGGCCGTACTCGCCCGCGCGCGCCGCCTCGATGGTGGCGTTGAGCGCCAGCAGGTTCGTCTGCTGCGCCACCTGGGTGATGGCGTCGACGATCTTCGAGATTTCCTGCGTCTTCTCGCCGAAGGCGAACACCTGCTGGCTCGCCGCTTCGATCCGGTTGAAGACCTTCTTCACCTTCTCGCCGGCCAGCAGCGCCGCCTTGCTGCCGTTCTCGGCCGCGCTGCTCGTCTCGGCGGCGGTGCGGGCCGCGTCCTCGGCGCTCGCCGCGGTGCGCTGGATGCTGCCGGCCATCTCCGTGATCACCTTGGAGGTTTTTCCGACGAGCTGCGACTGCGTCTCGGCGCCCTGGGCGATCTTGTCCATGGACAAGCCCACCTCTTCGTTGGTCGCGTTGACGTTCTCCGCCGAGCCCTGAAGATCCTTGGCCGTGTCCGCCACGCTCTTGGCGGTGTCCTGAATCTTGCCCACCAGCTCGCGCAGGTTCTCCTGCATGCGGCGGATGGCCATGGCCAGCTCGTCGATCTCGTCGCGGCGCAGGGCGCGCGGCGGCTCGACCACCAGCGGCTTGGACAGGTCCCCCTGGGAGATCTCGAAGGCCGAGCGCGAGAGGACGCGGACACGCGTCACGCGCGCCAGGTAGCGCGGGAGGATGAGGGACAGCCCCAACGTGAGGCCCAGCGCCATGCCGATGCGCCAGTAGAAGTCCAGCAGCGTCTCCGAGATGAGGAGTGCCGCTGTCAGCACGCACCCCATCATCAGGTAGCCGGTGAGGATCTTCAGCTGCAGGGAGACCTCGTGCCCCCCCGTGCCGGTCTGCTCGACAGTACGCAGCAGCCGCTGCACGGGATCACGGCGGGGGGTGAGGCCGGGAGATGGATCGTCGCGGAGAGGGCGGCGCACGGTTTCGCTTTTTTGGGGGACAGCGACAACGATGCACGGGTTTAGCCCTACCGTCTGGAACGGTCAATCCGCCCGCCTCCTCGGAAGTGGTCAAAGCCGGCGGGCAAGCGCAGGCTTCGTCCCGATGCGTCACGGATGACTCCCGCGCCGCCCGGCGTGAGCCGGCCGATGCGCGTGACGGGCTCCTCCACTCGGAGACAGGCCCGTTCGAAGGCTGGGGTGCGCTCAGGTGGGACGGCGAGGAGCAGCTCATAGTCCTCACCGCCCGCGAGCGCCCCCTCGGCTCCCAGGGAAGCGCGCACCGCCCGGGAGAGGGGCAGGCGCTCGAGCTCCAGCTCGGCGCTCACGCCCGAGGCGGTGCACAGGTGCCCGAGGTCCTGCGCGAGGCCATCGGAGAGATCCAACCCCGCCGAGGCGAAGCGCGCGGCGAGCCGGCCCAGCGCCACCCTCGGCACCGGGCGCTTCTGGCGGAGGATCGCCGCCGAGCGCCGCAGGCCCGATTGCAGTTGCTGCAGGCCCAGCCTCGCGTCTCCCAGCGTGCCCGAGACGTACAGCACGTCCCCCGGTTGGCCTCCCGCGCGGGTGATGGGCGCGGTGCCTGGGGCGAGCTCTCCCGCCGCCGTGACGGTGATGGACACTTCGCGCGCGGAGGTGAAGTTGCCGCCCACCAGGGCGATGGCGTGTTGGCGGGCGAGGGCGCTCATGCCCCTCGCGATGCCGGCCAGTTCCCGGCGCGGGAAGTCCCGCGGGAGGGCCAGCGCGCACACGAACCAGCGCGGCACCGCGCCCATCGACGCCAGGTCCGACAGGTTCACCGCCAACGCCTTGTGGCCGATGTCCTCCGGTGAGAACCAGGCCCGCGTGAAGTGCACGTCCTCCACCACGGCGTCCGTCGTGATGCACTGCGCGCCCTTCGAGGGGGACAGCACGGCGCAGTCGTCCCCCGGACCCACGGGCACTCGCGCCCGCGGGAAGTGGGAGAGGAAGAGGTCGATGAGGGTGAATTCGCCCGCGGCCCGTGTGCTCACGGCTCCCAGGGTAGACCCTCACCCCGGCCCTCTCCCAGAACCGAGCCTCTGCCCGACCTCCAAATCTCCCTCTGAGCGCACCCTCGCAGAAGCCTGGTTGTTTGCAGTCCTCCCAGCCCCGGTCCTTCAGCACATCCTCTGCTCAACCTCAACACAACCTTCATTGACAAGATGAGCCAGGCTGAGCAACATCATTACACCTCCCCCCTACCTGGGCTCATCCAGGTGAGGTGTCGCCGGAATGGGTGGGGTTTCACCGGAAGCGGAAGCAGCGATGAGGCCCGGACATGCGGATGCACAGCGGATGTTCCTCGATATTGGACGGGCGCAGGGGTACGTGCCGCGCCGCAGTTTCAGCCAGCATCTCCCGACAGACGGCGTATGGCTCGCCACCACCGGAATCGGCCGTTTCCACGAGCTGCCCATCGTCGCGATCGAGGTGGCCGCCTCGGAGGGATTGAAGACCTGGCGTGGGTCCCTCGTCACGCTCGAGGCGGTCAGCCCCGCTGTTGCGATCCTCCTGCTTCAGGACGAGGAGGTGCGTCGGAGGATGTCGCGAGCAGGCGCAACCCATCCGGAGATTGAAGAAACCCTCGGCCGCATGCTGACCCAGATGCGGGAGGCCGCGGCGCGGACGCGCCAGCGCGTCGAGGTCTACACGATGGAGAACCTCCGCTACCTCCATCGCGTGTACGTCGAGCGCCACTGAGCTTTCAGCAGCCCGCTGAGAAAGGAGCCAACATGAGGACGAGGACGAGGACACCCATCACCGAGAACCAGGCCAGCCCCAAGGCGGCCAGTTTCAAGTCCACCACCAACAAGACCCCCATGCCGCTGGCCAACATCGAAGTGCGTGCCCGCGATGAGGAGCCTGGGCTTGGCTACGTCTCGCAGGCGCGGTTCTCGCACCAAGTGCTCTACCAGTTCATGCAGAACAGCTTCGTTCGGTACTCGCCACGGTACCAGCGCGGGTTCCAGCCATCGCTGGCCGACGAGCCTGATCAGAAGGGTTGGTTCGACCAGCTTCTGCCCGTCTCGGACCACCGGTTGCTCATCGACCAGAAGCGATGCAACGAGATGGCCATCCGGTGGCTCCGCCAGGATATGACCAACCGGTCGCTCTTCTGGAACGCGCGCACGGACAACCGGATCGCGCCTCCCCAGTATCGCGAGAGCGATCATGTCCTCACGGTCTTCAGCCCTCTGACCATCCCGGATAGCGGGCACCGCCACCGCGCCATCTACACGCTCGTGGAGTGGTCGCTCGATGCGGCGCAGATCCCCGACGCCGTGAAGGTCGACAACAGCTTGGTGAAGAAGGACGAGATTCTCAAGCTCCTGGAGAGCTACAACCCCGCCGCTACCTTCGCGACGGTCACCGTCCTCGAGGGTCCCGCGAAGACGGAGGGCATCATCTTCTACCAGGCCAACAACCTGACCAAGCCGGCGGGCCCCAGCGTCGGTTACGACCTGAACCCCGATCAAACGCCCGAGAGCCGATTCATCGCCGCGCTCTCGAAGAAGTCGCCCATCTTCGCGGAAGAGGAGATCGAACGCCGGTTCACCAAGATTGGTGAGAAGTCCCGCAAGATCACCACCCTCTCCACCCTGGTCGAGGCGGTAAAGGTGATGAACAAGCGCCTCCAGCACCTCGAGCAGTATGACTCGGCCAAGTACGACGACCTGCTCAGCTTCATGACCGAGTTCTTCGAGGAGTACTCCAACAGTTTCCCGGCGTGGAAGAAGACGGCTTCGATGAAGGAGCGTCAGGAGATGCGGGATTCGTCACTGGCGATGACCAATGTCATGGTCCACGCCCTCTTCCGCCTGGCGTTCCGCGTCTATGAGGACATGGAAGCCAGCACGCAGGAGTGGAAGACGCACAAGGCCTGGCGCACCGCTGTCGGCAAGCTCGCGCAGAAGGTGCAGGTAAAGAACGAGAAGGGGAAGCCCGTCTCCCTCCCGGCCCTCCACAAGGACAACCCGGCTTGGCGTGGCAAGGTCCTCATCCAGGGGAAGGACCGCCAGACGGGTGGGGAGTCCTGGTCCATCAGCAACACCCGGCAGACGCGTCAGGCCGCCTACGAGTACCTGTGCGAGCTGGCGGGCCTGGAGGGCTGAGCCTGCTCGCTCAGCCGGGTGCATCCACACGGGGAGGGGGATTCAGAAGCGATCGGGATCCGTGTCGATCGGCGGCGGAATGTACGCCGGACCCTGCCCCGACAACGGCGGCTCGATCGGCATCACCACCCGGAAGCACGAGCCCTGGCCCACCTCGCTCGTCACCGACACCTGCCCCCCGTGCCCTTCCACGTAGCTCTTCACGATCGCCAGCCCCAACCCCGCTCCGCCGTACTCGCGCGTCGGGCTGTCGTCCACCTGGTAGAAGCTCTGGAAGATGCGCTCCCGCTGGTCCAGCGGAATGCCCACCCCCGTGTCCTCCACCTCGATGCGGTAGCCCTCCACGCCCAGATCCTTCTGCTTGCCGTGCTCCGACAGCCGGATCTCCACCTGCCCACCGCCCGGCGTGAACTTCACCGCGTTGGCCAGCAGATTCACCACCACCTGCCTCAGCTTCTCCCGGTCCGCCACCACCCGGGGCTGCGCCACCGCCGGCCACTGCACCTTCACCGTCAGGCCCTTGCGCTGCGCCTGCGGCATCACGCTCGTCAGCGAGCTCTCCACCAGCTCCTGCACGTCCACCCACTCGAAGGCGAGCCGCACCTTGCCCGCCTCGATCTGGCTCATGTCCAGGATGGAGGCGATGAGCTTGAGCAGCGTGTTGCCCTTCTCCATGATGGTGCGCACGAACTGCATCTGCTCCGCGTTCAGCCCGCCCACCAGCCCCTCGGCCAGCATCTCCGAGTAGCCGATGATGGACGACAGCGGCGTGCGCAGCTCGTGGCTCACCGTCCCCAGGAAGCTCGACTTGATGCGGTCCGCCTCCTTCAGCCGCTGGTTGAGCCGCATCAGCTGCGCGTTCTGCGCCTCCAGGTCCCGCTGCGTCTCCAGCATCGCCTCGAGGTGCAGCTGCCCCGTCAGATAGGCCTTCTGACCGGCCGCCAACAGCGCCGCCAGCACCTGGGCCACGTGCGCCAGCATCTTCATCACCCGGTGCTCGGACAGCCGCTCCACGTGCGCCAGCAGCTCGCGCGCCCGCTGCACGTCCAGCCCCTCCACCTCGGCCAGCGAGGCCGGCACGTCCGTCAGCTCCTCGGGCGCGTACGGCCCGAAGACGACGCGCCCCAGCCCATCCCCCTCCCACTGCACCGGCATCACCAGGTAGCGCAGGCCCGTGAAGCAGGGCAGCGCCAGCAACTCCCCACCCAACGGGCCCGGCCCGGGCAGCGCCTGCGCGCCCTGCGTGGGAGCCAGCGGGCCCTCGTTCAACCGCGCCACCAGCGCCGCACCGCGCGCCCGGCCCTGCGCCGTGGTGTTCACGAAGCCGCAGAAGTCCCCGTTGCCCCCCTTGGCGTCCGCCAGCGTCCGGCCCCGCTCGTCCAGGACGCGGATGCCCACCCGGTACAACTCCCCGAGGCTCTCCACCACGTCCCCGAAGGTGAGCGGATCCAACATGTCCACCAACGACGGCTTTCGCTGGAGCACCGACCCGGCATGCTCTGGCGCGCTGCTCGCGGCGCCTGGTTTGTCGGCGCTCATCGCGGCCTCCCTGCTGAAGACGGATAGAGGGACTCGAGGCTCGTGCCCGTCAGGTCCATCTGCTGAAAGATGTGCGTGAGGAACTCCTTCTCCGTCAGGCCGATGTTGCGCGCCAGCCGCATCCGCTCGTCCAGGTTGCGCCACGCCGCCTGCAGCAGCGCGTGCAACGTCTCCATCACGCCCTCGCCCCTCAAGGCCACGGCCCCTACCACCGGCTCCCCGCCCTTCTTGCGCGCCTCTTCCAGCTCCGCGTCCGTCTGCGCGTCCGGCAGGTCCCGCTTGTTGAACTGGATGACCACCGGCACCTGCGTCGCGTCCAGACCGATTTCCCTCATGTTGGAGCGGAGCTTGCGCCAGTAGGAGTTGTTCTCCGCGGAGGCACTGCGGCGGCTGTCGGCGATGAAGGCCACCGCGTCGGCGTTCTGCAGCACCACGCGCCGGGTGGCGTCATGCACCACCTGTCCCGGCACCGTGAAGAGCTTGAGCTTCACCTTGAAGCCCGTGCTGCTGGTGAAGAACACCGGAAGCAAATCGAAGAAGAGCGTACGATCCTCGTGCGTCTCCACGCTGAGCAACCGGCCACGAGCCTCCGGCCGGGCCCGCGCGTGGATGGCACGCAGGTTCGTCGTCTTCCCACTCAGCCCTGGGCCGTAGTAGACGATCTTCAGGGTGAGTTCGCGCTGGGCGTGGTTGAGTTGCACGTGCGGAGCTCAGGCTGCCGAGAGGGAGGGGGAAGGGTGGGCCAACCCGCCCCAGGCGGACGGTTTTTTATAGTGAAAGGTGTTCAGCATTGAAAGCCGCCCCCCATCAAACCCGTGAGAAAACCCCCGGATGAGGCGGGAGCGGGCGGCCTTGGAATGCCGGGAGCCCATGCGCAGTTTGGAAAAGTCCGGCTCTCCCCCCATGGGGGGAAATGTGCGCCACACCCAGAGCGTGCATGGGCCCCAGTGAAGCGGTTAGGATCGTAGCGCAATGGAGGAGCAAGGCATGACGATGAAGCGGGTGGACCCGGGCGTGGAGGTGGCGGCGATGCCAGTGCCGGACATGGCCAACCTGCCCAACGACCTGGCGCCGGCGGTGAAGTTTTCCGTCCCGACCGATGAGGACATGGCGTCCGTGGCCGCCCTGCGCTCCAGCTCGGAGCCCTGGAAGAGCCGGGGCGAGACGGTGGAGGACAGCCTCAAGTCGCTGACGGCGCTGAGGCCCTACATCCATGTGGCCAAGGTGCAGAACCAGGTGGTGGGCTATGTGACGGTGGAGCGGGATGGTCCGGTGCCCGGCGCCGCCTACATGCGCAACATCGTCGTGCGGCCGGAGCTGCGCCGGCGCGGCCTGGGCCAGGCGGTCCTCAACCAGGCGCTCCAGGTCGCCCGGGACATGTTCCGCAAGACGATTGCCCTGCGGGTGGACCCGGCCAACGCCCCCGCGGTGAGCTTCTACCGCAACGCGGGCTTCACCACCGTGGCCACGGTGGTGTCCAAGAAGTCCGGCAAGTTGCGCCTCCTCATGTCTCGCGAGCTGTGAGGAGCCCCTAGGACGGGAAGAGTGGCTGCGTCCTCCCGGGCCGCCTCCTCCCGCTCCTGAAAGCGCCCGGCCTGGACCCTCCCCGAGGGCCCGTGCCGGGCGCTTCCTTATGAGAAGCCCCCCTGCCCGCCCCCGGGCCCGGCGGGGAAACGGCCGTCCTCTTTCCAGAATTCGTGGCAATTCCCGGCTATGCTGCACCCGCTCTCCCGGCGGCGTGGCCCCGGGCTGGAAGAAGGATGAGCCGGGCATGAAGAGTCTCACGGAGTTGCTGCGCTACCTGACCCGCCCGGGCGCGGTGGAGCTCGCCCTCATCTCCGGGCGCCCCCCCATGGTGAAGACGGCGGCCGGCGCCTTCGAGGCATTGGACCCGGCCCTCCTCACGCTGGAGGGGCTGCAGGGGATGCTGCACGCCCTGGTGGGAGAGGCCCGCGCCGCCACCGTCTCCGACAAGCCCAGCCAGTGGGCGCTGCGCCTGGACGGCTTGGGCCCCGTCGTCGTCGGCGCCCTGCGCCGGGGAGACGTGCTCAACGTGCGCGTCCTGCGGACCGAGCCCCAGGCCGGAGCCGCCGCGCCCGCCGCCCGGGCTCCCACCCCGGCCGCCCCCGCTCCCACCTCCCCACCGGCCCCCGCCGCCGCCCAGCGCCCCGCCGCGCCTCCAGCCCCGGCCCCCGCCGCGCGTCCGGCGCCTCCGGCGGGAGGAATGGCCGCCAAACCGGCCAAGGGCGTGCAGATCCTCCCGACGGAGCGGAACACGCCCGAGCCGCCTCCGCCCGCCGAGCCGCCCCCGCCCGCCGCCGAGCCCGTGGCCGAGGCACCCCAGGGCCCCCGCCTCGTGGTGCGCCCGGAGTCCGCGCGCAACCTGACGATGCTGCTGGAGGACGCGCGCACCGTGGGCGCGAGCGACCTGCATGTCGTCGCCGGCCGCCCTCCCCTCTTCCGCATCGTCGGCGAGCTGCTGCCCCACGGCGAGCCGCTGCCCCCCGAGACGGTGGAGACGATGCTCCTGCCCCACGTGCCCGCGCGCCTGCGCCCGGTGCTCGACCGGGAGGGCAGCTGTGACTTCTCGCTGGACCTCGGACAGTCCGGCCGCTTCCGCGTCAACCTCTCCCGCCAGCGCACCGGCTACAAGGGCTGCTTCCGCCTCATCCCGCGCGAGATTCCCACCCTCGAGTCGCTCGGCCTGCCGGCGGACATCGGCAAGGCCACCCACCACCACCAGGGCCTCATCGTCGTCACCGGCCCCTCCGGCCACGGCAAGACGAGCACCCTGGCGGCCCTCGTGGACATCATCAACCGCGAGACGTCTCACCACGTGCTCACCGTGGAGGATCCGGTGGAGTACCTCCACCCGCGCAAGAAGGCCCTGCTGAGCCAGCGCGAGGTGGGCACGCACACCAGGACGTTCGCCAGCGCCCTCAAGGGCAGCCTGCGCGAGGATCCGGACGTCATCCTGGTGGGCGAGCTGCGCGACACCGAGACGGTGCGCATGGCGCTGGCCGCCAGCGAGACGGGCCACCTGCTCATCTCCACGATGAACACGCCCAGCGCGGCGAAGACGATCGACCGGCTCATCGACCTCTTCCCCCCGGCGGACCAGGCCCAGGTGCGCATGACGCTCGCCAGCAGCCTGCGCCTCATCGTCAGCCAGCGGCTGCTGCCCGGTGCGGACCGCCAGGGCATGGTGGCCGCCGCCGAGCTGCTCCCCGGCTCGGTGGCCCTGGGCAACCTCATCCGCGACAACAAGACGTACCAGATTCCCTCCCTGCAGCAGCGCGGCAAGTCGCTGGGCATCGTCCGCTTCGACGACTCGCTCGCCGAGCTGGTGCGCTCCGGCAAGACGACGCTCGACATCGCGAAGGTCTACGCCGAGAACCCCGATGAGCTGGAGGCCGTGGTGACGGGCAAGCGGCCCGGCGCGCCCCCCGACGGCCCGCCCTCGCCGGACGGGGGCAAGCTGCTGTCCAAGATGGGCAACCTCCTCAACCGCAAGAGCGCCTGACCATGAGCTCCGCTCCGCGCATCGCCGCCCTCTTCGACAAGCTCCTGGAGAACAAGGGGAGCGACCTGCACCTGAGCATTGGCCACCCGCCCCTGGGACGCATCCGCGGCCAGCTCACCCCCCTGCGCGAGGCCCTCCTCACCCCGCAGGAGATGGAGGCGATGCTCTTCGAGATCCTTCCCGGCCCCGAGCAGAAGCGGCAGATCACCGAGGACCTCGACCTCGACTTCGCCTACAGCTACGGCACCAAGGCGCGCTTCCGCGCCAACTATTTCTACAAGACGACGGGCGTGGCGGCCGTCTTCCGCACCATCCCCAGCAAGGTGCTGTCGCTCACGGAGCTCAACGCCCCCGAGGTGGTGCGCAAGCTGGCCGAGCGCCGCAGCGGCCTGGTGCTCGTCACCGGCCCCACTGGCAGCGGCAAGTCCACCACGCTGGCGGGGATGATCCACCACATCAACCACACCCGCCCGGCGCACATCCTCACCATCGAGGACCCGGTGGAGTTCGTGCACGAGTCGGCGAAGTCGCAGGTGACGCACCGCGAGGTGGGCATCCACGCCTCCACCTTCGCCACCGCCATCCGCTCGGCGGGCCGCGAGGATCCCAACGTCATCCTCATCGGCGAGCTGCGCACCAACGAGACGATGAAGCTGGCGCTGCAGCTGGCCAGCTTCGGCGTGCTGGTGATGGCCACGGTGCACACCAACAGCGCACCGGCCACCATCGACCGCATCATCAACTCCTTCCCCGCCGAGGAGCAGCCCCAGGTGCGCGGCATGCTCGCCGAGGGCCTCGCCGGCATCGTCGCCCAGCAGCTCATCCGCACCGCGGACGGCAAGGGCCGCGTGGCCGCGCTCGAAATCCTCATCGGCACCAGCGCCATCGCCTCGATGATCCGCGAGGGGAAGGTGTTTCAAATCGCCAGCAAGATGCAGGCGAGCCAGAACCTGGGCATGCAGACGCTGGACATGCACCTGGAGAAGCTGGTGGCCGCCAACACCATCACCCCGGAGGCCGCCCTGGAGAAGGCCCAGGACAAGGAGGCCTTCGCCAAGCTTCTCCAGCGGCTCAAGCCGGAGTTCGAGGTGCCCGAGTCCGCCCTCGGGGAGCCCGGCGGCTCGCACTGAGCAGGAGGCGGCTAGAAGAGTTTTTTCATGGGTCGATCCGGCACGTCGGGGAGCTGGTAGGTCATGCCCACGGAAAAGCAGTTCCCGAGTGCATCGTAAGCGCCGATGTCTTCCGCCTGGCCCCTACCGAAGAGCAGCCGGTACTCGAAAGTCAGCCCCCATTTCTCGCTGAAGCGCAGGGTCGCCCCCACCGTTCCTCCGAACGCCGGGGGGGCGTTCTCCACCGCGCCCTCTTCATCGAAGTACGAGACGGCGAACATGGGCCCCATCAGGAGGCCCACCGAGGGAACCAGCACCGTGGAGCCGAGCTCCCACCGCTGCTGGAATCGCAGGCCCACGAGTGCTCCAAAAGTCATGGCGTTCAGCCCTGGCTGTCCGGTGAGCTGCATTCGCTCGTAGGTGGTGAAGAGATCGATTCCCAGCTCCAGCCACTCCAGCGGCGAATACGCGAAGGTGGCCGTCAGCAGGGGCCCCCCCATTGCCCCCCCCGCGCGCTCCAGGTTCCGGTACTTCGGATGCGAGTAGTACTCATCAAAAAACCGGGTGTTGGGGGTGTACCGCCAGCCGGTCTGGAGCGAAAAGCGGCTCGAGCTCTCAAGCATCGGCAGGATCTCCTCCTCGTCGTACTGCGCGGAAGCGGTCGATGCGGTGAAGAGCACCAGCAGGAGCAGCAGCGGGTTGTGGCACATGACGAGCCCTTTCGGCGCGGCGAGCCTTGCCCGATGATGCACTGGGTGGGCCAGACCGGGCGCACCTGCTCCCGCTCCCAGCGACGGAGCCGCGGACCCTGGGCCGCGGACATTTTACGTCACTCCCTGGGCGAAAAATGTCACCCGCCCCCCTGACCCTCTCCCGAGGGGAGAGGGGACAGCAAAGCGGCTCTAAGCCAAGCGAAGTAATTCCGTTCAGGGGGCATCAGCCCCGAAGCCGATTTCTCGGCCTTGGCGGTGGCCGCCCCTGACAGAACTTACTTCGGCTGGCTTAGTGATCGGCGGTGTGGACCGGCAGGAAGACGCGGAAGGTGGTACCGCGTCCCGGCTCGCTCTCCACGGAGAGCTCCCCACCGTGCGCGGTGATGATGCGCCGGCACACCGAGAGCCCCAGCCCACTCCCCACCCCCACTGGCTTGGTGGTGAAGAACGGGTCGAAGACCCGCTCCAGGAGCTCCGGCGGAATCCCGCAGCCCGTGTCACTCACCTCGACGAGCACCCGCTCACCCTCCACGGCCCGGGCCGACACCTGGATGCGGTTGCGCTCCGGCTGCCCCGGTGAGATGGCGTGCGCCGCGTTGAGCAGCAGGTTGAGGAACACCTGGCACAGGCGCACCTCGTTGCCCCGCACCCGCGGCACCTCGTCCAACGACTCGACCACGTCCGCCCGATTGCGGATTTCGTGCGCCGCCAGCTTCACCGCACTGCGCACCACCTTCGCCACCTCGACGGGGCTACTCTCCACCTCGTCCGGACAGGAGAGCAGCTTGAGATCCTGCACGATGAGGCGCATCTGCTCGGCGCCCTCGTTCGCATCCGCGAGGGCCTGCGTCACGTCCGGGAGCCGCGCCTGCCCCATCACCCGCTTCACATGCGCCAGGTTGTTGAGCAGGAAGGAGAGCGGGTTGTTGATCTCATGCACCACGCCGGCCGCGAGCTGGCCGATGGTGGCCAGCCGATCCGCGAAGAGCAACTGGCTCTGCGCCTCCTGGAGCTGCTCCAGGCTCTCGGAGAGCCGGTCGTTGGACGCCGCCACCCGCTTGCGCTGCAGGGCATTCACCAGCACGCCTCCGGAGACGGCCATCAGGCGCAACGCCTCCTCCGGCCACGCTCCCGGCGCTCCCACCGCGTCACAGCCCAGCCACCCGAGCAGCCGCCCCCCGAGGAACAACGGCATGTGCACGTAGGAGCGGGTGCCCAGCGTCTCGCAGAACTGCTTCTCGGCCGCGGCCTCCGGTGGCAACAGCGCGGTGTCCTTCACGAGGACGGTCCGCCCCGCCAGCAACTGGCGCATCGACCAGGGCATGGCCTCCACCGGGACACCGCGCGCACCGTCGATGTCATGAGGCGCCACGCCCTCCGCGCACCACTCGTACACCTCCGTCACCTCGCGCCGGTCCTCGGACAACAGGAAGACGTAGGCGCGCTGGGATTCGAACCATTCGCCGAGCACCGCCAGCGCGGCCCGCAGCCCCGGCTCTATCTCCTCCAGGGGCAGGTTGAGCAGGCGGTGGGACAGCTCCGCCACCAGCGCCCAGCTCCCCAGCAGCGACTGGAGCTGGCTCCGCAGCCCCTGCAGCGACTCGGACTCCCGCCGCAGCGCCGACGCCATCGCCCCCGCGTCTCCCTGCCCGAGCCGTTCGGAGAGCTGAAGCAGCGCGCTCTCCGATTGTTGAAGCCGCGTCAGGAGCGGGTCCGGTTCCACCCTCCCCCCAGCGACATCCCACTCCACCCCGCGTGCCAACATGGACGCCTCCGATCCCCCGGTCGAGGCACTGCACGACCTTCACCTCCCGGAGAATAGCG
>DASQMW010000307.1:0-119471 GCA_035645295.1 Archangium sp.
GCTCTCGGGCCCGACCTTCAGCGCACCGCGAGCACCGCGCTGGCCCGGCACATGGGCGCCCTCCGTGACGCACGCCAGCGAACGGCGCCCCTCTGGGAACAGGTCATCGAGGCCTGGCAAGGACTGGGGCTGGCAAGGACGTCCCTGGAAGCACTCGTTGAGCCATCCGCGGCCCCTGCTGCGTCGGCGAGCAAACCCAACAAGCAGGGCAAGAAGGGAAAGAAGCGATGAGCATGAAGGGGGAGCGGGAGCTGCAGCTCGAACGTGCGCGCCGGGAGGCCCTACGCCTGGAGCAGGTGCGAGGCGAGGGCCGGGCACTCCTGGCAGTGTGCAACGAGACGATTGCCGGGGTTCGCGATGCCTCCGTGCAGCAGTACGCTGCCGCCGAGCTGCGTGAGCTCGTCGGCGCCCTCAACGAGGCAGGAGCCCGTGTGCAGGAGGCGCCTGATGCCGCGCTGGAGCGGATTCAAGGGCTCCAGCAGCGGCTCACCTCCGCCCTGGCGGCGGCTCAGGCGCGCTCCCGGGCATGGTCGGAGGCCCAGACCCAGGCCCAGGCACGGCTCGAAGCCCTGGCGGGCCGCATTGAAGCAGTCACGGCCGCCCAGAAACACCAGACCGGCTCCGAGCTGGAGGAGGCCCGCCGCAGGGTGCAGGACGCGCGCACCCACGCAGGCCGCGGAGCCGAGGCAGAGGCGCGACAGTGCCTCGAACAAGCGGAGCAGGCGCTGGACTCGGCACGGTCCGCCAGCCTCGATGAGAAGGTCCGAAAAGAGGTCGTGCGAGGACTCCTGACGACCCTGAAGGAAATGGGCTTCGTCATCGTCGGGCCGACGCTCTCGGCGGACATCGTCATCCTCGAGGGCCGACTGCCCTCGGGCCGCCGGGCCCGCTTCGAGGTGAAGGTCGACGGCCAGATGAGCTTCGACCTGGACGGCTACGAGGGGCGCACCTGTGCCCAGGACATGGAGAAGGTGGAGACGGCCATGCGCGACCGCTTCGGAGTGACGATGGGTCCCCCGCAGGTCGTGTGGAAGAACCCGGACCGGCTCTCACAAGGTGCGCTGGAGCTTCCCGGGGGCAACCGCTCCCGAGGTGGCCAGTAGGAGGCACGCATGACGACCACGGCTCCACAGCTTCCCGACTGGCAGCTGGCCCTCCAGCGCGAAGCCCACTTCCGCTCCGGCCTCGTGCTCTACGGAAACACGCGTGACGTGTTCTTCGACCCGGAGAGCCGGGACTACCTGACGCTGTCCGAGTTCGTGTCACGCCGCCTGGGCAGGACCCCCTCCAGCCGGTTCACCCTCACCGCCGTCTGGGATCAGGCGGACGGCCTCCGATTCGGCACCCCGGCGCAAGCACGTCGTTGGGAGGCGCTTCGGCAGCGGCGGCTGGGCGGCGGACCCGGCGCGGGCACCCCCTACGATGTCGGAGAGGAGCCGGAGGCCCCGGAGCGCGGCAGCGGGACGCAGGGGGAACGGGTGCCACTGCGGGAGCTCATCCCCACCTTCCGCCAGGTTCTGGCGGACGGCTCGGAGTGCCCACTGCTGGTGGTGGACTGGTCCCATCTGCTCGTGACACAGCCGGCGCATCCGGCCGCCGATGAACGCGAGTGGATGCTCACCCTCGGCAAGGCGCTCGTGGGTGAGGCCGTCCAGCCGCTCGACAGCGACAGGCTGAAGCGGGGCACCGGCCTGCTGGTGTTGATTGCCGCCAGCCTGGGAGCCCTTCCGCCGAGCCTCTATCAGGGAGAGCCCCGCGTCCGCCTGCTCGACATCCCCTCGCCCACCCGGTCGGAGCGGCGGGCCTTCTTCCTCCGCCACGCCGATGAGCTCCGCTGCGCGCGGCCTCGGCCCGCGCCGGGAGCGCCAGCTGTCACGGGTCGCGAGGCACTGGCCGACCCCCTGGCCGACCTCACCGAACAGCTCACCACGGCGGACCTCCGCCAGGTCCTCTCGCTGTCCCGCACCACGCCCGACGAGCTTCTCCCGGACCGGCTCTTCAACCTCTACCGGATTGGTGACCAGCGCTCTCCCTGGGAGGAGCTGTCCGCGGACAAGCTCAGGGAGGTGGAGGTGGAGCTGAGGAAGCGGGTGGTGGGACAGGACGGCGCCGTGCGCCACATGGCCACCCTCCTCATCCGGGCGTGGCTCGGACTCGCGGGCCTGCAGCACTCGTCCCGTCGCAGCAAGCCCAAGGGCACGCTCTTCTTCGTGGGCCCCACCGGCGTCGGCAAGACCGAGCTGGCCAAGGCCTGTGCCGCCTTCCTCTTTGGCGATGAGAGTGCCTGCATCCGCTTCGACATGAGCGAGTACAACCATGAGCACAGCGACCAGCGGCTCGTCGGAGCACCGCCAGGGTATGTGGGCTTCGAGGAGGGGGGGCAGCTCACCAACGCCGTTACCCGGCGGCCCTTCTCCGTGCTGCTCTTCGATGAAGTCGAGAAGGCCCATGGGAGGGTACTCGACAAGTTTCTCCAGGTGCTGGAGGACGGCCGGCTCACCGACGGGCGTGGTGAGACGGCCTGGTTCAGCGAGACGGTCATCATCTTCACGAGCAACCTCGGAGCGGCCGATGCCCCAGGGCCCGAGGCAACCTCCCAGACGAGAGAGGCCCACTTCCGCCAGGCCGTCGAGGAGCACTTCGTCCGAGGCCTGAAGCGCCCGGAGCTGCTCAACCGGCTGGGCGACAACATCGTCGTATTCCACCCTATCGCGGACGAGGCCATCCGCCGTGGCATCCTCCAACGAAAGTTGGAGCCCCTGCGGGGGCACCTCCGCGAGCGTTGGGGGGTGGAGCTTCGGTTGGAAGCCGGTGTGGAGGACTGGCTCGTGCGCACCGCCCGCACCGACCATGGAGGGCGCGGGCTCCTCAACGCCCTCGAGCGGGAGCTGGTGAATCCACTGGCTCGCTTTCTCTTCGAGCGACACCACCAGCTGCGCAAGGGGCGGACCGTCACCGCCTCCAGCGATGGTCCGACCCTCGCATTCGACCTGGAGTGAGACATGCTGCTGAACGTCACGCGGCTGGTGCGCCGCTCACGCGTCAATGGTCCGGGCTGGCGCGCGGCGGTCTGGGTGCAGGGGTGCACCCTGCGCTGCCCGGGATGCTTCAACCCGGAGACCCATGCACACGAGCGCCGGCACCTCGTGGTCCCCGAGGAGCTCGCCGACAGTCTCGCCGCGGAGGACATCGAGGGACTCAGCATCCTGGGGGGAGAGCCCTTTGAGCAGGCCGCCGCCTGTGCACGACTCGCGCGACAGGCCCGCGCACGTGGCCTGTCGGTCGTGACCTACAGTGGCTACAGCCAGGCCTTCCTGCGCCGCTCCCCGCTCCCGGAGGTACAGGAGCTCCTCGCTGCCACCGACCTGCTCATCGCCGGGCCCTTCGTCCAGCGCCTCGCCAACAATGGGCAGGGCTGGCATGGCAGCACCAACCAGGAGCTCGTCTTCCTGACGGACCGCTACGGCCCGGACATCCTCCAGCAAGCCCAGGAGGTGCCCGTTGTCGAGGCGAGCCTCGATGGACGGGTCCTGCGCTGGACGGGGATTCCCGCCCCCGATGACCGCGCCTGGCTGGAGCAGGGGGCACCCGAGCGCACCTCCTGAAGAGCGCACCTCCGCATACAGGGGCCTGGAAAGAATCTGTCGGCACGTGAAAGCGTGCCTTTGGTACAAGTCCGCCATGCCGCACGGCCTCGCCCCGGAACAGCTCGACGAGCTCCTCGCCCTTCAACTCGCGCTCGCATGGGCGGGCGAGTCGCCGGGGGGGCACCATCCCCGCCTCGGCTGGTGGAAGACGGACCTCATCGACCCCGATGGTGGCGGGGACCTCTGGAGCCGCCTCCTTCCCCGCACGCACCAATGGGCGGGGCTCGACAGCGCCCGCCGGGCGGCGCGGCTTGTGGACGAGCGCCTCCGCCGCGAGAGCGCCCGCACCGACGACATGCGCACGCTCTTCCACTTCGGCTTCGAGCTCGACGAAGCGCTGGACGAGCGGCTCGCCCACCACAAGCTGGAAGCGCACCCGCCCGTCGAGGTGCTCCCGCTCCTGCAGCTCACCCGGGCGCCTCTGGACCGGGAGGGACTCCTCGCGAGCCTCTCCAGTCCCAACCTGGACATCGCCTACAAGGTCGTCCCCGGCGGCCGCCAGCTCAAGCCCCGCCCGGACGAGGGCCCTGTCTTCCAGGCCCGCCGGTTCGCCTGCGCCATGCTCACCGAGCCTCCCGCGACCTATCCCCTCCCTTTCATCCTCGCCGAGGCAGTCCGTGCCGAACGCTGAAGTCGACGCGTTCCACACGCGCATCCTCCGCGTCACACTGGCGGTGCAGGAGTCACGGGCCTATTGGGAAGGCGTCGATCCCGAGGTCCGTGGGGCCGCACGCGTCGAGAGGGCGTTCTCCGAGCGCTGGTTTGGTAACAAGAGCCTCGCCCGGGTGAAGCTCCTCCTCTCCAACTTTGCCGCCCGCTTCGACGCCTACCCCGAGGCGCTTGCGGCGCTGCGGCGCTGGCGCCCGGCGGACCCTGGCACCCGCCCGCTCCTCTGCCACTGGCATCTCCAGCTCTCGGACCCACTCTACCGCTCCTTCACCGGCGACTGGCTCCCCGCTCGCCTCGCTGAAGGCCGCAAGGAGTTCGATCGCGACGCCGTCGCACGCTGGGTCGCTGCTCGCCCCAACGCCGAGTGGGCGCCTGCCACGCGCTACGGGTTCGCGACCAAGCTCATGCGCGCCGCGGCCGAAGCCGGCCTGGTCTCGGCTGCCCAAGGCCCTCGCACCGCCCTGCTCCCCCGCGTTCCGGACGAGGCCCTGGGGTACCTGGTCCGGCTTCTTCAGCTCGTCACCCATGCTGGCGGCTGGGAGGACAACCCCTACTTGCGCTCCGTGGGCCTCACGCACGATGCGGCGGACGCCCGACTTCGCCGGCTCCCAGACGTCACCTACCGCCGCATGGGCACACTGGTGGAGTTGAACGCCAGCCCGCTCGGAGCGCTCTGATGACCAACGACCTCTTCTCCCTGGAAGGCGTGGACGGTGCCGTCGCGGCGCTCGAGCGGGACCTCACCGCGCCCACGGGTCCGCGCATCAGCACGATGCGCAACCACAACTTCGCAATCCTCGTCTACCCGCCGCGCAAGGAGTTCCATCTGCGCCAGCGGCTCCGCACGATGATTGGCCGGTTGGAGTCCGAGGGTTGGGCCGTCCTCTCCATGGCGCTGCACCAGGTGCTCTTCGAGCGGCTGCGTACCCAACTGGGGGCCGAGGAGCTCCAGGCCCTGGTCGAGCGGGAGCGCCGCCTCTACGCCCGCTCACCGGAGCGCGCGATGAATGACCTCCGGCAGCGGCTGGCCGAGCACATCGACGGATCGGAGGGCCTGGCCACGGACATCGAGCAGCGCATCACCGCCTTCCGCGCGCAAAGCCCCGTCGATCCGGATCGCACGCTCGTGCTGGTCGGCCGCACCGGCGCGCTCTATCCGTTCTTCCGCTCGTCCGCGCTGCTCAAGCACCTGGGCGGCCGCACCAGCAACGTGCCCGTCGTCCTGCTCTACCCGGGCGAGCAGCGCGAGGGCGGCCTGTCGTTCATGCAGGAGTTGGAGCCCGACCGCGACTACCGGCCGCGCATCTACGCCTGAAAGAGAGCTGTCTCTTGAAGATTGCCGATCTCTTCGCTCGCAACGTCACGCGCGACATCGCGCCGGTCGTCTACTTCCACGAGCAGAGCCCCGAGAAGCTCGCCGACGAGGTGAGTGAGTACATCATCACCGGCGGCTACCCTGAGTCCGACGAGCGCCACCGCCGCGTGCCCATGGGCATCCACGAGCAGTACGTCCGGCTGCTCACCCACATCGCCCGTGAGCTGGAAAAACCCTCCGGCCCGGAGCTGCCCGCCTCGTGGATCTCCGGCTTCTACGGTTCCGGTAAATCGAGCTTCGCCAAGCTCCTCGGGCTCGCGCTCGACGGCCGTGCCCTGCCGGATGGCCGGAAGCTCTCCGAGGCCCTCCTCGCCCGCGATGACTCACCCAATCGCAAGGCGCTGGTGGACGCGTGGGAGCACCTCGCGCGCAAGGTGGACTCCCTCGCCGTCGTCTTCGACATCGGCGGCGAGGCGAACGACGGGGAGCACATCCACTCCGCGGTCGCCCGGATGGTGCAGCGGCGGCTCGGCTACAGCACCGACCCTCTCGTCGCGGATGCCGAGCTGCGCCTGGAAAAGGACCAGCAGTGGGAGCACTTCCTCGAGATGGCCCGCCGGACCCTGGGCCGCGAGTGGAGCGAAGTTCGGACGACGGCCCGGGCGGATGAGCACTTCTCCCGCGTCATGAGCGCCATGGACCCGGGCACCTACGCGGACAGCATGAGCTGGTTCGACAGCCGCGTGGGCACCTCGCGCCACACGGGCCTGAGCTCCGCCGAGACGGTACGCAACCTGGAGGCGATGCTCGCGCGCCGCGCACCCGGCAAGACGCTCTTCATCGTCGTGGACGAGGTCAGCCAGTACGTCCACCAGAACGACGACCGGATGCTGAAGCTGCAGAGCTTCGTCTCGGAGCTGGGCCAGCGCCTCAAGGGCAAGGTGTGGCTGCTCGCCACGGGCCAGCAGAAGCTCGAGGAGGCCTCCACCAACCTCGCCATCGGCAAGCTCAAGGACCGCTTCCCGCCGTCGCTGCGCGTCCACCTCGCCACCACCAACATCCGCGACGTCGTCCACCGGCGCCTGCTCAAGAAGCACCGGGACCGCGAGCCGGAGCTGCGGCGGCTCTTCGGGCTGCACGGCGCCCAGCTCAAGCTCTTCGGCTACGAGTGCGGCGGCCTCACCGAGGAGGACTTCGTCGAGGTCTACCCCATGCTCCCAGGGCAGGTGGACCTGCTCATGGCGCTGACGACGAGCCTGCGCCAGCGCTCCACCCGCACCCAGGGGGACGACTACGCCATCCGCGGCCTCCTCCAGCTCCTGGGCGAGCTCTTCCGCGAGCAGAAGCTGGCCACCCGCGAGGTGGGCGAGCTCGTCACCCTCGACCTCATCTACGACGTCCAGCAGACCGCCTTCGACTCCGACGTGCAGGCGGCCATGGCGCGCATCCTCTCGCACGCCTCGCTCGCGTCGGACGAGTGGGCCCGCAGGGCGGCCAAGGCCATCGCGCTGCTGGAGCTCAACAACGACAAGGCCAGCGTCACCGAGGAGCTCATCGCCTCGTGCCTCTACGCGCGGCTCGGCGACGGCAACCCGCTCAACGAGGTGAAGCCGGCGCTGGAGCGGCTGCGCAACCTCAACCTCATCGGCTTCTCGGAGAAGGAGGGCTACAAAATCCAGAGCTCCGCCGGCCAGGAGTGGCAGCGCGAGCGCGAGGACGTGGGCGTGAGCGCCGATGACCGCCACAAGCTCGTCCGGGAGAAGCTCTCGGAGCTGATGCGCGACCCGGAGCGCCCGCGCCTCAAGGGCCGCGCCTTCTACTGGTCCGCCTTCTTCTCCGACGGCCGGCAGCTGAAGGACGAGCGGCTGCTCAACGCGGGCGACGAGGCCGCGGTGACGCTCGACTTCCGCTTCTTCTCCGGCAAGGCGGACCGCTCCCCCACCGAGTGGTCCAAGCGCAGCACCGAGAAGCAGCTAGAGGACCGCATCGTCTGGGTAGCCGGCGAGGGCGAGCTCGGCGACACCCTCAAGTCGCTCAGCCAGGCGCGCAGCATGATCGCCAAGTACGAGCACCGCAAGGCGTCCATGTCCACGGAGAAGCAGCGGCTGCTCTTCGACGAGCAGATCCGCGCCGAGGACCTGGAGACCCGCGCTCGCGTGGCCGTGGAGCGCGCCTTCGTCGAGGGCGACCTCTACTTCCGGGGCCAGCACCAGCCGGCCAAGGACTACGGCAGCACCTTCAACACCATCATGTCCGCGGTGGGCAGCGCGCGCCTGCCGCAGCTCTACCCCCACCACACCGACGTGGCGGTGACGGACAAGGAGCTGGAGCAACTGCTCGCCCCCACCCTCTCGGGCGTCTCGCAGAAGTTCCTCGAGCAGGGCCTGGGGCTCCTCACCGTGGACGGCGGCCGCTTCCTCCCGAGCTGCCAGGGCACGGTGCCCTCCGCCATCCTCACCTACATCGACAAGCACGACGGCACGGTGGGCAACGTGCTCCTCCAGGACTTCGCCCGGCCCCCCTATGGCTACCCGGCGGACGTGGTCCGCGCGTGCCTGCTCGCCCTGCTGCGCGCGCGCAAGGTGAAGGTGAAGACGGAGGACGGCACCGTCCTCACCTCCCCCATGGACGCCAGCGCGCGGGAGGTGTTCCTCCAGGTCACGAAGCTCAAGCGCGCCACCCTGCTGCCCAACCGGGACGAGACGGTGACGCCGCGAGACCGCACGGCCATGCGGCGCTTCTTCGACTCACTCGGGCATGACATCGAGCCGAGCGACGAGGCGCTGGCCAGCGCGGTGTTCGAGCACTTCGCCCCCCTCCGCGAGCGGCTGCGCACCCTGGAGTTGCGCTTCAACCTCCTGCCGGGGCGGCCCGCGCCGGAGGAGCCGCTCCAGAAGCTCGCCACCGCGCTGGAGGCCTGCCGGCGGGTGCGCGATATCGACCCGACGGTGCGGGCACTCAAGGAGCACCTGCCCGCGCTCCAGGAGGGCGCCCAGCTCCTCAACCGGCTCTCCACGGACCTGACCGAGGAGGTCATCCAGCGCGTCCGCGTCGCCGCGGAGGTCCGGGATCACCACCTCCAACAGCTCGTCCGCGACGGATCCTCCGGAGCGCTGGTGGAGGACATCAAGGCGGTGGAGGCGCAGCTCAACGGGCGCCGGCCCTGGGTGGACCTGGGAGCCATCAACGCGCCACTGGAGCGCATCCGCGCGCACTACCGCCTGCGCCGAGGGCAGCTCCTCGAGGAGCAGGAGAAGCGCGCCGAGGCCGTTCGTGCCCGGCTGCGCCAGCGGGCCGGCTTCGAGAAGCTCAGCGACGACGAGACGCACCAGGTGTTCCGCCCCATCGGCCAGGCGCTGGCGCGCAGTTCGCCCGACGCCATCGCGCCCACGCTGTACGAGCTCCGGATGGACTTCCTCCAGCGGCTCGAGAAGGCGACGGAGGACGCGGAGGCGCTCCTGGATGAGCTCATCTCCGCGAAGGACCAGAAGCCGGTGGTACGGGTGGAGCTCAACCTGCGGGGCCGCGAGGTCTCCAACACGGACGAGCTCACGCGCGTCCTCGATGAAATCCGCGACCGCGTCGGCCAGCAGCTCGAGCGCGGGCACAAAGTGAGGCTTGGATGAACGGCAACTCCTCGGCGCGGCTCACGCCCGACTCGAAGGCCGCCCTCCGGAAGACCATTCGGAGCCTGCGGGACGTGCTCCTCCGCGACCTGCGGGGGTACGCGGAGCAGCGCTACCTGCTTAATGTCCCCTTCAAGGACGCGAAGCCGCGGCTGTCCCAGGCGATGCGCGAGCGCCGGCGGCGGCTGGACTCCGCGCTCGACGAGCGCGCGGCGGAGGAAGGTGGCTCGGTGGAGGCCCGCGCGCGGGCGATGGAGAACGCCATCAAGGAGGCGGGCGCCACGCTGTTGAACCGACTGGTGCTCATCCGCCACCTGGAGGCCGTCGGCCTCTCCCGGCCGGCGGTGGTGACGGGCGGCTGGAAGAGCAAGGGCTACCAGGAGTTCCGCGATTTCGCGCCGGGGCTCATCGAGGACGAGACCCAGGGCTATGCCATCCTGCTCCAGCTCCTCTTCGACGAACTGGCGGCGCAGCTGCCCGGCCTGTTCGGCGAGGTGGGCCTCACCTCCCTCTTCCCCGCCGGACCCGCAACGCTGCGCGCGGTTATCGAGGCGCTCGACGGGGTGCCGGCGGAGGCCTGGCGTGACGACATGACGTTGGGCTGGGTCTACCAGTACTGGAACGACCCGGACCGCGAGGCGCTCGACGCCAAGCTGAACGCGCGCGGCAAGCTGGAGTCGCACGAGCTCGCGTCCAAGACGCAGATGTTCACCGAGCGCTACATGGTGGAGTGGCTCCTCCACAACTCGCTCGGCCCCACCTGGCTCGCCATGTGCCGCAAGAATGGGTGGCAGGCGGAGGTGGAGCAACGCGGAGTCCTCCAGACCCTGGACGAGCGCCGGGCGGAGTGGCGCAAGAAGCGCGAGGCCGGCGAGGTCGCGCTGGATGCGCTCATGCCCATTGAGGGGCCGCTGGAGGAGGCCTGGAAGTACTACGTGCCCCAGCCGCTGCCCGAGGACGTGGTGAAGCACGCGCCCGCATCCATCCGGGAGCTCAAGCTGCTCGACCCGGCCTGCGGCAGCGGCCACTTCCTGGTGGTGGCGTTCGACCTGCTGGCTGAGCTCTACCGCGAGGAGGCACGTCACCGCGGCGAGAGCTGGAACGACCGGCAGATCGCCGAGTGGATTCTGGAGAACAACCTGCACGGCGTGGACATCGACCCGCGCGCGGTGCAGATCGCCGCAGCGGCGATCTTCCTCAAGGCCCGCACGCTCGCGAAGGATGCGTCGCCGAGTCGGGTGAATCTGGTTGCGCCAGCGCTGCGGCTGTCCGCGCTAAATCGGAAGGACCCGGCGCTGCTCAAGCTCGAGCGCGACATCGAGCTTGAGACCGGCATCCCCCCGGAGCTGACCCGGCAGTTGCTGGACGTCCTCTCGGGCGTGGACCACCTGGGCACCCTGCTCAAGGTCGGGGACGCCGTAGACCGGGCCATCGAGGCCTACCGGGGCAAGCTTGGAAAGGTGCGCCGGCAGCAGGAGCTGTTCGCGGCTGCGGAGGAGGAGAAGCGCATTGACGTGAACAGGGAGGACGCAAAGAGGGTCGTCCTTGAGCGCCTGAATGCGTTCCTCGCGGGCCACGCGGGTGAAGAGGACCTGGGGCTCCGGCTGCGAGGCCAGCAACTGACGGCGGGCCTCCGGTTCGCCAGCATCGTCCGAGAGGGCGAGTACCACTTGGTCGTCGCGAATCCGCCCTATCAGGGCACTTCCCGCATGAAGAACGCTGGGTACATCGCGAAGCACTACCCGCGCGGCAAGTCAGATCTGTATGCCGCGTTCTTGGAGCGAGGTCTGGACCTATGCCGCCCAGGCGGCGCATCCGCAATGGTGGCGATGCGGAGCTGGATGTTCCTCGGGCAATTTAAAAATCTCCGCACTTGGGTTTTGAGCCAGCACCATCTCGATATAATTGCAGACATCGGCACCGGCGCCTTTAGCTCCCGCTCGATGGACGACATCATCTCTGCTGCATTGACTGTCGTGAGACAGATCCACCCTGGCTCGAAGTCCATCGGCATTCAGGCTGCGCCTCTCGCAGATCCAACAAGGGATGCTGGGAAACCCGACCGTCGACGCGCAGCGCTACATGCACAAACGGGAGTACATGAATTTTCAACGCACTCCCTTGGAGCTATCGACGGATCCCCTGTCGTCTATTGGTGGGCGCAGGCAGAACTGAACGAATACAAAAGACGCCCCAAACTCATCGAGGTGGCGCCAGTTCGGTTTGGCATCAACACCGGAAACAATACGCGCTTCATTAGAGCCCACTGGGAAGTCCCCCGTCATGCTGTCATTGTTACGCGCATAGATGCGCCGCATCGGAACACCCACGTCGGAAGTTGGGCACCGCTAGTAGGAGGCGCCAAAGGATTGGCTTGGATTGAGCCTCTTAGAGAAGTGGTACGAAGCCCCAACCAATGCCTTGAGATGCGAGTGTTTGCGGACTTTGGCACTGGAGGGGCGTTCCGCAGCCCGCAGTTTCATTTCCGGCCTGGCATCGCATTTTCAATGATCGGCAATAATTTCCAGGCCCGAGTTCATCGTTACAGGAGCATTATCGACGCAAAGGGCTCCTCCGTTTTTCCCTCCGAGCACCAGCTGTGGCCCCTGGTCTGCTCGATGAATTGCACCAAAGCAAAGAATATCCTCTCCTCACTAAATCCAACGATTTCCTTCCAAGTTGGAGACGTCACTAGACTGCCGGTTTTTGAAATCGAGTCCACCACCGCAATCCGGGATCGCGTGTGTGAAGAATTCGATCGGGCGCAGCGCGGCACCGAATCTTCGTGGGAGTTCTCAAACCCGAGTGGACACCAGTGGACTGAAGTTCAGGAGTGGGCGCAAGCAGCCATCGACCGTCCTGCGGGCACAGGACTTTCAGCGTTTCGTTCGGAAGCACGGGCCGCTGACGCAAACCAAAAATGTTCATTCCACTTAGGCATTTTGCTCGGTCGTTTTGGAAAAAACGGTGAGGGCACCCTAACAGACGCACCTCCAGACGCACTTCCAAGGGGCATTCTGTTTTGCCCTGAGCGCACTCCTCTGGATGGATCGGTGTATGCAGCACTTCGCACCGAATGGATGCAGCACGCGCGGGACTTCAAATCTGGAACACTTGAGGAATGGATTCGAAACGAATTCTTCGAATACCATCGCAAGCGATATGAGAACCGTCCGATTTACCTCCCGCTTTCTTCGGCAAGACGATCTTTTATTGCATTCATATCCATTCATCAATGGACGGATGCGACCCTTAACACTCTCCTTTCTGATCACCTCGTCCCCGAACGGAAGGCTATCGAAGGTGCGCTCGTAGACATCCAGTCCGCGCGTAAAGATTCGGATAAGAAGCAGCGCGCGGCTGCGGAAAAGAACTACGTCCAGCACAAGAAGTGGCTGGAGGAACTCGAAGACTTTATCCGCGAGGTCCAAGAGATCGCGGAGAAGGGTCCCCGCGCCCCGGATAATAAAATCGAGCGTCGTGAGGCTGACGCGCCCTACCGCATGGACCTCGACGACGGCGTGATGGTGAACAGCGCGGCGCTATGGCCTCTGCTTGAGCCCATGTGGAAGGACCCGAAGAAGTGGTGGAAGGAACTCGCCAGTGCGAAGGGCAAGAAGGACTACGACTGGTCCCACCTCGCCGCCCGCTACTTCCCCGCCCGCGTGAGGGAGAAGTGCCAGAAGGATCCGTCACTTGCAGTGGCCCATGGCTGCTTCTGGAAATACCACCCGGAGAAGGCGTACCAGTGGGAACTCCGGCTCCAGGACGAGATCGGCCCGGACTTCAAGCTGGACGAGAAGGACTCGGATGCCCTGCGCGCTGCCTTCCTTGAAAAGCAGTCCAAGCGGGCACGCGAAATCGAGGCGGCCGAGCAGGCCCGGCGCGAGCGCAAGGCCCGGAAGCAGGACCAGGAGGAACTCGACCTCTCCGGCGCCGAGGACGAGGAGCTTGAGGACGACGAGGCGGTGTCAGCATGACCTCTCCGTCCGGACCCGTGAGCGCATTCCTGGAGCAGAAGGTCCTCTCCACGCTGAACGACAAGAAGCTGGTCGTCTGGCTGGACGCGGAGGGCGCGTACATCGGCTTCGTCGATGAGCTGTGCAAGCGGGCCCAGGCGAAGCAGTTCCCGGTGCCAGTGCTCGCGTTCCGGGGCAGTTTCCTCGAGCTGATGCTCGCGCTGGAGCACGAGGGCAGCACCATCGACAAGCCCCTGCTGCTCGTCCACCTCCCCGGGTACAACAACCTCCCCGCCCAGCAGAGCCCCCAGTCGGTCCGCGGCACGCCCCTGCTGGAGCTCTACGAGAGCGCGCACTCCCTCCAGCTGAACTTGGCCTCGCTCGTCAGCGCCGCCGCCAACGGGCGCCGCCCGCTGCCAGACATCGAGGCGTTCACCGCCGCTCCGGGGCTCTCGCTCGCGGCAGCCGACGCGTGGCTCGCCCAGGCCGGCGCCCCCGCCGTGGACACCCACGTCGAGTGGATCTCCCGCCTGAGCGCGCCGGAACTCCTCACCCAGCTCACCGGCGTGGAGGCGGCCCATCTCCAGGGCGTGGAGTCCGCCCTCCGCGCCCGCGCCGAGACGCTCTTCGGCACGGACGCCCCGTGGTTCGAGGCCATCCCCGAGCTGACCGAGGCCGTCGTCGCCTGGCTCCTCTGCGTCGAGTTCGTGCATGACCTGCGCCGGCCGCCGCGCCACCCGGACCTCGCCCGGTTGCAGGCGCTGCCGGAGAAGACGGTCCAGCGCTGCCAGCAGGAGGCCGCACGCCTGCGCCATCAGCAGCCGGAGCGCTACCGGACGTGGGCGCTCGGCGTGGAGCTCTGGCTGCGCGACAAGGAGGACACCGAGCCGAAGGACCTGGGCCGCGTCGACACCTTCCAGTTCGAGGCGCTCACCATCTACCGCGGCGCCGTGCAGGCGCTCGCCGCCAGGGACTACGCCCAAGCCCTACACTGGGTCGAGGCGCACGAGGCAAGCCAGGGCTTCTGGGTGCAGCAGGAGCAGCCCCGCAAGTGGGCCTGGACGCTGGTGGGTGACGCGGCCCGGCTCGGCGTGGCGCTGCACGGCGCGCAGCGTCCCCTGGAGCGCGTCACCAGCCTGGAGGAGGCCGTCGAGCGCTACGTCGAGGCCGCCGCGCCCGTGGACCTCGCCCATCGCCGCTTCGAGCAGCGCCACGCCGCGCTCTACGGGCCCCTCCTGCCGGAGCTCACCGCGCTCAACCTGGCCTTCGAGCAGCTGCGCTTCGCGTGGTCGGACTGGGCGGACCTGCTCGCGAAGGACTTCGCGCGCGTCTGCCGCGAGCACGGCGCCCTGCCCCCCGCCGAGCTCCAGCAGCGGAGCCTCTTCGAGCAGGCCGTCCTGCCGCTCCTGGGGAGCGGGGAGAAGGTGGCCCTCTTCGTCCTGGACGCGCTCCGCTTCGAGATGGCGCTGGAGCTGCGCGAGGAGCTGCTGGGCAGCGGCGTCCAGGTGGACCTCCGCGCCCGGCTGGCCGAGCTGCCCACCATCACCGCCGTGGGCATGAACGCCCTGGCCCCCATCGAGCGCAACGGCCGGCTCCACCCGGTGTTGAAGGACGGCCGCTTCACCGGCTTCCGCACCGGCGAGGCCGCGGTGACCCGCCCGGACGACCGGGTGAAGGCGATGGGCTCGCGGACGGCCGGGAAGTCACCGCTGCCGCTCTCGTTGGCGGAGGTGGGTCAGCTGTCGGCCACCAAGCTGAAGAACCGCGTCGCCCAGGCGCAGCTCATCGTCGTCCACGGCATCGACTTGGACCACGCTGGCGAGAGCGGCTTCGGCGTCCACGTCTTCAGAGACATCCTCCGGAACATCGTCGCCGCGAGGCATCAGCTCGAGCTCGCGGGCGTGCAGCAGTTCATCTTCACGTCGGACCACGGCTTCCTCCTCCAGCGCGGCGTCCGGGCGCACGGGTTCGACTCGCGCGGGTTGGCGGACCGGCGCTACGTCTTCAGCACCACCGAGCGGGCGGACGCGGGCCACCTCTGCGTCCCGCTCGCCTCGCTCGGCTACGAAGCCCCGGGCTTCCTCGTGTTCCGGGAGGACACCGCCGAGTACGACGTGGGGCGCACGCCGGGCGCCTTCACCCATGGCGGCAACTCGCTCCAGGAGCGCGTCATCCCGGTGCTGCACGTCTCCCGGAAGCGTGCCGCCGCCGTCACCAGCCTTCACTTCGCCATCGAGTGCGAAACCGCCAGCGCCGCGATGGGCGTGCAACGACTCCGGGTGCGCGTCAGCCCGGCCCGGGAGAGTGGACAGACCCCGCTGGACTTCGCCAGCTCGCAGCCCGTGGACGTGGTGATGCGGGTGCCGGGCCGCCCGGACATCCAGGTGGTGGTGAAGGACGTCATCGGCACCGACGGAGGAGCCCAGGCCACGGGCCTCCGCCTCCGCCCGGGGACGAGCGACTGGACCGAGGTGTACTTCGTCCTCGAGGGCGCGGTGGACGAGCGGCTCCCCGTGGAGCTGGCGCTGGCGAGCGACCTGTCGGTGACAGCCTCCCCGGCCACCGCCTACCCGGTTTCGTACGTGCCCACGGCGCGAAAGGAGCCGGACGCCCCGGCACCGCAACCCAAGGCGCCTCCGGCACCGCCCCCCAAGGTCCTGGGGGGCTGGGGCGAGAAGCTGGGCGACCTGGACGCCGGCAAGGTGTTCGACCACCTGCAACAGTTCGGGAGCGTGAACGAGGCGGAGCTCGTCCACCTGCTCGGTCACCCGCGCAAGGCCCGTGCCTTCGCCGCGCGCTTCGATTCGTTCCGGGACAAGCTCACCTTCGACGTACAGGTAATGGTCACCGCGGACGGCAAGCGCTATCAGCGCCTCTAGAGAGAGAACACCATGCCCCTGAGCCAGCGAGACACCGAGCACGTCTTCCAATGCCTCCGAGGAGGCGCCGTCCCCGAGCGAGGTCTGGAAACCTTCGCCGTCGGCATCGAGCGGGAGCGCGGCGAGCTGCACCGGATGCTGGAGCTCACCCGTGGTGGCGAAGGCACGGTCAAGTTCCTCCGCGGCGGCTACGGCTGTGGAAAGACGTTCCTCGCCCGGCTGACGGCGGCGGACGCCCAGGAGCGTAACTTCGCCACCAGCTTCGTCGTGGTCTCGGACAACGACCTGCACTTCCACCGATTCGACGACGTGTACCGCAAGGTGGTGGGCGAGCTGGGCACCCGCGCCTGTCCTCGCGGCGCGCTCGCGGACATCCTCGACCGCTGGGTGGCCAGCGTGGAGGAGTCCCTCATCGCCCTGGGGAAGGACCCGGACGCGCCCGGCTTCGATGCGGCGGTGCTCGCCAAGCTGGACGAGGAGCTGGTCGCCCGGACGCGCAACGAGGTGCCCGCCGACTTCGTGCGCGTGGTGCGCACCATCTTCGAGCTGAAGCAGAAGGGACAGCTCGCGGATGCATCCGCCCTGCTCTCCTGGCTGTCCGGGAGCGAGAACATCTCGGCCGGCGCCAAGAAGCTGGCCGGCATCAAGGGGGAACTCCAGAGCACGGACGCGCTGGCGTACCTGCGGGGCATCCTCGCCATCGTGAAGGGGGCGGGCTACGCGGGGCTCGTCATCGTCATCGACGAGGCGGAGACCATCCTCCGGATGAAGTCGGACGTGCGTCAGAAGTCGCTGAACGGGATGAGGCAGATTTTCGATGCCGCGGGCGGCTTCCAGGGCCTGCTCTGGGTCTTCACGGGCACCCCCGACTTCTTCGACACGAACCGGGGTGTGAAGGGGCTTCAGCCGCTGCATGATCGCATCGCGTTCACGAAGGTGGACGGCTTCTCGCCGCTCAAGCAGCCGCAGCTCGCGCTCAAGCCGTTCGACCTGAAGCGGCTGAAGGAGGTCGGGATGAAGCTGCGCTCGATGTACCCGACCACCGACCGCACACGCTTCGAGGCAACGGTGACGCCGGACTACCTGGACTCGCTGGTACAGGAGGTCTCCGAGGGGCTGCGTGCGGACGTGGGCGTGGTGCCCCGGCAGTTCCTGCGGCGGCTGGTGAGCGTGTTCGACATCGTCGAGCAGGAGCCGGACTTCCAGCCGGCGCCGGGGAAGCCACCCATCGAGCCGGCACTCACGCACACCGAAGCGAGCCTCCGAGCGGGCAAGCCCGAGTATGAGCCCGAGCCAGGCGACGAGCAGGGCTACGAGGTCGTGAACTTCTGAGGAGCCCCATGAGTGCGTTCTCCCGGTTTCCCCCTCGGCTGCAGGAGGCCATCGTCAGCCGGCTCGGGTTCACCGGGCTGAGGCCCGTGCAGGAGCTCGCGGCGGAGGCGTTGCTGGACGGCAGGAACGCGGTGGTCCTCGCGCCCACCGCCGGAGGAAAAACGGAGGCGTCGATGTTTCCCGTGCTGGCGGAGCTCATCGAGCGGCCCGTCGCGGGGGTGGGCGCGCTGTATGTGGCGCCTATCAAGGCGCTCCTCAACAACCAGCAGGAGCGGCTCGGGACATACACCGAGATGGTGGGGCTCCGCCGCTTCGTCTGGCACGGAGACACGCCGGACCGGGAAAAGCGCGCCTTCATCAAGGAGCCGTGCGAGTTGCTGATGACGACGCCAGAGTCGCTCGAGGTGATGCTCATCTCCCCGCGCGTCCCCGTGCAGGCGCTGTTCTCCCAGCTCAAGTACGTGGTGGTGGACGAGGTCCATGCGCTCGCCGGGACAGACCGGGGTGCGCACCTGCTCTCGGTCATCGAGCGGCTGGCGGCGCTGGGCGGTGGGGATGTTCAGCGCGTGGGCCTGTCCGCCACCGTGGGCAACCCGGCGCAGATTCTCGCATGGCTGAAGGGCTTCTCTCGCCGCGAGGGAGCGGTGGTGGATCCGCCCAAGCAGCCGGTGCAGCGCAAACTCTCGGTGGCCCTCCCCGGCACCGTTGCGGACATCGCGCAGTCGGGCGCGGCGCTGGCCCGAGGGAAGAAGAGCCTGTTCTTCTGCCAGACGCGCTCGCTCACCGAGGCGGTGTCGGAGCGGATGCGGGGCCAGGGCACCGACGTCTTCGTGCACCACAGCTCGGTGTCGCTGGAGGAGCGGCAGCTCGCGGAGGAGCGCTTCCACCACGGCCGGGATGCCTGCATCGTGTGTACGTCCACGCTGGAGCTGGGCATCGACGTCGGCGACCTGGACGCGGTGCTTCAGGCGAACGCGCCCTCCACCGTGTCGTCCTTCCTCCAGCGAATCGGGCGAACGGGGCGCCGCACGGGGCAGGTCGCGAACATGGCGTTCCTCTGCGAAGACACCGACACGCTGCTGCTCGCCATCGCGCTCATCGAGCAGGCCCGAGCGGGCTGGGTGGAAGCCGTACCCGTGCAGTCGCGCTGCTGGCCGGTGCTGGTGCAGCAGCTCATGGCGCTCTCGCTCCAGTTCGGGGCAGTCGCTCCCACGGACGCCTGGGCGCAGCTGTCGCGAGTGCCTGACTTCCAGGGCATCTCGACCGATGAGTTCCAGGCGCTCCTCCGGTATCTGGTCGCGACGGAGTTCCTCTTCGAATCCGGAGGCAAGCTCTCGCTGGGGGACCGCGCCGAGCGGCTCTTCGGACGGAAGAACTTCGCCGAGCTGTACGCGGTCTTCACGAGCCCTGTCATGTACCGCGTACTCGCGGGCGCGCAGGAGATCGGCTCCATCGAACCCGCCTTCGTCGAGCGGCTCGTGGAGGGCATGAGCGCGTTCCTGCTTGGCGGCAGGGCGTGGGTGGTAGACAAGCTCGTCCACAGTGACCGGCAGGTGCACGTGCGCACCGCGCCTGCGGGCAAGAAGCCCACCTGGGGCGGGTTCATGCCGCAATTTCTTGGCCGAGAGGTGTGTCAGCGCATCCGAGCCGTGCTGGAGGGAGACCAGCCCCTCTCCTACCTGGAGGAAGGTGCAGCCCGAGCACTTCAGGAACTGCGGGATGACCTCGGCCCGCTCCTACGCCGAGCAGGGCCCGCGGTGCAGCTTGACTCGGATGGGAACGCGCTCTGGTGGAACTTCGCGGGCGGGCGCATCAACCACACCCTGAAATACGCCCTGGAGCTCGCGCACGGATGGAAGGTCGTTCCGGACAACTTCTTTCTGCGAATCAGCGGTTCGGGCGCTTCCCATGAGGTGGTCGCACGGGGGCTGGAGGAGGCGGCTCGCGAGGAGTTCTGGTCTGCCCCTGGGCGGCTCCAGGCCATTGCCGCGCGAATTCCGCCCTACCGGTTGAGCAAGTTCCAGGATGCCCTCCCCCCCGCGGCTGTAGCAGAGATGCTGGGGAGCGCGTTCCTGGACCCTCCGGGGGCGCGACAGGTCCTGGCGGGAGCACGCGCCGGCAGTGCAGCCCCGCATCCCGAACACCAAGGTTAAAGCGCGTCAGTTCTCCGGAGAGGCAACCCCCAGGCGCTCTCGCAGGATTTCGGACTCGCGCCGACCACAATGGCGCTGCGCGTCCTTGAGGAAGCGCCGCACCGCCTTCGCGCCCACCGAGCGAGGTCCCTCGTCGAGGGCACGAGCCACCGCGTTCGCGGACACTTGAATGACGATGTCCTTGAGTGCCCGCTTCGGCGTACCGGGAGGGAGCGCCTCCCGTGCGCACCGCCGGAAAGCCTCGTTGACCGCAACCTCCAGGTCCGCGCCGCAGAATAGGTGCGTCCCAGCCCGGTTGGCTTCGAAGAGGGGTGCGCACGCACGCTGCAGCTCCTCCTTGCTGGGAGACCGCACCTCGGCGGCATCCGGTGCTCTGCGACCCTCGAGCTGCCGCAGGTAGTAGCGCATGATGGCCGCTGCCTCCCCCAGGTCAGGAGGGGGCACCGGTACGAAGAGGCCGAAGCGACCACTCCGAATGACGGCATCATCCAGAGAGCCGACGTAATTGGTCGTGGCGACGATGAGCCGCCCCTTCCGGCTCGCCCGATCGAGTTGCACGAGCAGCTCGTTCACATCGGCCTTCTCGTCACTGTGCATCTGGCTCGTCTGACGGGAGCGAGCCACCGCGTCGAACTCGTCGATGACGAGCATCCGGTTGTCCCGCTCCAGCACCCAGTCGAATTGCTCCCGGATCATCATCTGGCCCCAGCCGATGTAGCGGCCCCGGAGATCGGCGGGGCTCAGCAGCCGGACGTCCTGCTCCAGCTCGCCCGCGATGGCTCGCGCCAAGCGCGACTTGCCGCAGCCAGGGGGGCCGAAGAAGAGGATGCCGGAGGCGCGGGAGAGCCCCACCAACTGCTTGCGGTACTCCTCCACCCACACAATGCGCTCGCGGATGGTGCCCACGACAGAGTCGTAGCCTGCGATGTCCTCGAGCTTCAGCGGCTTCTCGACGACCCTCTCCTCCCGCTCGACGGCGGAGGAGGCGCGGGCCGCCTCCTTTGGATCCTCCACCTCCGAGGTAATGTCCTCCAGTGAGGAGGGCTGGAGCACCGCGAAACGCCCTCCCGACGCTGGGAGCAGCACTTGGCCTTGCTTCCCCAGGTGGTGCGCGATGTCCGCCAGGAAAGGACCCGCCCACAGGAGAACCTCGCTCGGGACGACGAGGGAGAAGAAGTCGTCCTTCAGGCGAGAGAAGACCTTCTGCTGGCAGAAGACCTCCATGGGGCCACTGCCGGCGAGCGTCTCCACCTCATAGACGCCCTCGCCCTCCACCTTGAGGTCCGCACGGCTTACCCTGCCCGGACGCCCCTCCTCGTCGAAGTCGTCCACCTGGTGGTGCTCGAAGGACAAGCGTGCCTTCGGCTCGCGGCGCTTCACCCACTGGGCGAGCTGCGCCTTGAGCGCAATGGCCTGACCGCTCTCGCTGCTCCCCTTGAGCTTCGCCAGCTTCTCGCGGGCGAGCAGCTCTCCGACGGGGCCCACCGTTTGCGCGTCCACCTGCGCCGTGGCCTCCCGGCTCCACACGAGCAGCTTGAGGGGGGAGAGTTCCTGGCCGGCCACGTCGTCCGCCAGTTCCGGGGAGCCGCCTACGGTGAGCAGCAGATGGCTGACAGGGGCGCCACTCCTCACCGCCGCCGCCCCGTCAAACTCGAAGATGGGACCGGGCCAGGTGGCCTTCAGCCGTGCGAAGTCCACGGGCGACTCGGACTCCTTGCGGAGGGAGATGAGATTGAGCCGCCGCGAGCCGTGATCGAGTTGCGGACCCTCCGCCGAGAGGACTCCCGGTTGGAGGTAGGCTTGGAGCAGTGCTGCTGGCCCCCTCACCACGTCGGCTGCGCCCTCGCCGAAGGGGCGGCGCACAAAGCCCTGGGCGGAGCGAAACGCCCAGGAGAGAAGGCCCTCCCAGGTAGCGGACAGCCACCGGTCCATGTCGGGGTCGTCCGGGAGGTAGAGCATGGCGAGAATGGGTGCCCGACCCGTGAGAGCCCGGAGGAATGCGACCTGTCGGCGCTCCTCTAGACCCAACGCCGAGGGCCAGAAGATATCCGGGAGGCTCGCAGTGGGCGTGAGAGCCTCCGCGTCTTCCCCCTCTTCCTTTTCCTTCTCTGGGGGCTCTTCGATGCTCGACTGACGGAGGAGCACCTCGAAGGTGTCGTCGCGGTGCCAGTTGACTGAGGAGGGGTCTACCTCAAGCCCTGCGCGCTGAAGCTGCCGCACCACCCGTTCAAGGGAGGAGCCCTGCATCTTCACCTTCGTCGTGTAGCCGAACGCACTCACCAACTCGGCCAGGGTGGACCTGCCGGCGATGCTCAGGGAGTTGCTGACCTTGGTGCCGTTGCTCTTCGCTTCGTAGATGAGTTCGGCGAACAGGCGCACATCATTGCGGTCGACGCGCGCCTGCATGTTGTCCCATTCGGGCACGCGCACCGTCAGGAGATTGCCTCTCCGCCTCTCGACGATGCCGACCGGACGGCTGCTCTCCTTCACCAGTACAACGCTGTCCCCATCCTTCACGCGCATGGTTCCCCTCCAACTCAGGCTGGCGAAATGCAACGCTAGCGGAGTTCTCCTAGCAGGTGGCGAGGGGAAGCCCCCGTCCTCGGCCATTCCGGTGGAAGTGGTCCCCATCCTGGCCGGCCGTGACGCGCGGGCGCGCTCCGCGATCAACTCCCGGCAGCGGAGGGGGCCGCGGAATCTGTAGTTCCGACCAGGCCCCTAAGCCACCGCCGCCCCACCTGCTCCTGAGGTTAAGGTCAGAACGACGGGAGTTGGCGAACTCGGAGTTCCGTTGGCCACTCGTTCCAGTCCCCACCGTGCCGATCGCTCAATTTGAGCACGGAAGTGCCGTCCTGAACCCTGGCGCCGAGTTGCTTGAGGAAGTACGGGACGCCCGCGTTCTCGCAAGCATCGCGCAGCGCCCGCGCCCAGGCGAGGTCGAAAGCAGGAGCATCCTTCCCGGACTGCCCGCCCTGAATGATCCAGTCGAGGCGCGAAAGCCACTCCCCCAGGTCAAGCGCCTCCCACTGGGGCTCGATGGACAGGAAGCGGACGGTCCGCTCGTCGCCCACCTCCAGCAAGGGGCGAATGCGGCCGAGGGACTGACGGCCCGTAATACTCGTGCCCACCCACAAATTGGACGGCCACGGCCTCCGGAGCCAGCGAGAGAATTCCCTCATCCGCGGCGGGCGCTTGGTGAGCCACAACCAGCGGTGCTGCTGGCCAGCGAGACTCTCCACCGTGTTGATGATTTCGTCCTCCAGGTATTCGAAGGACACCCCCCGCGAAAGAGCGTCCGACATGTCCGAGACGAAGATGAGCCGGGGCAGCGCGTCCAGCCAGGGCTTCTCCAGGCGTCGCAGGCCCGTGAGGGGACGCCATGCCGCGGCCTTGCGCACCCGCCCCGAAAAGCGCGTCACCGCCTCGAAGCTGGGCGCGTAGCCCGGACTGCGCCCTGCCTTGCGCTCATGGTCGAGGCCCGCGTAGCAAATGCGGCGCCCCTCCTCCCACAGCTCGCAGCCGTCGCAGCCCATGGTGGGATTGACGGTAGAGTCGCACCACTGGATTCCGGTCCTCTCGCCCATGCGAAATGGTTGCCTCTGCTGGACGGTGCGGTGCCTCCCACAAACCGGAAGATTCCCCCAACGTTGGGAGAATCTGCGGGGGGGCATACTGAGCCTTACATCCCGGCGCGCTCTACCGCGGGCGGGTCGCGTCCGCCGCCGCCAAGCCCTCGTCAATGCGTCCCAGGATGACGTCAACCGCGCTGCGCAGCTGCGTGTAGACGCCCTTCGCGTTCTGAAGTGACTCGCTCAATTCCGGTGAGTTCTCCTTCTGGAGACGCTCGAAGATGCTCTTCTCCCAGATGCTGACACTCTCCACCACGGTCTCTGCCCGAGCCGTCATTACGCGGACGGCTGAGAGAAGGAGACGGTTGAGCCCGGACTCGTTCGTGTCTTCGACCAAGGCTGGCGTCGGCCCGCGGACACGACTCGCCAGCGCCCTTACCGAGAGGCCCTCCCGCAGTGCTTCGTCGAGGAGGACCTCGCGCTTCTTCGCATCTGCAACTTCGGCGAGGACGTCGAGGTGGGACCAGGAGAGGGGCCTTCCGTACAGGTTGGTCCGCTTCATCAGCTCCGAGAACCGGGCTGACGTCCAGGTATTGGCAATTCGCTCGTAGCGGCGCAGCGTGTTCTCGTCGAGCCCAAGGGCTCGCTCAAGCTGGCCGACGGCATTGGACCCGTATCTCGGACCCGCGCCACGAACCTTGGCTACGACGCGCCCAATTTCATACCGGACCTGAGCGTCCTGCTTCTCGGCGCTGGCCAGCATCTTCTTCAACTTCAGGTACTCGGACCGGAGGGCAGGCTCCATCGTCTTCACCGCGCGCTCGACGGCTCCTTCCGCACCTACCTCGTGCGCGCCTGCCGCACGGCGCCTCACCTTCTTTCCCGTTGCATTCGACATCCGCGCCCCCGCGTGCAACTTCGCCTGGCTTTCCCGATGTGACCGGCACACCAGCAGCCGGAACCTCCGTGCCACGCCGTAGACTTTGTGTGAAGCGTGCGAGCACGCCACCACCGGCAGTCGCCTGCACGGCCGTCAACTGGTCATCCCTCCGCGCCGAGGGCGTGCACCTGTCAACGCTCGGGTGGATGCCACCCTGTGGAAAGCGTCCTCACCGCCCTGCTGAACACCTGGGGCTTGCACGGTCCTGGCAGCCCTCTCAGCCCAGGTCAGGCCTCCTCGTCGGGCAGGAGCGTGCGCAGCAGCTCGTCGTCGGGGCCAAGTGGGCGCCAGCCGGGCGGCGGCGGTGCGGCGCGCAGCGCTGCCCTGGCCTGTTTGACGCGCTCCTCATGGGTCTCCGGGGTATAGGCGGACCACGCGCCGAGTGCCTTGGCGACCTTGAAGCGGTTTGCATCGTCCATCACGGCTGGCCAACCGTCGGGCAGACTCTCCGACAGTTCGCGCACGAGTTGTCCACGAACCAAGCGGGTGAGTTGACGATTCCGTTCTGCCTCTTCAACCAGGCCCTTGAACACCTGCACTCCGGCGACGTCCTCGCCCAGCTCCTCGGCCAGTTCAACCAGAGAGGTAGTAGGGCGTGCATCGGCGAAAGCCGTGAGCGAGGTGTAACCGCGCTCGCGGACCCGCTCATACAGGCGGACTACCCAGTTGCCCTGCCACGCACTCCCCTCGCTCATCACCGTCTCCCGGAGACAAAGCTCATCGGGATTTTATAGCGCCCCATCTCCCTGGCGACGATTTCCAGGATCTCGTTGCGCGTCAACATGCGGCCAACTTCGTCCTCGGCATCACCGAGCACCTTCATAATCATCCGATTCCATTCACCGGGCCACAGGCGACCCAGGCGCCAGTCGCCACCACCATGGATCGCCTCGTGGCTCGCCCGCTCCATGCGGACGCAGAACCGGTCGATGTCCATGTCGCCCGTGAAGCCGCGCTGCTCGAACCACTCGCGGTGCTCGCGCGGCAGGACGTGATGCTTGGGTGCCTCGCCCATGCCCGCCCCCGCCCTGCCGGTCTCGCGCATGGCGCGCACCTCGGGCCCCTCGCCCAGTGCGTCGCGCACGCCTTGGGGCAAGTCCCCACTCGCCTGCGCCATCGTCATTCCAGCGTGGATGCGGACAGCCGCGCTGACGGCCGTGGCGGAGAGCACGCCAGCCTGCACCAGCCTGCGCATCGTCTCCACCCACTCGGCGGAGACGACGAGCTGCGAGCCCACCATGACTCCGTTGGAGCCCATGACGAGCCCTGTGCCCAGCGTGGCGGGAGCGGCCGGAGGCAGCCGTGGCAGCGCCAGCCTCATCGCCGAGACCATGGTGAGCATCTCCACGAGCTGCGCCACTGCCATGGTCTTCCCGAAGCGCTCCATGGCCACGCGCGCCCCTTCTTGAAGGGACTTGAACTCGCGGGTGAGCCCGCCCATCACCTCGGGGAGTGCGATGGCCGCTGCCTCGATGCTCTCGGGGTCCGCTGAGGCGAGCGCCGCCATGGTGGGCTCCACCATCCCCTGCACGCGGTGCATGTCTACAACGAGCTTCTCGACACTGTAGGCGGGACACTCGCGGAGCACGACATCGGCGAGGTGGAGGAAGTCCACCCACGCGGCGAGCAGCAGGGTGCCGGAAGTGGCCGCCTGGAGCCGGGGACCGCTCATGCGCAGCAGGGCCAGCTCCATGTCGGGGTCAGCCACTTCCGCGGCCGCCGCCGTCAGTGTGGTGACGCTCCCGAGCGCGCCGTGAAGCCAGGGCAACTGGTGGGAGCCATAGTCGAGGTTGCGGCTGAACGCGCCGTTGACGCCGCTCAAACCCCGGTTGCGGAAGCTCGGTGGACGGGTCGCGAACTTCGAGAGCGTGCCGGCCAGAGTGTCCAGGGAGTCCTTCACCTCGCCCACGGCAGCAAGGACGGCTTGGCGTGTCCCAGTAGCTTTCTGCTGCTCAGTCGCAGAGGCGTCTCCAAAAACTTCCGCCGTGCGCCCAGGGCCCGCCCGCGTCATGGTCGCACGGGAGCCCCGGCGACGGTGTAGCCGCTGCGGCCCCTCATCGCTCGGCCGCTGCGCCGACGAGGGCGCATCAACCTCAGGTGGTGTGGAGCTGGGATTCATCCCCCGGCCAAGCGGTGGTGTCACAGACGCGCAGCCCGTCGTCAGCAGGGAGCAGGCCAACAGCAAGGGTAATAGCGGGGGCGTCATGGGAGCCTCCGAGGGCGAGCTCCACGTAACTACCACTCAGGCCCGACAAACGGTGCGCGCCCCGCCCGCCCCCCACAACTTGAAGGTGTAGGGGCTTCGGGCGCCATCCGGGCGGGACGGCTGCCGGGAAAAAGCGGCCCAGTTCTCGGCATAAGAACTTTGGCGGGCAGTCTTACCCGCTGGCGTCTGCCCCTCCGGGCAGGCGTCTTCCTCCAACCCCAACCGCGAAGCACACCCCGAGCGAGAGGAGCGCGAGCACCCGCTCTACGTCCTCACGCCCGGGGTGCGTCTTCATCATCGACAAGGGAGGACACCATGCCCCACGACATCCAGCAGATGATGTACGTCGGGAAAGAGCCCTGGCACGGCCTGGGCACGCCGCTGCCGGCGAACGGCAGCTACGAGGAGATCGTCCATGCCGCGGGCTTCTACACAGCGGTGGAGCGGCCCCTCCACTCGCCGCCCATGGAGGGCCCCATCCCGGACAAGAAGGCCCTCTTCCGGGAGGACTCCGGCGAGTACCTCTCCACCGTCAGCACGGGCTACGAGGTGGTGCAGTTCGAAGAGGTGGCTCGCACGCTGGTGGAAGCGGCCGGTGGCGTGCGCTGCATCTTCCACACGGCTGGCACCCTGGGCCGTCACGGCATCCGCGGGTGGCTGCTGGGCGAGTTGCCCGAGCCCATGCGCGTCCGAGGGGACAAGAGCCCCATCAAGAGGTACGTGCTGGGCTACTGCGGTCATGACGGCACCACGGCCATCACGCTCAAGAACGTGGCCACGCGCGTCGTCTGCCAGAACACCCTCGGTGTCGCCCTCGGAGAGAAGGACGGTGCCGAGTGGCACATCTCGCACTACGGCAACGCCAAAGTGCGGCTGGAGGAGGCGGGCCGGGCCTTCCGCAAGCTCTTCGAGGGCTACGCGCACTTTGAGGCGCTGGCTAACCAACTCGCGGTGACGCCCTTCAACGAGGAGCAGCTCGGCCACGTCATCAACGTGGTGCTGCCGCTACCCGAGGACGAGGAGAAGCACCCGCGCCTCCTCAAGACCAGAGCCAAGGTGGTGGAGCTGTTCCACTGCGGCAGCGGCATCGAGGGCGACATCCAGGGCACCGCCTGGGCTGCGCTCCAGGCCGTCAGCGAGTACGCGGACCACCACCGCAGCACCCGCACCGTCGAGGGTACGAGCATGGAGGCCCGGCGGCTCGAGAGCATCTGGATGGGCAAGGCCGCCGCCATGAAGCGCCAAGCACTCCTGGCCATCGCGAACGCCTCCCAGCTCCGGCTGGCAGCGTAGGCGGGAGGGGCTCATGTACTGGTTCAAGAAGGTACTGGCTTCACCGCTGGCCCGGATGATGGTGGCCGCCGCATTCGCCGTGGTGGCCGACCACCTCCGGGACATGGCGCGGCAGGGCCGGTGGTAACCGAGGAGGAGCCCTGTCATTGAGGCACTGGGGCTCCTCCTGCCGCACAACCCCATCCGCACCGGGAGTCCCGCGGACTGCCCATCCACAACGCGAAGACGCACCCGGGGCCCCCATGTCGCAGAGCAGCGGCATTGAGGGCCCTGGGCTTTTCCGGGCGCAGCTGCGCCCAAGGAGGCGCTGCATGAATCAAAAAGCCGTGAGCCTGTCCGCCGAACTGGCCGAGGTGAGGTGCGCCATCGAGGGGGCCCGCTTCATCGCGGATGCACTGGCCACGCATTCGCTGGACAGCCGGGAGCAGGAGTTACAAGCGCCCGTCTCCATCAACGCCATCCTCACGTTGGCGGAACTTCGACTCCACCAGATCGAGCGGGTGCTTCGCGGTGAAGAAGACCCGCAGCACCTCTGGGCACCCCACAACGATGTCACTCCGGGAGATGGCGAAGGAGACGCGCAGGACCTGGTGCTCCGCCCGTGGAGTCAGGCCAAGGAGACGAAGGAGCCTGCGGCCCGGAAGAAGCCGGAGCGGTCCGAGCCAAGGAAGCGGCGTGGGCAAGCTCCCCCACCGGAGCCAGAGCCTCCAGCGCAGCCCGAGGGCGGCGGAGAGCAACCTCCTCCTGGTGGGACGTCGAGCTAAGACGTGCCCCACCGGCAACGAAAGCCGAGCTGGGGACGGACAGGACCTCGCGCACCCAAGCCGGTGCCGGAGTCCTTTCCTTACCTCTTAGAGCGTGGGCGGGGGCCGCTCTCGGCCAGGTCTCCAGGCACTCGCGGAAGTGCCCGGGGAGAACTGCCGCTGCCACCTGAACTTCAGAAGTCCGCGAGGGCATCGACCCCCTCGTGCGCGAGGAGCGGCACAGCTTACACAGGGTTGGGGGTACGGCCATTGGTTACGGATGACCGTAGGCGCGACTCCGCCAGGATGAGCCCCAAAAATTTGAGGCCACCCCACCACCGGGGCCCTCTTGAAGATGACGGGGCCCCTTTGAAAATGGACTTGTAAGAAGGGAACCCCTGTCCCCCGGGGGGTGGGGGCCTTGTCCGAGTTGGGATAGCCCTAGCAAAAGGCGAGGAGCCCCATCGGCCAGAGAAGGCTGTCAGAACGAACCCAGGAGGAGCCCCAGCGCTAGAAAGCGCCGTCAGAACGAACCCGCCAGGAGGCGTGGGCGGGCTACTTCACTACTCGCAGGCGCACGCGCAGCTCCTGGGCCTCGGCCTGCGCCTCGGGCTTGGAGGCGGCCACCTGAACCCGCATCTGGCCGAGTAGCGCGAGCTGGCGGGCCATGGAGGACTCCAGCAGCCGGCGGTGCCTCTCCAACTTCTTGAGATCCTTGTCCTCGAACAGCAGCACCGCGGCGGCGAGCTGCTCACGCACCGGCTCAAGCGCGGCCTCTTCTTGGGCGAACTTCGCGGAGAGGGCGCCGCGCGCCACCTTGGCCATGTCGCCCATATGTTCATAGGCGGTCTGCTCCAGGCCTCCCTCCTGGCGCGTGTCGCGGGCCTCTTGAAGCGCGAGGCTCACCGGCTGGATGACGGCCTCCGGCAGCCCCCGCACCTCGCGCAGAAGGGCCAGGGTGCCGTCCAGGCCATGCAGGAGGGCCTCCGTCAGCTCCAGCTCCTTCGGGGCCGTGCGGCGGGCGTCCAGGGCGGCCACGAGGCCGGAGAGCGCTTCCAGGGCCCGGCGCGTGCTGGTGACGAGTTGGTAGGCCTCGGTCTTCTCCAGTTCCTCCTCCAGCCGGACGAGCAACCGTCCGTCCTCCATCCTGGAGAGGCGTTCCAACTTCCAGCTCAAGTCCCCGAGTTGGGCGACAATGACGGCCTCGGGCAGGTTGGTGGGCGCGAAGGTGGCGAAGTGCCGGTCGAGGTGGTGCTCGTAGGCCTGGGCGTCCTCTCCAGGCAGCAACAGGTTGTTGGCGCTCAGACCATGCCGGAGGGCATTGATCGAGGAGGCGGACTTGCCCTCGGCAGTCTTCGGGCCCTTCGAGCGGGCACCATTGAGCGCGGCTTGCGCGGCCTGCACGGCGGTTCTGACGGTCTTCATCCTCGAATTGTGAAGCAGCGTCCCACCTGTGGGAACGGTCTTCTTGGCGGCGGGGCCGGGCATGACGAGCTTCTCGGCCATGAACCTTCCGCGCTTCGTCGCGCATCTCGCCTCGGATGCCTCGCTCTGGGCCTACTTTGAAGAAGAGCAGAGACGCACCCGCCAGCACGTCTACGCCGTCGCAGCGAGCATGGAGCTGGCGCACAAGCTCTCCGCGGCCTCCGAGCCCCTGCGCCACCTGCTGGAGTGGCTCGGCAAGAAGAACGACGTGCTCACCCCGCGCAGACAGGGTCTGTTCCAGAATGCCAGCAACAGCTGGGTGGGGCGACACCTCCAGGCCACGCGCAGCTGGCTGCCGCCGGAACTCGTCGACTCCTTCAAGCTCCTGCGGCAGCTGGAGCGGGTGGCAAGCCTCCTTCTTGCACTCCAGCGGCGTATCGGACCGCTGCTCGCAGAGGCGCGACAGAAGCCGGCGCTGCGAGTCCTGCTCGACTCGAATGCGGAGAAGCAGATGATGGCCGCCTTCGCGGACTTCACGGCGGAGAGACTCGGCATCGATCTGGCGCACCGAGAGATCGCCGCGCTCGCCGTCCTCATCGGATACGAAGAGTTCACCTCGGATAAGGAGGAGACCACCAGACGGGTGCAGAAGTGGACCAACGCGCGCCAGAACTCCAAGGAACTCCTGGCCGCGCTGAGGCAGCTCGCCAGCGGGAAGTCCCCGTCCACCGAGACCACCGCCCCGCCGGAGGCCACCTCGGATTCGGTAGACGCCGTGAACACTCCCGCGTCCCCGCGTCTTGAAGGCCAGGAGAACTCAGCCATGACCCCCTCAAGGGATGGAGATGTCAGAGGGGTGAGCCCCTCCCCTTCTCCAGGGGCTGGAGATGAATAGAGGCAGCCCCTCCACCCATCTCTACTAGAGACAAATGGCCCCATAACCCCGCGCCATCTCTAGGCTTTTTCTTCCGCCGGGGAGTCCCGACATTGCCGCTCAGAACCGGACGCTGTGTGACAGGCGCCCCGTAACCGAGACGGCAAGATGCGAAGGCAAAGGCCCACTTGGAGCACCAGAAACCCCCCTCTTCCCATTGGGAACACGATGAGGGGGTGGGCGTGTTGTCCGCCCCCTCATCACGATTCCGGACAGGGTGTTGAACCCCTCAACGAAGTGATTCCAAAGGGTTGCAGACGCCTGAAGGCTGGACAGTTCCAGCCCGCCATCTGGCGGTCCCCGTCAACCTCCTCCAGCGCCAAGTCCCTGGAATTCCTAGGGGGTGGTGTATGAACGAGGAGGATTTGCAGGCGCACCTGGGGCTGATCCTGTCCCGGACGCTCAGCCCTCTTCGTCGCCAGTCCCGAGCGTATCCGAGCACCGTGCTCGTGGGCGTGAGCGTGAAGTGGGACGAAGCGCATGGCATCCCGCTGCTGTTGCAGTTCGTCACCCTCGTGGGCGACACCCTCCACGCCCAGGCCTACGAGCTGCCCGAGGGCCACCTCACGAGCGCGGAGTTCATCGACTGCATCCGGGAACTGCGCCAGCGTGCCGATGCGGTGCCGCCCGCCCGGCGAGGAATCCGGCAGGTGCATGCGGTGGCGTACGAGGCGGGCAGCGTTCTCGCCCTCTTCCAGTCCGCCGTAGCCGAGGCGCGGGTGGAGCAGGTGGGCAAGGCTCACCACGGGCGCCTGGAGCGCGTGACGCGCGAGGATGGCACCTGGGACGTGCGCTTGGTGGACCTCACGGGCTACTTCCCGAAGGTTCCCTTGAAGGAGATCGCCCGGACGGTGGGCCTGCCCCGCCTGGAGGTGGACGAGACGCACCTCGCTGAACTGAAGCGGACGGACCCGGCGCGGCTGATGGCCCATGCGGTCCGGGATGCGGAGGTACCCCTGCGTGCCCTGCTTGGCTTCCGCGAGAGCGTGCTGCGCGAGTGGAACATCGACGTGCTCGGCAACCGCACCTTGCCGTCCGTGGCCTCCGCCATCTTCCGCCGGCACTTCGTCCGCAGCGGCCCCGCCCCAGTGAAGAAGCAGAAGGTGACGCGGAAGGTGAAGAAGGGCACGAGATTCCGGGACGAGCCGCGCGTGGAGCGGGTCTTCAACGGCGACCCGAACGTGCGCATCATGGCCTGCCGCGCTTACTGGGGCGCGCAGTCGGAGGCGTTCCGGCGCGGCCTCCACGTTGGCGCCTTCGCCGAGTACGACGCGGTGAGCCTCTACCCCAATGCGGCGCTCCTCCAGCCGCTGCCCCACGCAAGAACGCGGTGGGAGCGCCTGGAGTCCCTGGCGCAGGTGATGGAGTACGAGGGATTCGGCACCTTCGAGTTCACCTTCCCGGACGACACCCGCTACCCGTGCCTGCCGGTCCAACGCCAGGGTGTGCACCGCCTCGCGTTTACGCTTCGCGGCACCACCTCCTGCACGCTGGCCGAGGTGCGCCTGGCGTTGCGCAAGGGAGCGAAGCTGGAACTGGTGGAGGCCTACGGCTTCAAGCCCGGCCCGCGCGAGCGCGACCACGACGTGGGCCGCTACATGCGGCACTTCCTCCAGCAGAAGGAGGCCGCCAAGAGGGGCAGCCTGGAGTACGCCACGGCCAAGCTCTTCGCCAACGCCTTGCTGGGCAAGCTGGCCGAGAGGATGCAGGGCTCGGGGCTCTTGGACTTCGAGCGCGAGGCCCAGCTCCACGGCTTCGGTCCGGGCCTGGGGGCCGCCATCTACGGCTCGCCGGAGCTGCGCGGCATGCTCAAGGGACCGCGTGACGTGAGCAGCGCCTTCGCGCCGGAGTGGGCCACGTTGGTGCTGGGTCGGGCTCGCGCCCTCATGGCGGACATCACCGCGCGTGGGGCCCTCCTCGTCTCCACCGACGCCATCATCTGCCCCGAGGAGCTGGACCTGCGCTGCGAAGCTCTCGACGCGCTGGAGAGCGTCGGCAGCGGCATGCGCCTGGAGCACCGGGCCGATGCCGCCTTCATCGCCCGCGCTCGTCTGTATGCCCTGCTGCAAAAGGTGGAGAACCTGGACCCTGAAGAGCTCGTGCTGGGGCGGGATGACACCTGGGCCGTGGTTCGTGTGGCCCGCCAGGGGACGAGCGAGTCGGAGAAGGACTTCGCGCAGACGCTCCTGGCCTGCCTGCGCGAGGGGCGGGACGTGGCCCCACCGCGCATCAGGAAGCGACGACTGACGGCGGAGGCGGCCGTGCGCGAGCGCAAGCCCATCCACTCCTTGGTGGAGGAGGAGGTGCGCACGGGCTTCTCGTGGGACAACAAGCGCAAGCAGCACGACCGCGACTGCAATCCCTTCACGCAGAACACGGACACCGCCCCGTACAGCACACTCTCACGTCTGGAGGCGGGTGAGCGTCAGCGCCAGGTTCGAGAGGGAAGCGCACGCCCGAAGAAGTCACGGGTGGCGGCCCACAAGGTGGAGAAGGCCCTCGCCCTCCTGCGCGGTGGCAAGAGCGTGCGAGCGGTGGCCAAGGAACTGGAGCTGGCCCGCGCCACTGTCGGCGACATCAAGAAGCGCGCTGGCGTGGGCCCCGTGCAACCTGACGAGAGAGGCACCAATGAGTAAGCCCCCCATGGACGCGGACGGCATGCAGGAGGAGACACTCTGGGACGCGAATGACGTGGCTCGCTTCCTCAAGGCGTCGCGCTCCTGGGTGTACCAACAGGCGCAGGCGGGCCAGCTCCCGTGCGTGAAAATCGGCGGGCTGCTGCGCTTCGAGCCGGAGGCCATCCGCACCTTCATCAAGGGTCAGGGCGCGAGCGGCCGACGGGTGGTGCCCTTCTCCACCGGCAATAAGTAGCTGGACCTTTCAGGTTCTGTCTGTAAGGCACTATCTCATGGGTTCTATCTACCGCAAGAACGACAGATGGTACGCGCGGTTCAAGGACGGCCACGGCCGGTGGCGCGACACCGCCACCCAGGCCACCACGAAGACGCAGGCGCGCTCCCTCCTGCACGACCTGGAGGTTCAGGCCGACCGCCAGCGGCGCGGCCTGGAGCCCCTACCCGAGCACCGCAAGCAGGTCACCTTCGGGGAGGCCCTGGACGCGTGGAAGACCGAGGTGGGCAGCCGGCTCCGCTCCACCACCATCCTCGGCTTCGGCGAGAAGCATCTGCGTGACGAGCTGGGCCCCCTACCCCTCAAGGACGTCACGCCCTCGCGCCTGGAGGTGCTCCTCAACGCGAAGATTGGGGAGCTGTCTCCTGAGTCGCTCAACCACCTGCGCGCCCTCCTCCACCGCATCTTCGAGCTGGCACTCCGGCGCGGCCTCTACACCGGCCTCAACCCGGCCAAATCCGTCCCGCGCTTCAAGAAGCCGAAGAAGTTGCCGCAGTACCTCAAGACCGAAGAGGTGCCGCTGATGCTCGCGGCCCTGGAGCGCCGCTGGCGCCCGCTGTTTGCCACGGCCGTCTACACCGGGATGCGCAAGGGCGAGTTGCTGGCGCTCCGCAAGTCGGACGTGGACCTTACCGCGGGCACCGTCGTGGTGGCCCGGTCGCACGCGAGCACCACGACAAAGGGCGGCCACGCGGACCTGCTCCCCATCGCCGAGGGGCTGGTGCCCTACCTGCGCGAGGCCATGGCCACCTCCACCTCGGAGCTGCTGTTCCCCGCGGAGGACGGATCGCAGCGTGCGCCGGACGCCGCCCTGCACAAGGTGCTGCGCCGGGCCCTCGGGCGCGCGGGGCTGGTGGAGGGCTACAACCACGTCTGCCGGCGCAAGGGCTGCGGCCATGCGGCGCGGAAGAGTCACGCCGTCCCCGAGCCCTGCCCCCACTGCGGCATGAAGCTCTGGCCCAAGCCGCTCCCTCGCCCGCTGCGCTTCCACGACCTGCGGCACACGACCGCCACCCTGCTGCTCAAGGCGGGTGTCCCGCTGGCCACCGTGCAGCGCATCCTCCGCCACTCAGACCCGGCCATCACCTCGGAGGTGTACGGCCACCTCGACGTGGAGGACATGCGCAAGGGACTCAACCAGCTCGCGTTCGGGCCCACCGTTACGGGCCTCACCGAGGCTCTGCTTGCTGCTGGCGCCGAGCCCGCTCCGCTTGCTGCTAGTTTGCTGCTGGAGTCCGGGAGCCCAAAAGGTGAAGGCCCTGGAGCCCACGGACAAGTCCGCGAAACTCCAGGGCCTTCGATGGTCGGGGCGACAGGATTTGAACCTGCGACCACTTGCACCCCAAGCAAGTGCGCTACCAGGCTGCGCTACGCCCCGGGACTGCTGCTGCCACCGTCGTGAAACGGTGCGCGCCCTTATGCCCCCACATGACGGTCAGGTCAAGCAAGAGCAGCAGGGCGCCGTGGGAAAACTCACGCCTCCGAGTCCTCCATTCCCTCCTCGTCGAAGTCCTCGCCCCGGGCCTCCGCCGCGTCCGCCGCCGCCTCTTCGCGCGCGTCGATCTCCGCGTGATCTTCCGGCGGGGCCTCCCCATTGAGGGCGCTCTTCAGCACCTGGCTCGGCCGGAAGGTCAGCACCCGGCGGGCCGAGATCTCGATCTCCTTCCCGGTCTGCGGGTTGCGACCCACGCGCGCCTTCTTCTGCCGCACCTGGAAATTGCCGAACCCGGAGATCTTGATCTTGTCCCCGCGCTCCAGCGTCTCCTTCAGGGTATCGAACACGAGCTCCACGATCTCGGCCGACTCCTTCTTCGAGAAGCCGACCTTCTCGTAGACGCCCTCGATGATGTCCGCCTTCGTCATGCCATTCCTCGGGATGCCCTCGGTGCGATGAACGCGCGGGCACTGTTGCAGCCTTGCCGGAGACGTGTCAACCCTCTGACTTCACTGAGGAATTCAGGCGCGCAGCGCGGCTCCCAGCCGCTGCTTCACCTGCTCGACGATGCGTTGGTGTGCCTCGCTGACCTCCACGTCGGTCAGCGTCCGCTCGGCGGAGCGGTAGCGCAGCGCGTACGCCAGGTTTTTCTGCCCCTCGGGGATGGGCTTGCCCGTGTAGACGTCGAACACCTGCGCGTCCTCCACCAGCGGCTGCCCCACCTCCAGGATGACCCGCCGCACCTCGTCGTTCGCCAGCTCCACGGGCACCACCACGGCCAAATCTCGCAGCACCGCCGGAAAGCGCGGCAGCGCCTGGTACGCCGGCACCAGCCGCGCCGCCCGGTACAGCGGCTCCGTGTCCAGCTCGAAGCAGAACACGCCCTCCGGCAGTCCCAGCACCTTCACCACACGCGGGTGCAGCTCCCCCACATGCCCCAGCACCGTGCCGTCGGCCGTCTTCACCTGCGCACAGGCACGCGGGTGGTACGCCGGGTGCTCGGCGGGCGAGAAGGTGACGCCCTCCACGCGCAGCGCCCCCAGCACCCCCTCCACCGCGCCCTTCACGTCGTAGAAGTCCGCCCGCGCGTCCTTCTGCGTCCAGCTCCGGCCCCCCCGCAGGCCCCACACCAGGCCGCCCACGCGAGGCACCTCGCGCGCCGCCGGCTGCTGGCCCTGGCCCCCTTCGGCGTCCCGGAAGTACGCCCGGCCCGTCTCGTAGAGGGCCACCGCCTCCACCTGGTGCCGCACGCTGCGGGACAGGTTCTCCAGCAGGCCCGGCAGCAGGCTGGTGCGCATCACCGACTGCTCCGCGCTCAGCGGGTTGAGCAGCGCCACCGGCTGCTCCTTCATGCCCAGCACCTCCAGGCTCTTCGGCGCGACGAACGAGTAGTTCACCACCTCGTCCAGCCCCGCCCCCGCCAGGGCGCCGCGCATCCGCCGCTCCGCCTCGGCGTGCGCCGGCTCCGGCGCCAGCTCGGCCAGCCCGCGCGGCAGCTTCGCGGGGATGTTGTCGTAGCCGAAGACGCGGGCGACCTCCTCCAGCAGGTCCTCTTCGCGCTCCACGTCCACGCGGGCCCGGGGCACCTCGTACGTCACCTGCCCCGTCCCCTCCTCCACCGCCTTGAAGCCCAGCGCCGCGAGGATGCGCCGCACCTCCGGCTCCGCCACCGCCACGCCCAGCACCTTCTCCACCCGGGCGAAGCGCAGCGTCACCTTCCGCTGCGGCCGCGGCGCCGGGTACACGTCCACGCGGCCCGGGGCCACGGTGCCCCCGGACAGCTCGGCGATGAGCTGCGCCGCGCGGTCAATCGCCGGCACCACCGCGTCCAGGTCCGCCCCGCGCTCGAAGCGGTGCGACGCCTCCGTGTGCAGCACGTGCCGCTTCGCCGTCCGCCGCACGCCCGAGCCCTGGAAGTTCGCCGACTCCAGCACCAGCCGCTTCGTCCCCGGCGTCACCTCGCTGTCCCCGCCGCCCATGACGCCCGCGAGCGCCTGCGCCTGCTTCCCGTCCGCGATGACCAGGTCATCCGCGTCCAGCGTGCGCTCCTTGCCATCCAGCGTGGTGAGCTTCTCGCCCTTCCCCGCCGTGCGGACCACGATTTGCTGCCCGCCCAGCTTGTCCAGGTCGAACGCGTGCAGCGGCTGGCCGTACTCCAGATTCACATAGTTGGTGACGTCCACCACGTTGTTGATGGCGCGCACCCCGCACGCCTTCAGCCGGTCCTGCATCCACTGGGGGGACGGCTGGATGGTGACGTTCTCCACCACGCGCGCCACGTACCGCGGGCAGCGCTCCGGCGCCTCCACGCGCACCTTCACCTGCTCGGACGCGGGAGTCCCGGACTCCGCCGGCTTCGGCTGGGGCACCTTCAGCGCGGCGCCCGTCACCACGCCCACCTCGCGCGCCACGCCCAGGTGGCTGAGCGCGTCCGGCCGGTTCGGGGTGACGTTCACCTCCAGCACCACATCATCCAGCCCCACCGCCTCGGCGATGGGCAGGCCGACCTGCGTCTCCGCCGGCAGGATGAGCAGCCCGCTGGACTCCTCGCTCAGCCCCAGCTCCTTGGACGAGCAGAGCATGCCGGCGCTGTCCACGCCGCGCAGCGCGGCCTGCTTGATTTCCATGCCGTTGGGCAGCTTCGTGCCCACGGTGGCCAGCGGCACCTTGTCGCCGACCTTGTAGTTCTTCGCGCCGCACACCACCTGCACGAGCGCCGTGCCGCCCATGTCCACCTTCGTGACGGACAGCTTGTCCGCGTTGGGGTGCTGCACGGACTCCTTGATTTGCGCCACCACCACGCCGCGCAGTCCCTCGGCGGGACGCTCCAGGCCTTCAATCTCCAGGCCCGCGGCGGTCAGCTTGCGCGCCAGCTCGTCCACCGACGGCGGCAGCGCCACGTAGTCGCCCAGCCACTTCACCGAAATCTTCACAGGTCCACCCTCTTGCCTACCGGCTGGAACACGAGGGCCCGGCCTCCCCGCTTCCTCGCGAAGCGGGGCCCCGGCCTGGCCCCCAGAGAACTCAGAACTGCTCGAGGAAGCGCGCGTCGTTCTCGAACATCATCCGCAGGTCGTCGATGCGGTAGCGCAGCATGGCGATGCGCTCCACGCCCATGCCGAACGCGTAGCCCGTCACCTCGTTCGGGTCATACCCCGCGGAGGTGAAGACGTTGGGGTGCACCATGCCGCTGCCCAGCACCTCCAGCCACCCCGTCTGCTTGCACACCCGGCACCCCTTCCCGCCGCACGAGGTGCAGGAGATGTCCACCTCCGCGGAGGGCTCGGTGAAGGGGAAGAAGGACGGGCGGAAGCGCGTGCGCGTGTCCGAGCCGAAGAACGCCTTCACGAAGGCATCCAGCGAGCCCTTCAGCTCGGCGAACGTCACGTCCCTGTCCACCAGCAGGCCTTCCACCTGGTGGAACATCGGCGTGTGGGTGATGTCCGAGTCGCGCCGGTACACCCGCCCCGGCATCACCGCGCGGATGGGCGGCTTGCGGTTGAGCATGTAGCGCACCTGCACCGGCGACGTGTGCGTGCGCAGCAGCACCGGGCTGTCGGACTTCTTCGCGTGGCCCAGCGAGGACTCCTCCACGTAGAAGGTGTCCTGCATGTCCCGCGCGGGGTGGTCCTTCGGCAGGTTCAGCGCCTCGAAGTTGAAGTAGTCCAGCTCGATTTCCGGGCCGCTGGCCACGTCGAAGCCGAGCCGCGCGAAGGTGCGGACGATTTCCTCCATCGTCCGGGACACCGGGTGCCGGCTGCCCGGAGGCACCGTCCGCCCCGGCAGCGTCACGTCCAGCCCGGGGCCCTTCAGCTGCGCCGCCAGCGCCGCCTCCTCCGCGCGCAGCACCGCCTCCGCGAGCAGCTTCTCCAGCTCCGCCTTGACGGTGTTGGCCACCTCGCCCAGCGTCCGCCGCTCGTCCGGGGGCAGCTTGCCCATGCCGCCCAGCACCCCGGACAGCTCCCCCTTCTTGCCCAGGTAGCGGACCCGCAGCGCCTCCACTGCGGACACCTCGGACGCGACGCCGATCTCCCGCCGCGCGGACTCCGCCAGCGCCAGCAACCGCTCTCGCATGGACTTCCGCCTCCGTTCCTACGCCCCACGAGCCCATGGGCTCGGGGCAAAAAAAAGGGCCGCCCTGGAAGAGGCAGCCCGTTTGCTCACCCGGACGGGAGAAGGCCGCGGCCTCCGCTCCACCCGTTCTGTCCCGGCCCCTTCAAGGACCGGACGTGTCTCAGGCCGCCTTCACGCTGTTGGCGACGGCCGCAAAACCCGAAGGGTCCGCGATGGCCATGTCGGACAGCACCTTGCGGTTGAGCCCGATGTTCGCCTTGGTCAGGCCGGCGATCAGCTTCGAGTAGGAGAGACCGACCGTGCGGGCGGCCGCGTTGATGCGGACGATCCACAGGCGACGGAAGTCCCGCTTGCGCTGCATGCGGTCGCGGCTGGCGTAGTCCAGCGCCCGCTCAACGGCCTGGTTGGCGCGCTTGTAGCAGTTCTTCCGACGGCCGCGGTAACCCTTGGCCAGCTTCAAAATCCTATTGCGACGGCGACGAGCCTTGAAACCTTTTTTGACGCGCATGACTTACTCCCGACTGCGTAGTTTGAAGCCCCCCGGCACCGGCGTACCGCCGCACCGACGAGGCCACGCGAACTGCTGACTCTCAGGCCCCGTAGGGGAACATCTCCTTGATGACCTTCTTCGCGTCCATATCGCGCAGATGGCTGGTGCCCCGGGTGCCGCGCTTCGACTTCGGCGTCTTCGAGAAGGTGAAGAGGTGCTTGGCGAAGGCCTTGCCGTGCTTCACCTTGCCGCTCTTCTTCACCTGGAAGCGCTTCTTCGCACCGCTGCGGGTCTTCAACTTCGGCATGGTCCTGATCCTTCCTTGCACAGCGCCGACGGCTCCGTGGCCTGGTGCGAGAATGCTCGAAATAGGGGGAACTTGGGCCTGCCCCCCTCGAAAGTGCGCCAAGATACTTGGGTACGACCCGGAGTCAAGGCCCGTCAGCGAGCAGCCTGCCGGCCGGGCCCTCTCGTTTACGGCAGGGCCGCTTCCTTCGCCAGGAGTGCCTCGAAGTCCTCAAGCTTCATGGACTTGAGGTCCTCGCCGCCATACCGGCGCGGCGCCACGCCGCCCGCCTCCACCTCGTTGTCGCCCACCACCAGGGTGAACGGCACCTTCTGGAGCTGCGCCTCGCGAATCTTCGCGTTGAGGGTGATGCCGCGCTCGTCGAATTCCACGCGGTAGCCCTTCGCGCGCAGGCTGTCGCGCACCTTCCGGGCGTAGTCGAACTGCCGGTCCGCCACGGTGACGAGCGTCGCCTGCACCGGGGCCAGCCACGCGGGGAAGGCGCCGGCGAAGTGCTCGATGAGGATGGCGGTGAAGCGCTCGAAGGAGCCGAAGATGGCGCGGTGGAGCACCACGGGGCGGTGCGGGGCGTTGTCCTCGCCCACGTACGTCAGGTCGAAGCGCTCCGGAGCCAGGTAGTCCAGCTGCATGGTGCCCAGCTGCCACCGACGGCCGATGCTGTCCGACACCGCGAAGTCGATCTTCGGGCCGTAGAAGGCGCCGTCGCCCGGGGCCAGCTCGTACTCGAGGCCCAGCGACTCCAGCGCCGCCTTGAGGCCGCTCTCGGCGCGGTCCCACAGCGAGTCGTCCCCCAGCCGCTGTTCGGGGCGCGTGGACAGCTTCACCGCGTAGGTGAGGCCCACCGCCTTGTAGACGCGGTCCAGCAGCTTCACGAAGCGCCGCACCTCGTCGGTGATCTGGCTCTCCATGCAGTAGATGTGCGCGTCGTCCTGCGCGAACTGGCGCACGCGGGTGAGGCCGCCGAGCGAGCCCGCCGCCTCGTTCCGGTGCAGCACGTCCTGCGTGTGCAGGCGCAGCGGCAGGTCGCGGTAGCTGTGCTTCTTGAAGCCGTAGAACAGGTGGTGCGACGGGCAGTTCATCGGCTTGAGGGAGAAGTCGTGCTCGCCGGACTCGCTGTCGAGCACCAGGAACATGTTCTCCTTGTACTTGCCCCAGTGGCCGCTCGTCTCCCAGAGCCCCTTGTTGAACATCAGGGGCGTCTTGATCTCCAGGTAGCCATCCTCGGCCGTGAGGTGGCGCATCCAGTTGGAGAGCGTCTGGTAGAGCGCGGTGCCCTTGGGCGTCCAGAAGGCGGAGCCCGGCGCGTACGGGTGGAAGTGGAAGAGGTCCAGCTCCTTGCCCAGCTTGCGGTGGTCGCGCTTCTTCGACTCTTCGATGCGCGTCAGGTACTCCGTCAGCGCCTTCTTGTCGAAGAAGGCCGTGCCGTAGACGCGCTGGAGCATGGGGTTGCGGTGGTCGCCGCGCCAGTAGGCGCCGCTGGACGAGAGAATCTTGATGACGCCGATCTTCCCGGTGCTCGGGGCGTGGGGCCCCAGGCAGAAGTCCACCCAGTCGCCGTGCGTGTAGAGGGTGAGCGTCTTGGCGCCCTTGGCGGCGATGTCCTTGACGATCTCCACCTTGAACTTCTCGCCCTTCTCCTCGAAGAGGCGCACCGCCTCGTCCATGGAGATTTCCGTGCGGACGAAGGGCATGTCCTGCTTCAGCTCGGCGTTGGCCGCGGCTTCAATCTTCTCCAGGTCCTCCGGCGTGAAGGGCTTCTCGCGGAAGAAGTCGTAGTAGAAGCCGTCCTCCGTCGCGGGACCGATGGTCACCTGCGTGCCGGGGAACAGGTGCTGCACGGCGCTGGCCACCACGTGGGCGGCGTCATGGCGGATGAGATCCAGGGCTTCGGGGCTCTTCGGCGTGAAGATTTGGAGCTTCGCGTCCTCTTCCAGCTTCCGGGCCAGGTCCATGTCCTGGCCATTCACCCGGGCGAAGAGGGCGGCCTTGGCCAGGCCCGCCCCGATGCTCTCACGCACGAAGTCCGCGATGGTGGTGCCCCGGGCCGTCTGCTTCTGGCTGCCGTCGGGGAGCGTCACCGTGATTGTTTCGGACATGCGAGACCTCAGGAAAAGCAGCGGGCGGCAGGCTCTTGAGAAGCCATGCCGCCCGCTGGATGAAACCTCTACTGTGTTGGGTCGTAGTGGGATCGAACCACTGACCCCTACCGTGTCAAGGTAGTGCTCTACCGCTGAGCTAACGACCCGTCGCGCTGATGGGGGCGGGGAATAGCAGCGGGCTCCCGCGGCTGTCAAGGAAACACAGCGGCCCCTTCACGTCTTCCCGTCCAACACCCCGCGGACCCGGTCCATCACCGCATCGAACATGGCCGGGGTGAGCCGGCCCGTCTGCGTGTTCTGCTGGCTGACGTGGTAGCAGCCCATGAGCGTCCGCCCGCCCGGCAGTGCCACCTCCGCCCCATGGCCGAAGGCCGGCCGGGGCGAACCGAGGGCCACCCCTTCCCGGTCCAGGGAGGCGAGCGCGGCGTTCCAGCCGATGGCCCCCAGCGCGAGCAGCACCCGGGCGGGCAGCAGGGCCATTTCCCGGTCCAGGAACGGGGCGCAGCGGGCCAGCTCCTCGGGCAGGGGCTTGTTGTCCGGCGGGGCGCAGCGGGCCGCCGCCACGATGAAGGCGTCCTTCAGGGCGAGCCCGTCCTCCCGGTGCTCGCTGCGCGGCTGGCTGGCGAACCCGGCCCGGTGCAGTCCAGCGAACAGGAAGTCCCCCGAGCGGTCCCCGGTGAACACCCGCCCCGTCCGGTTGGCCCCATGCGCCGCCGGCGCCAGCCCGATGATGATCAGCCGTGCCCGGGGGTCCCCGAAGCCCGGCACCGGCCGGCCCCAGTAGTTCCAATCGCGGTAGGCCCGGCGTTTCACCCGGGCCACTTCCTCGCGCCACTCCACCAGGCGCGGGCAGGCCCGGCACGCCACGATTTCCCTGTGCAGCTTCTCCAGCTTCGTCACCGCCGACTCCCGAGGCCCCTGCCTTCACCCGCCCCACCGTCAAGGCGAGGGGGGCTCTCCCATATACAGGGCCGTGCGCCGGTAGCGCTGCACCACCACGCGCAGCACCACCTTGAGGATGGCCGCCACCGGCACCGCCAGGAGGATGCCTACGAAGCCGAACAGCTCGCCGAACGCGAGGATGGCGATGATGACCGCCACCGGCGCCAGGCCCACTTTCTCCCCGACGATGCGCGGGGTGATGACGAGCCCCTCCAGCATCTGGCCGATGACGAAGGTGCCCGCCACCACCGCAAGCTGCCAGGGCCCCTGCCACGACAGCGCCAGCCCCACCAGCGACAGGAGGATGCCCACGGCCGTGCCCAGGTACGGCACCATGTTGCCAAAGCCGGCAATCACCCCGATGACGATGGCCATGTCGATGCGCCCGGCGGACAGCCCGGCCGCGTAGATGAGCGACAGCACCGCGCCCACGGTGAGCTGCCCGCGCACGAAGGCGGAGAGCACCTCGTCCACCTCCGCGAAGCGACGGGCCACCAGCCCCACCGCGCGTCGGGGCAGCAGGTCCTTCAGCCTGCCCATCAGCCGCGGGTAGTCCTGCAGGAAGAAGAAGGCCAGCACCGGCACCACCGAGAGGCCCAGCAACGTGGCCACCAGGCGCGCCGTGTTGCCCGCGAAGCTCGCCAGGAGGCTCGCCGCCGCGGGGCCCGCGCGCTGAATCAGGTCCGACGCCTGCTGTCCCAGTTCGGCGGTGCGCTGCCGCACCAGGTCCGGAAGCGAGCGGCCCAGCAGCGCCTCCAGCTGGGGCACCACCTGCGTGCTCCCCCGGCGGAAGAAGTCTGGCAGCTTCGCCGCCTCCTCGCGAAACACCGGCACCAGGTACAGCACCGCGCCCACCATCAGCAGCGTGCCGCCCAGGAAGATGAGCGTCGTCCCCCACGTCCGGTTCAGCCCCCGCTTCTCCAGGGCCGTCACCATGGGGTTGAAGATGTAGGCCCCCGACAGCGCCAGCAGCACCGGCACCGCCACCCCGCCGAACACGGAGAGCAGCGCGAACACCAGCCCCAGAGAGCCCACCATCGCCGCGGACCACCACAGGTCGATGCGCCGCGCATCCGCCTCCGACAGGTCGACCTGCGCCATCGGCGTCGGGGCGGCGACGCCCACCATCGGAGAAGCGCTCGGCTGCCGGGTTGCCTCCGGGGCGGCGCGCGCCTTCGGTATCGCCACCGCGTGGAGCACCGGGGCGGGCGGGACGGAAGGGGTTGCGGCGGGCGCTACCGCGGCACGGGCACTGGGTTTCCTGCGGCGTCCGATGGCGTTCTCCTCTTCTGGTCCGGGCGCTGGTGTCTTCAAGCCGCCATGGCGCTGGATGAAACCACCGAAGTCGTCGTCACGTCGCTACTTGTCCACGGGGTGGGCTTGCCTACCTGCTCACCCACCTCCAGGAGCCACCGCGGAGCGGAGCTGGATGGTCAGCCTCGCCCGGGCTCCGCTGGCCTCGTAGTACGTCGTGTACGGCCAGAAGCCCTGCTTCTTCACCTGGATGTGGTGCAGCCCCGCGCCCACCCGGAGCGACCTCGGCGAGCCCGCGAAGTCGCTACACAGCCCCTGGAGGACCCCGTCCAGGTACACCTCCGCGTCCTCCGGCTCGCAGCGCAGCGCCAGATTCCCGCTCGGCGCCTCCGCGCCTGCCAGCAACGCGCGCGCCTTCGCCATGGATTCCGGCTCCTGGCGCCCAGCACACGCGGAGGTTGCCACCGCCACCGCCAGCCACACCTTCCGCATCAACGGGCCAACGTCAGCTCGACGGTGTTGCTCGCCCCACCCGTCACGCTGGCCTTCGTTTTCAGGGACATGGCCGGACCTCGGGAGGGCTACTGGGTGACGATGACGACCCGACCCTCGGCCAGGAAGCGCGTGTTGACCTCGGTCAGCGCCTTCGCGTCATCCGAGGCGAGCACCAGATCCGAGCCCTTCAGCACCGTGGCCTTCACCACCAGCGGCTTCTCGCCCACGAGCACGGCCTTCTTCGCCGCCTCCAGGCTGTCGAACCAGGCCGCCACGCCCGCGGTGGAGCGGCTCTCACTCGAGAGCGCCGCCGCTCCGTAGAGCGCCTTGCCGGTGCCATCCAGCAACCGGGGGGCCAGCATGGGCTTCACGCCCAGGCCGCGCGCGTCCACCACCAGGCCCGTGTACTTCTTCGCGCCCTCGGCGTTGAGCGAGATGGCCGAGTCCGGCGCGGCCGTCACCAGCGTCGCGGTGATGGCCGCCAGTGGCACCTCCACGTCTATCTCAACACCGCTGTCCGAGAAGTACCGCTTGGCCACCACCTTGTAGCCGCCGATGGCGCCCTCCACGAGGCCGCGTACCTCGTCGCGGGACATCTCATCCCCGACGGTGCGGCCCGCGCTGAGCGGGATGCCCTTGGCCTGGTCCAGGAGGTTGCGGAGCGCGTCCTGCTTCGCGGCCCGCTCCGCCCCCAGGCGCGCCTGCGCCGGGTTGGCCGCCTTCAGGTCCGGTGCACCGGCCCCGGTGGCGCGCAGCACCTGCCCCTCCCAGTTGACGCCGGGACTCGGGGGTCGTGTCACCTCGGCCGTGGCGACCGGTGCCGGGGCCTTCGCTTCCTTGCCCTGGCCGAGCGCTGTCAGCGGCACCGCCAGCAACATCCCCCACAGCGAACGCCTCACGGGAAATCCTCCAGTCCTCGCCCGACTTCGCAGGTAGTCACAGGACAGAATGATCACCATTCAAAGAGGTCACTTCGAGGGAGTCAAGGCGCCCTCCCAGGGCACCGCATCGCGTCAATTCTCGCGACTGTGTCGGTCGACGTAGGCGTCGATCATCCGGCGGTGGCGCTCGGTAAGGAGCGTGAAGCGGACGCCGGAGCGCTCGCGCTTCGCGGTCGCCGCCTCCGCCCACTCGCGCACGACTTCACCCTCGGCGTAGATGATTTCCTCGGAGCCGGGGAGCTGGAACTGGAGGCCGACGCGCTTCGCCTCGTGCCGCGGCTCGAGCAGCCGAGCGAGGCTCAGCCCTTCCTGGCTGATGTCCTCAGCCCGCGACATGTACGGCACGCCACCCATGTACTTGTTGAGATAGATGTCGAGGGGGGCCCGCCTGGCCTTCCGCTTGTCGCTCATCACTTCGCCTCCAGTGGTGCAACAGGCCGCTTCGGGGGTGAAGCAACCTGGATTCAGGGTAGAGGCGCGCGCTGAAGTCGCAAGAAAACGACCGGCACTCCGCGGAGAAGCTTCGAGGCAAGCGCCGTCTGTGCTTTCTCGCTGCATTCTTCGCACTGGCTTGTGTCTGCGCACGCGGAAGCGCATACGCACGCCCTGGAGTTCAACGGTTCATTCGAAAGGCGGAAGCATGCGAACGATGTGGATGGCGGCCCTGGTGCTGGCGCTCGGCGCCCCCGCGGCCCACGCACAGCCCCCCAGGACGGCGAAGCCACCCGAGCCCGCGGCCAAGGCGCCCCCCGCCGCCGCGACGACTCCGGCCACGCCCCCCGACCTCACGTCCGAGGACGCCAAGACGGTCTACGCGCTCGGTGTGTCCGTGGGTCGGGACCTCTCCCTCTTCGGACTGACGCCCGAGGAGGTGCAGCTCCTCCAGCGCGGCATCGCCGACAGCATCGCCGGCACCGCGACCGCCGTGGACCCGAAGGAGTACGCGGAGAAAATCCAGGCGCTCGCGAAGGGCCGGCAGGCCCAGGCCGGTGCCGCCCTGCTGGGGCGCGCCGCGAAGGAGCCCGGCGCCGTGAAGCTCCCCTCCGGCGTCATCTACCGCGAGACGCAGGCGGGTACCGGCGGCAGCCCGCGCCCCACCGACACCGTCAAGGTCCACTACGAGGGCCGGCTGATGGATGGCACCGTGTTCGACACCTCGGCCCGGCGCGGAATCCCCGTGGAGTTCCCTCTCAACGGCGTCATCCCCTGCTGGACCCAGGGCGTCGCGAGGATGAAGGTGGGGGGCAAGGCGAAGCTCACGTGCCCCGGCAACACGGCCTACGGCGAGCGCCCGCCCCCGGGCTCGCGCATCCCACCCAACGCCGTCCTCGTCTTCGACGTGGAGCTGGTGGACATCCCCGGCGACACCTCCAAGCAGTAGTTCTCCCGAGCTGGGGGCCGCCGCGCAGCACCGCGGCAGCCCTCGACTCGAGGTGCGGCCTACGGCTTGAGCGCGGCCTCGGTGGCGCGCAGCAGCGGCTCCGCGCTCACCGGCGCGCCCGTGGCGTGCACCATCCACTGGTCGGGCGTCACCTGCCCGTGCGTGGCCATCCGCTCGAACTCCGCGCCCAGCGGGCCCTTGCGCTTCAGGTGCTCTTCAATCTGAAACGCGATGAGGTGCCCGAGCGGATAGTCCGGCAGGTAGATGGGGTAGCTGATCATGTGGCTGTAGATGCCCAGCAGTGGCGTGCCCTCCCCGCCCAGCACCGGCGCGTAGTACCGGTTCCAGACGTCGCGGGAGATGCCCACCACCGCATCGCGCAGCTGCGCGGGCTTCGCGTCCGGGTGCTCGTACATCCAGTGCCACACGGCCATGTCCACCAGCGCCACGCCGGCAATCTCCCACGTCTGCCAGAAGTCGTTCAGCACCCGCTCGCGCTCGGCCTCCGCGTCCGGCCTGCCCAGTCCCAGCAGCTCCAGGTCGCGTGCCTGGAACACGAAGGCCAGCGCCTCCGTGAAGGCGTTGTTGGGCACGCCCGTCAGCAGCGTGTGGTCCACCGAGTAGAGGCTGAACACCTGCTCCACGTTGTGCCCCAGCTCGTGGACCGCGATGTTGTAGCCCTTATAGTTCATGCCCTCCTTCTCCACGCGCGTGCGCAGCCGGGCGAAGTCCCCCCGCCGCATGGCCTGCTGCGCGTGGCCCGCCCCGCGTGACGCGTCCACCTGGATGCGCGCCGCCAGCCAGTCCGCCTTGGCTTTCGTGAAGCCCATGGCCTGGAGGATGCGCGGCAGGTCCTTGGCGAAGGCCTGCGCCGTGGGGTAGCGCTTGCGCGTCAGCGCATCCAGCTCCGACTCGGGCCGCGTCCCTCCGGGCTTGAAGCCCGGGTACCACAGGTCCTGCGGCCCCAGCTTCCGCCCCAGCCGCGCCTCGATTTGCTTCGCCACCCGGGGCACCACCGGCGACTCCAGCACCTGCGTGAGCAGCGCCCGCACCCGCTCCTCCGGCAGCTCGCGCGTCAGCTCGAAGCTCCGGGCAATCCGCGTGGGCGCTACCGGCGAGTACGGGTCCACCTTGCGCGCCGCCTGGAAGATGGCCAGCAGGTGTGCATAGCGCGCGTCCGGCTCCGGCGCGGTGTCCGGCTTCGCCTCGCGCGGGGGAGCGTCCTCCTCCACCGTCTCCGGCGGCGCCACCGTCACCGCGTTGGTGAAGGGGTTCCAGTCCAGCCTCGGGTTGTCGATGACGGCCGCCGGAATCGTCTGCGTGACGATTCGCTCCATCACCCGGAGAATCATCCGCTGCTTCGCGAGGCCGTTCGGGTCCGTGTAGTCCCCCTTCAGCTCGTCGCGCAGGTTCCAGTGACTGATGAGCCGCAGCCCCCTGGGGAAGGGCCGCTGCCCCCGCTCGTCCACCAGGTGGTGCATCCAGACGTTGTACTCGGCGATGTAGAGGTTGGCCGCGGAGATGGCCTTCGACGACTCCTGCTCGATTTCCGCCGGCACCCGCCGGTTGAAGCGCGATGCCAGCCGGGCCTCCGCCCACTGCCGCCGCGTCCACTTCGGACCCTGCTCCGCGCGCTCGGCCAGCGTGGTGAGCGGGAAGTTGAGCAGCACCACGAAGCCCACCTTCGCCCGGAACAGGTCCGACGTGACGTTGGAGGACGGGTCATACGACGCCAGCAGCGGCTCCACCGGCAGCAGCGGCCCCAGGTCCAGGTCCGTGTACCACTGCAGCTCGCGCGTCAGCTCGTTCATGTGGCCGTCGAGCTGCTCGAACAGCCGCTCCATCCGCGCGAAGGTGGCGTCCAGCGCCTTCGGGTCCGACAGGAAGTGCTCGCGAATGAAGGCCGACGCGTCCCCGTCCTCCTCGCGCCACTGCGCCAGCACCTGCGCCACGCCGCGCTCGATGCGTGCTCGCTGCGCCTCGCCGTGCTTCGCGACCAGCTCCGCCTTCAGCGCGGCGGTGTCGAGCGCGGGCGTCTTCATGGCGGGCTCCTTCGGGGCAGCAGCCGCTTCGAGCGGCGCTCGCATCGCGGGGGGCGTCAGCGCGCTCCCCGAGTCCGGCGGCGGTGGCGTGTTGGAGCAACCGAGCGCGGCCAACAGGGGAATCAGGCGGGTACACGAGGCCCGGGGCTTCTTCGACGGCATGACAGGGACTCCTCAAATACAAAGGGTCCGACCCTGGTGGGACCGGACCCTTCGGTTGCATCAAGAAATCGTTCGAGTGACGCCCGGCTCAGGCCGCGCGGACGTTCTGCGCCTGCAGGCCCTTGGGGCCCTTGGTGACCTCGAACTCCACCTTCTGGCCTTCCTGCAGGGAGCGGAAGCCATCCATGTTGATGGCGGAGTGATGGCAGAACACGTCCTCACCACCACCGTCCTGAGTGAGGAAGCCGAAACCCTTCGCATCGTTGAACCACTTCACGGTACCAGTAGCCATTGCGCTCATCTCTTCTTTTGGTCATGGACGCGAAAATCCGTCGTCCGGTCGTCCTACCGAGCGAACCCGCCAAGACCTACACAACCTATGCGCAGAGGCCCGGCGAGTCCACCCCTCGAGCGAGCTACCAACCGCACTTCTGGCCCTTGTTCTGCGTCTGGAGCCAGGTGCGCAGCGGGCTGAAATAGTCCAGCAACGCGGTTGCATCCATCTGCCGGGTGCCCGCCATGGCCTGGAGCGCGTCCGGCCAGGGCTTGCTGGCGCCCAGCTCCAGCATGGCCTGGAGCCGCTTGCCTGCTTCCTTGTTCCCGTAGATGGAGCACTCGTGCAGCGGGCCCTTGTAGCCAGAGGCCTCGCACATGGCCTTGTGGAACTGGAACTGGAGGATGTGGGCAAGGAAGTAGCGCGTATAGGGGACGTTGGCGGGCACGTGGTACTTGGCGCCCGGGTCGAAGTCCTCCTCGGTGCGCGCCACCGGGGCACCCACGCCCTGGTACTTCTCGCGCAGCGCCCACCAGGACTTGTTGTAGTCCGCCGGCTGCACGCGGCCGGAGAACACCTCCCAGCGCCACTGGTCCACCAGCAGGCCGAAGGGCAGGAAGGCCACCTTCTTCAGCGCGTCCTTGAGCTGGAGGTTGATGAGGTTCTTTTCGTTCTTCGACACCGACTTCAGCAGGCCCACCTGCTGGAGGTACGCGGGGGTGATGCTCAGCGTGAGCGCGTCGCCGATGGCCTCGTGGAAGCCGTCATTGGCGCCGGACTGATAGAGCACGGGCAGGGTGTAGTAGTACGCGTAATAATAGTTGTGGCCCAGCTCGTGGTGGATGGTGGTGAGGTCCTCCTCGGTGGGCTTGATGCACATCTTGATGCGCAGGTCGTTCTCGTAGGTGACGTCCCACGCGCTGGCGTGGCAGACGACCTCGCGCTCTCGCGGCTGGGTGAACTGCGAGCGCTCGAAGAAGGTCTGCGGCAGCGGCTTGAGGCCCATCGAGGTGAAGAACTTCTCACCCAGCTTCACCATGCGCATGGCGTCATAGCCCTGCTTCTTCAGCTCGGCATCCACGTCCAGGCTGGCCTGACCGGGGAAGGGCTCCACCAGGGGGTAGATGTTGTTCCACTCCTGCGCCCACATGTTGCCGAGCAGGTGCGCGGGGATGGGCTTGCCGGCGGGCACCTTCGCCTCGCCGTACTGCTTCGCGAGCCGGCCGCGCACGTAGCAGTGCAGCTCGTCGTAGAGGGGCTTCACCTGGCCCCACAGGCGCTGGGCCTCCTTCTCGAACTCGGCGGGCGGCATGTCATACCCCGAGCGCCACAGCGTGCCCAGGTCGTCGACGCCGATGTCCTTCGCGCCCTCGTTGGAGATGGACACCAGGCGCTCGTACAGCGGGCGCATGGGGCGGGAGACCTGGTGCCAGCCCTGCCACACGTCCAGGAGCTCGTCGTAGTTGCGGCTGTCCGCCATGACGTCCGACAGCTCGCCGAGGTCCCGGCACTTCCCCTTGCCGTCCTTGCCGCAGTACTTGCCCTTGCCGTAGAGGCCCTCGAGCTTCGACGCGGTGGCGGTCAGCTCCGCGCGCTTCTGGGCATCCGCCGGGGCCGCCAGCGGCTGGAACACCTTGAGCAGATACAGCATGCGCGCGGTGTCCGGGTCCAGCTGCAGCCCTTCGAAGCGGCGCGCACCCTTGATGGCGTTGTTGATGTAGCCGAGCAAATCCTCGTTGGCGTAGGCGGCGTTCCGCTCGGTATCGTCGGTGATGTACGTGTTCTTGATCCACTCGGCGGTGGACTGCTTCGTCAACAGCCGCTTGAGGTCGGCGTTGACCTTCTCGACGAACTGCTTCGCCTCTTCCGGCGTGGCCTTGGCGGCGGTGGAAGCCTGGGCGGTGGACGCACCGGGGGCCGGGGTCTCTCGCGTCACTTGCGAGTCCTGGGCACAGCTCAGGAAGGCGGGCAGCGCCACGGCCGCGAGGACCGTTCGCAGCAGGGGATGCAGAGAAAGGTTCCGGTTCATGGGGCGCACCGTAGAGGAAGCATCGCCCGATAACACCCCGAAAGTAGACCTCAGGGAGCCGTCGCCCCCTGCCCCGTTGCTTGCTGACGCTTCCCCCCCAGCTGTCGCAGCGCGAACAGGGCGCGGTCCTTCTCCTTCGCCTCCAGCATGAAGTCCGCGGGCCCCACCAGCGCGGACACCATGGCGCGGAAGTCGGCCGGGTCCACGAAGTCCGAGTGTGCGCCGGGTCGCCCGTCCGCCTTCTGGCTGGCGAGGTGGAACTTGGGCCGCAAGTCCAACACCGTCCACGTGGCAGTGGCCTCGCGCACCAGCTGCTTCAGCGACATCCCCGGGTCCGAGGGCAGCACGTCGTTGTGCAGGTTGTCGCCCACCATGGGGATGCCGTGCTCGCGCGCCAGCGGCAGCACCTCGCGCGCGCTCCATACCTTGTCGTCATGCTCCACGGTGATGCGGTTGCGCAGCTCCTCTGGCATCTCGTCCAGGAAGCGGTGCGCGGCGGCCAGCGCCTCCTCGGGCGACGGCGCGGCGCCGCCCACGTGGAGGACGACGCGCGACTCGGGGCCCGCCTCCAGCAGGTCCAGCACGCGGGCGCCGTAGCGAAGCTCCGCCAGCGCGGCCTCGCGCACGTGGGGATGGCGCGAGGACAGCGAGGCCCCCGCGGGCGACGGGTGGAGGGACAGCCGCTGGTTCGAGCGCCGGGCGATGCGGGCCAGGTGGTCGAACGTCCTGGCGAACGTCTTCCACCACGGCAGCGTGTTCACCCGGTGCGAGGCGAAGGGCACCAGCGACGAGCCGATGCGAAACACCTCGATGCCGCGCGCTTCATTGAAGAGGAGGATCTGCTCCAGCTCCTCCAGGTTCTGCGCGGTGAGCGCCTCCAGCCGCTGCGGGGTGGCACCGGCGAGTCGGCACGTGTGGCTGGCGCCCACGCCGAGCGTCAGGCAGTTGGCGACGTAGCCAAGTCGATAGGTCGTGGAGCCTTCCATGGTGCTCTTCGGATTCGGCATGGACGGGGCCGTCTCATACGAGGCCGACATGGCACGCGGGCCCGGCCGGACACCGTGCGAGCACTCCAGCCCCGCCCTCCCCCAACCGCACTGCGCGTTACAGCTTCCCACCATGCTGCTGGGACACACGCAGGACCCGCTCTGGCCCGCCCCCGTGGAGGCCATCGAGGATGCCCGCCTCTTCCTGCGAGAGCAGCAGGGACGGCGGGTGCTGGTGGCACCGCACACGGACGTGGATGGCCTCACCTCCGGCGTGCTCGCGCTGCGCGCCCTGGAGGCCGTGGGTGCCCGTCCGCTGGCTCGGGTGCCCGGCAAGGGAGAGCACGCCCACTCGCCGGCCTTCCAGGAACGCCTGCGCGCCGGCTTCCATGACGCGCTGGTGGTGCTCGACATGGGCAGCCGGGGAGCCTCCATCGTCCCCGAGATGCCCACGCTCGTGGTGGACCACCACCTCTCCGAGGACTTCCCGCCTGGAGCGCGCGTGCTCACGGCGAACGGGCACGAGCCCATCGCCAACAGCAGCCTGCTGACGTACGTGCTGGTGTCTCCGCTGGTCGTGCCCGGGCCGCTGGAGTGGCTGGCGGTGATGGGCACGGTGGCGGACCTGGGGGCGACCGCTCCGATGCCGTTCCTCAAGGACGCGCTCAAGCGCGCGGGACGCGCGGCGGTGACGGAGTCGGTGGCGCTGCTGAACGCGGCACGGCGCTCGTCGCGGTTCGCCGCCCCGCTGGCGCTGGAGGTGCTGCTGCGCGCCGGGAGCGCGGCCGATATCGCCGAGGGGCGCGTGCCCGGTGTGGACGTGCTGCACGACTGCCGCCTGGAGGTGCAGCGCGAGGTGGCCCGGTGCGCGAAGACTCCGCCGCGCTTCGCCGGCAACGTGGCGCTGCTGCTGTTCAGCTCCGAGGCGCAAGTGCACCCGCTGGTGGCGGTCCGCTGGGCGCAGCGGCTGCCCGAGCACATCGTCGTCGCCGCCAACGCGGGTTACCTGCCGGGCCGGGTGAACTTCGCCATGCGCAGCCGGGCCCCCGTGGACCTGATTTCCTTCCTGAAAGGCCTGGACCTGCCCCCCATGGGCGAGGAGTTCGCCAACGGCCACGCGCGCGCCACGGGAGGCAGCCTGTCCCAGGCGGACTTCATCCGCTTCGCCGACGCCGCGGGCTTCCGGGGGCTGCGCGGCTTCGACGTGGAGCGCCGGGGCGCGTTCCCCGGCTGATGCGGTATGACGGCGGCATGATGGCCCGTCCACGCTTCCTTCCCTCGCTCCTCGCCCTCCTCTCGCTCTGCGCCTGCGGCTCCACGACGGAGCCGCCCCCCCAGGGCTGCGAGCGGTTCGACTTCCCACTGTCGCCGCAGACCGAGGCCCGCCACCTCGTCTCGTGCAGCAACACCGCATGTGGTTCCGGGGCGACCGCGTCCGAGAACCCGCCGAGCTCCGGCCTGCACTGCGGCAGCGTGGCGCGCTGTGGCGTGTACAGCGAGCCCGTCTCGCGCTGCCTCTACATCCACAACCTGGAGCACGGGCACGCGGTGTTCCTCTACAACTGCCCGGACGGCTGCCCGGACGAGGTGGCGAAGCTCGAAGCGGCGGCGCGCTCGGTACCGGCGGGCGCCAACGGGGTGCGCCGGGCACTGGTGGCGCAGGACCCACAGATGCCGAATCGCGTGGCCGCACTGCTCTGGCGCCGCGCGTACGTGGCGGAGTCCGCGGACCCGGAGGCGCTGCGGTGCCTGCTGGAGCGCCAGGACGCCGACGCCCCCGAGCCGGGGCTGTCGTGCCCGGGTTCCTGACCCTGAATCTCCCTTCGGACGCCTGGCGCCCCAGGCGGAGGTGAGGACGAGCGTCCGTGGGGGGCGAATGAATCTCCGCCCGCTCCCGGTCTTCACGGGCGGGAGTTCGAAGGCAGGCGCATGGAGCAGGCGGGACGGCTTGGCATATCGGCACCTGCCGCGGTGGTGGGCTTATGGAATGCCCGCCATTTGTATGCAGCTGCCCATGAAAACAACCATCCGACGCGCCCTCACGGCGCTGATGCTGACTTTTGTCATCACGACGCTCCCTGTTTCCGCCCAATCACTTTCAGGCGTGCAGGGGCCCGTTCCCATAGGACTTCCCAACCGCCTGCTCGTCGGTCTATTCGAGGAGGCCGGGCAGAATTGGATGCGCGACAGCGGTGTGCCCTGGGACGTGCGCTACCGCTACTTCACGAAGGGCTGGGCGAATAACTGGGGTTGGAGCCCGTACGACGGCAGCTGGGGCACGACCTTCATGAAGGAGTCGCTCACCCAGGGCTACATCGCCGCACCTGTCTTCTATCAGCTCTTCGCCGAGCCCGGCGGCGGTGAGGGCGAATCGCTCGCCAAGGTGCAGAACGCCACCACCATGCGCAGCTACTTCAGCGACGTGCGGTTGCTGATGCAGCGCGCGAAGGAGCACGGCAAGCCCATGCTGGTGCTCGTCGAGCCCGATGCGGCGGGGTTCCTGCAAATGCAGACGAACTCCAACCCGAATGCCTACGCGGCGGTGGCGGCCACCGGATTGCCCGAGCTGGCGAACCTGCCCAACACCGTGGCGGGCTGGGGCCAGGCCTTCCTGCAGCTGCGCAAAGCCGTGGGCGCGAACAACGTCCTCCTCGGCATCCACGTGTCCGCGTGGGCCAGCGGAAAGGACATCGCCTGCTGCTCGGTGACGGACCCGCTCCAGCCCGAGGTGGACAAGGTCGTCAACTTCCTCAAGCCCCTGGGCCTGGGGCCCAATACCACCGGCACCACCTATGACGTGCTGGTGGGCGACCCGCTGGACCGCGATGCGGACTTCTACAAGCTGACGCGCGGCGAGGACCGGTGGTGGGACATGAGCGACATCGCGTCCATCTCCTCGCGCTCCTTCAACCGGTACGCGGAGTGGCTGCGGTTGATGAACGTGGCCACCAACAGGCGGTGGGTGCTGTGGCAGATTCCGCTCGGCAACGCCAGCCACCGCAACATCAATAACGACGGCTCGGCGCGCGCGGGCTATCGCGACAACCGGACGGAGTACTTCTTCGGTGCGCAGGGAGACCTCCACCGGAGGAAGTTCGCCAACTCGGGCGTCATCGCGCTCCTCTTCGGCGCGGGGGCTGGCGGACAGAGCTCCTACCAGAATGACCTCGCGAGTGACGGTCAGCCGTACATCCGAAGCCGCGCCGGTACGTTCCTCCAGGCGGGCGGACTGACGCTTCCCGCAGCTGGCACCACGCTGCCTGGCTCCGGAGGCGGGACAGGTGGCGGCACGGGCGGAGGCACCGGTGGCTCGACGTCTGGCTATGGGTTCGAGTCGGGCAGCGAGCAGTGGAGCGCGTCCGGCGCTCCGCTCGGGGCGGTAAGCACCTCCACCCTGCGGGCCCATGCAGGGACGCGCTCGCTCGCCGTGCCCTTCAACGGCACTGCGGGCACGGGCGCGGCGGGGGTCTCCAGCGCCACAGTCCCGCGCGGTGCGACGGTGACCTTCCGCGTGTGGGTACCCTCGGGCAGCAGCATCACCGCCATCCAGCCCTTCGCGCTCGAAGGCGCGGCGGCTGGCTGGCGCTACACGGGCCGCTGGACCGGCATTGGCAGCCTCACGCCCGATGCCTGGAACACGGTGACGGTGCCCCTCCCGTCCGAGAGCACGACGCCGCTGTTTCAGCTGGGCGTGGAGTTCACCACCAACGGGGGCTGGACGGGCACGGTCTACCTCGACGGCATCTCCTGGTAGTCCCTCGCCCCGCCCTCTCTTCCAGAGAGGGCGGGGCACCGACAAGGTCAGCGCCTCGCGAGCACGTCGTAGAGCGCCGCGCAGGTGGCGGCGATGGTCAACCCGGCGAGCCAGCCTCCGGCCACGTCGCTCAGCCAGTGGCGATCTCCTGGGAGCTGGATGAGCCCGAACACGAGTGGCACCGCCAGCGCCACCGGAGCCGCGACCCGAGGGGGCACGAGCCCCTCGCGCGACAGCACGTAGGCGGCCGTGAGCGACACCGCCGTGGGCTGCAGGGTGTGCCCGCTCGGGAAGCTGGGCTCGTCAGGGTCGTTCCGTCCGGGCGGCGGAGGCCGTGACGGGAGCCACTTCTCCGTCCCCTCGGCCACGGCGGCGCCCAGCAACGCGGAGAGCGCCACTGGCACCGCGGCAGCCACCCCGCGCGCCCGCGCCAGGAGCGCGGAAGCGGCCATCGACGCCGGCACCAGCACGTACCACTTGCCCGGCCGCCTCAGGTACTTGTGCGCCTCCTGGACAGGGCGCTCGGTGTTGTCGAGCACCTGCTCCCGGGTGGAGGCATCCACAGGGTTGTCGGGACGACGGTGGACGACCCGGGCGAGCGCGGCGAAGGCGAGCCCGCTGCTCGTGGCGAGGACAGGCGGAATGAGGGACAGCGAACGTGTCATGGCAGCCCTCAAGATGGGCCTGCCCCTGTCCGAACGCATGCCCGCCCCCAGGTCCAGCAGCGGAACGGAGGTGCCGTAGCCGAGTACCTGACGGCTCGCTCCCTCCCCTGCCCTTGTACGCGCGGCTCGCCACTCCGCCGAGGCCTCGGCCCGGCTGGGGAAGTAGAAGTCCCAAACACTCCATGCACATTCCCCTCGTTTCGGATGTGATGAGCGCCCTACACATCAGAGGCATTCAAACCGCATCCTGAAGGAGAACACCATGCTCACGACCCATGCTTTTGCCGCCACCTCCGCGGGAAAGCCCCTGACGCCGTTCTCGTTCGAGCAGCGCGAGCCCGGTCCCCATGACGTGCTCATCGACATCCTCTACTGCGGTGTCTGCCATTCCGACATCCACCAGGCCCGTGACGAGTGGGGCGGCTCCCGCTTCCCCATGGTCCCGGGTCACGAAATCATCGGTCGGGTCAAGCAGGTCGGCCAGCACGTCAAGAAGCTCAAGGTGGGCGACATGGCGGGCGTCGGGTGCATGGTGGACTCGTGCCGGGACTGCCAGACGTGCCGCCAGGACCTGGAGCAGTTCTGCGAGAAGCAGGCCGCCTACACCTACAATGGCACCCAGATGGACCGGAAGACGCCGACCTACGGTGGCTACGCGACGCAGATTGTCGTCACCGAGCACTTCGCGCTGAAGGTCCCCGAGGGCCTCGACCCCGCCGCCGCCGCGCCGCTCCTGTGCGCCGGCATTACCACCTACTCCCCGCTTCGCCAGTGGAACTGCAAGCAGGGTGACCGCGTGGGCGTTGTCGGCCTGGGCGGGCTGGGCCACATGGCGGTGAAGCTCGCCGCGTCCATGGGCGCCGAGGTGACGGTGCTCAGCACGTCGCGCTCGAAGGAGGCCGATGCGCGCCGGCTGGGTGCCCAGGGCTTCGAGGTGACGAAGGACGAAGGCGTCTTCAAGAAGCTGGCGGGCCGCTTCGACATCATCATCGACACCATCTCCGCCCCGCACGACTACAACCAGCATCTGAGAATGCTGCGCCCCAAGGGCGCGATGGTGCTCGTCGGCGTCCCCCCCAAGCCGACGCCCGTGTCCGCGTTCGCGCTCATCAACGGGAACAAGCGGCTGGCCGGCTCCAGCATCGGTGGCATCGCCGAAACGCAGGAGATGCTCGACTACTGCGCCCAGCACCAGATCGTCTCCGACATCGAAATCATCCCCATCCAGCAGATCAACGAGGCCTACGAGCGCATGCTCAAGAGCGACGTGCGCTACCGCTTCGTCATCGACATGGCGTCGCTCCACAGCGCCACCCCGCGCTGAGCAGGGTGGACGCCCGCGCTTCCTCGAGGGGAGCGCCGTCGCATCCCTCCTGTCCTCCGGGGAGGGATGCGATGGACCCCCGCCGGATGGCGGGCCGTGCACTCGGCTCGTGATCTGCCGTAGGGTGCGCCAGCCGTGGCCCCCGACCCTTCTTCCTCCTCCGTCCCCGTGTCCCAGGACCGTGTGCGCGCCATCGACTGGCTGCGCGGCATCGCGGTGCTGTTCATGATTCAGACCCACGCGCTCGCCCTGCTCACGCCGGAGCTGCGCCAGAGCCCGTGGGTGGGCCGCCTGCTGAAGGTGGATGGGCTGGTGGCCCCCGCCTTCATCTTCTCCGCGGGCTTCGCGACGGCGCTCCTGATGGTGCGCAGCGCGGCGGGCGGCGTCCTGCGTGAGCGCGTGGGCCGCAACCTCCGCCGCATCGGCGAGGTGCTCGCGGTGGCCACGCTGGTCAACTGGGCATGGTTCCCGCTGCTCCGTGAGCCGGTGTGGATTCTCCGCATGGACATCCTCCAGTGCGTGGGCGCGTGCCTGCTCATCGTGCTGCCGGTGGCCGCCCTGCTGGCCTCGCGCCCACGCGTGCTGGCCCCGGTGTCCTTCGTCCTGGCCATGGCCGTCTTCGCCGTGGCCCCGCTGGGGGAGCTGGTGCAGGGGCCCTGGGCCACGCTGACCCACAAGTCCTCCTTCGCGCCGTTCCCACTGCTGCCCTGGCTGGGCTTCGCGTGGCTCGGCGCCTTCTCGGGGACGGTGGCCGGAGCGTGGGGGCGGGCCGGGCTCGCGCGGGCGCTGGTCCTGCTGATGGCCCTGGGCTTCGCGGGAATGCTGGCCGGAGACTTCCTCTACGGCCTGTATCCGCCCCACCGGTTCTTCGTCGCCAACCCCTCCAACTCGGCGGTGCGGTTCGCCTGGGTCTGCACCGTGCTGCTCGGGTTGATATGGCTGGAGGGCCGGGTGCCCGCGGGCGCGAAGGCGTCACGGACGCGACGCTTCATCGAGGTGTTCGGCACCTCGTCGCTCTCCGCGTACTTCTTCCACGAGATGCTGCTGTTCTACCGCATTGGCGGCGTCTTCTCCTTCCAGCGCTTCTGGGGAGACCGCAGCGGCTGGCTCGGGTTCTGGCTGCTGCTCGCCGTGCTCATCGGGCTCACCTTCCTGCTCTGCATCGCCACGGACCGCATGGAGCGCGGGGTGCGGCCCGCGCTCGGGGCCCTGGTGAAGCAGGCGCTGCCTGGACGGCGGGACTCCACGCCGCACCCCGAAGCACCCAATCCCCGGAATTGACCCGCTGCCTCACGCTCCCGGGCCGAGCCTCTCGACCCGGAGCGACGCGTGGCTCAGTGCCCACCCGCCGAGAGCTGGTCGAACGCGGCGATGACCTCTGAGGGCGCCTGTACCAGTTCAATCAACACGCCCTCACCGCTGAATGGGAACAGGTCGTTGCCCTTGGGGTGCACGAAGCAGATGTCGAAACCGGCAGCGCCCTTGCGGATGCCCCCGGGGGCGAAGCGCAGGCCCTGCGACTCCAGCCACTTCACGGCACCGGGCAGGTCGTCCACCCACAGGCCCACATGGTTGAGCGGCGTCTCGTGGACGCGGGGCTTGCCATCGGGGTTGATGGGCTGCATCAGGTCCACCTCCACCTTGAAGGGGCCCGCGCCCACGACGACGATGTCCTCGTCCACGTTCTCACGCTCGCTGCGGTAGGTACCATGGGGCGTCAGCCCCAACAGGTCCACCCAGAGCTTGCGCAGCGGGCCCTTGTCGGTCCCACCGATGGCGATCTGCTGCACTCCCAGGATGCGGAACGGTCTGGCGGTCTGCATGGGCGGCACCCTGCCAAACGGGCCTGGTCCAGACAAGGACACCGACGCGCCCCCCACAGGTGGGAGTGGGAAAATTCACGGGAATAGACCCATTCTCGCGGGTCATGCGTTTCGGACCGTCGACCTGCTTGTCGTCCTGGGAGACCGCATGACGCCGTCCTCGCTGAAGCGCCGCCTGTCCGTTTGGGGAAGTGCCCTTCTCGTCACCTGCATGCTGCCCGGCTGCATGCGCACCCTGTCCCCCGCCGAGGTGGGCTCCGAGAAGAGCGCCAACCCTCGCCCCGACATCCAGCAGGCCCAGGCCACTACGGAGCCACAGCCCACCGATAAGTCGGAGAGCAGGCTCGTCGAATCCGAAGGGGAGGCTTTCGACGAGGCCATCCAGAATGATCAGGTCGCCGCGTCTGCCGCCAAGAGAGCGCCCTCCCCCACCCGAGGCCCGGTGACGGGCGCCGGCAGTGGCCTCATGGCGGCCGCGGAGCAGCCCCTGGCCGAGCCCATGGCTGCACCGCCCCCGCCTCCGTCCACTCCGCAGCTGAAGATGGAGCGCCGTGAGGTGGCCACGCAGCACAGGCCTGTCCAGAAGGACGCCATGGACACGGCCGATACCGCGTCCGCCGCGCGCGGCAACTCCTTCGAGGCGTGGAAGCCCAACCTCTTCATCGACACGGTGAAGGACCCGCTGTCCACCTTCGCGGCGGACGTGGACACCGCGTCGTACACCGTGGCGCGCCGCTACCTCATCCAGGGCACCCTGCCGCCCGCCTCCGCCGTGCGCGTGGAGGAGTTCGTCAACTACTTCAAGTACCGCTACACCGCCCCGGAGAAGGGCGCCTTCACCGTCCACCTGGAGGGTGCACCCTCCCCCTTCGACTCCAAGCGCCACTTCGTGCGCGTGGGCGTGCAGGGCAAGGTCCTCTCGCGCTCGCAGCGCAAGCCCGCGCACCTGGTCTTCCTCGTGGACACCAGCGGCTCCATGAACTCGCAGGACCGGCTGCCGCTCGCGAAGGAAGCCATCAAGGTCGCCGTCAAGAACCTCAACGAGAACGACACCGTCGCCATCGTCACCTACGCGGGCTCCACGCGGGACGTGCTGCCGCCCACGCCGGCCACCGAGGTGAAGCGCATCCACGACGCGCTCGACTCGCTCCAGTCCGGCGGCGGCACCGCCATGGGCTCGGGCATGGAGCTGGCCTACAAGCACGCCGTGAAGAAGGCCTCCGGCAGCGTGGTGTCTCGCGTCGTCGTCCTCACCGATGGTGACACCAACATCGGCCCGAACCTGGGCGCGGACGGCATGCTGGAGAGCATCCGCAAGTACGTGGCCGAGGGCGTCACCCTCACCACGGTGGGCTTCGGCATGGGCAACTACCGCGATGACCTGATGGAGAAGCTCGCGGACAAGGGCAACGGCAACTGCTTCTACGTGGACAGCTACAAGGAGGCGAAGAAGGTCTTCGAGACGCAGCTCACCGGCACGCTGGAGGTCATCGCCAAGGACGTGAAGCTCCAGGTGGAGTTCAACCCGGTGGCTGTCCGCCGCTACCGCCTGCTCGGGTACGAGAACCGCGACGTGGCCGACAACGACTTCCGCAACGACAAGGTGGACGCGGGCGAGATTGGCGCCGGCCACAACGTCACCGCCGTGTACGAGGTGGAGCTGACGGGCGACACGAAGGAGGCGCTCGCCACCGTGCGCGTCCGCGCCAAGGCGCCCAACGGCACCGAGGCCGCCGAGCAGGCCTTTGCCTTCGAGCGCGCCCTGCTGCGCCCGTCACTGGAGGCCGCGTCTGCCGACTTCCGCTTCGCCGTGGCCGTGGCGTCCACCGCGGACATCCTCCGTGGCAACCCGGCCGCCGAGGGCTGGAGCCTCGCCACCGCCCAGAAGCTCGCCGAGGGCTCCGCCGTGGGTGACGCAGACCGCAACGAATTCGTCCGGCTGGTGACCCAGGCCCGCGCGCTGATGGGCGCGTCCGCCCGGAGCCACTGAGGCGTACCGGAGGCAGCAGGGGCAGCGGACAGCCTGGGTCCGCCACCCCGGGAAGCTCGCGGCGGGCTGGAGCTTCTGGGTTAGTGTCGCGTCATGACGCACGATGGCGATGACGAGTCCCTGCCCGGTCCGCGGGGCCTCGCGCAACATCCCACGTCCACGATGGACGGCGTGCTCCCCGGACCGGTCAGGCCCGAGGGACTCCCGGCCCTCAACTGGGACCGCTACGAGCTGCTCGAGCCACTGGGCCAGGGCGGAATGGGAGAGGTCTTCAAGGCGCGAGATCTGCATCTCGGGCGAATGGTCGCCCTCAAGTTCATCCGGGACTCGAACCCGGCGCGGGTCGACCGGTTCCTCCAGGAAGCCAGGACCCAGGTCCGGGTCGACCATCCCCACGTGTGCAAGGTCTTCGAAGTCGGTGAGGTTGGCCGAAGGCCCTACATCGCCATGCAGCTCATCTCGGGCCAGGCCCTGGACCGGGCCGCCGCCGACATGTCGCTCCCCGAGAAGGTCCAGGTGATGAGGGACGTCGCCTCCGCCGTCCACGAGGCGCACCGGCTCGGGGTCATCCACCGGGACCTCAAGCCCTCCAACATCCTGGTCGAGCGACACGAAGGAGGACATTGGTTCCCCGTCGTCGTGGACTTCGGCCTGGCCTATGACATCCGCCACGGCCACGGCCTGACGGAGACGGGGGCGCTGCTGGGAACTCCGGCCTACATGGCACCGGAGCAGGCCCGGGGCGACCTGCCGCACATCGACCGCCGCACGGACGTCTACAGCCTGGGAGCCACGCTCTACGAGCTACTGACGGGCGTGACGCCCTTTCCCGCCGCCACGCCCGCGGGCGTCCTCGCGAAGCTGCTCCACGAGGAGCCACCCTCCCCGCGCGCTCATGCGCCGCACCTTCCAGGCGACCTGGAGACCCTGGTCCTCAAGTGCCTCCACAAGGAGCCGGACCAGCGCTATGCGTCCGCGCGCGCCCTCGCGGAAGACCTGGGGCGCTATCTGGATGGGGAGCCCATCCTCGCCCAGCCCCCCACCCTGCTGTATCGCTTGCGGCGCCGCGCGCGGAAGCACCGCGCGCTGGTGGCGGTCTCCGCGGTGTCCCTGGCCAGCATCCTCGTCCTCTCCGTCCTGGGTGCGCGCTCCTGGCTGGAGGCACGACACACCCGGAGTCAGCTCGCCACCCGGGCCCGGCTGGCCGAGCAGGTCGGCCAGCAGGTCAAGGAGATAGAGTGGTTCCTGCGCACGGCCTACGCCCAGCCGCTGCACGACACCCAGCAGGAGCAGCAGCTCGTCCGCGAGCGGATGGCACGGATTGCTTCCCAGACGCAGGACCTGGATGCGTATGGAAAGGGTTTGATCCACTACGCCCTGGGCCGGGGTCACCTGGCGATGCAGGAGTTCGAGCAGGCGCACGGGGAGCTGATGCGCGCCCGGCAGCTCGGCCTGGATTCCCCCGAGCTGCACTACGCCCTGGGCCAGGCGCTCGGGGCAAGGTATCGCCAGGGCCTGGAGGATACGCGGCGCATGGGCGACAAGGCGTGGGTCGCCGAGCGTCGGCGAGCACTCGAGCGGGACTACCTGGCGCCCGCGCTCGAATCCCTCGAGCGCAGCCGGGGGCTGGAGCTGGAGTCGCCCCGGTACCTCGAAGGACTCATCGCCTTCTATCGCAAGGACTACGACGGCGCGGCCCTGGCGGCCACGCAGGCCGTCGCGGCGGCACCGTGGATGTATGAGGCCCGGAGGCTCGCCGGAGACGTCGCCCATGCCAGGGCCGTGGAGCGGCTGGAGCGCGGGGAGTACGAAGCGGCCCGGGCCGCGCTCCAGGAGGCCGTCGCATTGTATACGCAGGCCATCGACGCCGGACGGAGCGACGCGCGCAGCTACGAGGCGCTCGCGCAGACGTGGCTGGAGCACGCGGATGTCGACATCGACCAGGGCCAGCCGCCCCGGGAAGCGCTGGAGCACACCCTGGCGGCCACCGCCCAGGCCAGTCAGGCCGCGCCCCAGCGCTCGATGGCCTACAGGCAGCGGGCCTACGCCCTGAAGCGCCTCTACAGGTTCGAGAACAGCCAGGGAGCGACCCAGACGCTGGAGCCGATTCTCTCCGACTGGATTGCCGCCGGCCTGAAGGCCGTGGAGCGAGACCCGAGCGACGTGTATGCCCATGACGCGCTGGGTCTTGGCTACCACACGCGCGCCCTCTACGCGTGGCGAAACCAGCGCAATCCCCACCCTTCCTGGGAGGAGGCCATCGCCCAGCTCCAGCGGGCCCTCGAACTCCAGCCCGACTATCCGTGGGGACTCAATGACCTGGCGCTCATCCACTTCAACAAGGGCAAACATCTCCGGGAGCACGGGCAGGATCCGCGCCCGGAGTTCGTGGAGGCCGCACGCTATTTCGCGCGAGCCGCCCAGGCCGACCCGCGGTACCTGTATGCACATTCGAACCTGGCGCTCGTGTACAACTCGCTGGCGGACTACGGCCTCGAGCGAGGGCTCGACCCCGAGGAGCACGTCCGGAAGTCCCTCGAGGCCGGGGAACGCTGCCTCGCCATCAACGAGAACTCCTCCTCGGCGCTGGGAAGAATGGCCGTCGCGGAGCTGATGCGCGCACGCTACCTGCTGGACGTCGGCGGGGAGGTGCGCCCACCGGTAGAACGAGCGCTCCGGCAGATAGCGCGCGCGCTGCGCATCAACCCCTCGGACGGACGCAGCCACCTCTACGCGGCCGAAGCGCACCACCTCGCCGCGCTCCAGGCGATGCGCACTGGGGGAAATGCCACCTCGGAGCTCGAAGCAGGCCGACGGGCCCTGGAGGCGGCCTACCGGGGGGCGCCCGGCTGTGTCGACTGCCGCGTCGTCGGCGCGCGAATGGCGCTCGCGGCGGCGGAGTGGGCGAAGCAGCAGGGCAAACCGGACCTGTCGCTCCTCCGGCAGGCGCGAGCCGAGGCCCAGCGCGCCGTGGACATGGTCCCCTACTTCGAGGCCCACCAGGAGCTGGCACGCGCCCATTGGCAGCTGGCCCAGGCGCTGCCTCCCAGCGACGTCGCCACCGCGATTGAGGACGGCCTGCGACAGGTTGAGCGAGCGCTCCAGCTCGACCCGAACCTGTCGCAGGCCCATGTCATCCGCGGCGGGCTCCTCCTGATGCGGGCCCGTGGGAAGAGAACGGCCGAAGCGCGCCACGAAGCCGCGCTCCAGGCTCGCGCCGCCTTCGACAAGGCGTTCGCGCTCAATCCACTCCTGCGGCGGCAATACCAGGGACTCGCGGGCGAGGTGGAGCCGTTGCTCGTCAGGCGCGCCGCGGCCCGTCAAGGACCGGAGTGAGTCAGTTCGAAGCCTTGCCGATGATGAGCCGGTTGGGCTTTCGATGCTCCGGGGTGCAGTCGGGGATTTTCTCCAGGGCCTGGGGGTTCCAGTACTTCAATTTGAAGCGGTCCGGCCTGCGCTGGTTGACCTCATTGAAGCAGACCGCCCCCTTGTCATCCCAGATGGCTTCGATTGCGCTGTCTGCGATGGCCTCGGTATTGATCCAGTCATCCTGGATGCTGACCTGGGTGTCCTCCACCGTGTAGCTGCGGAAGTCATTCGAGCCCAGGTTCGGGTGGGCGAAATAGGCGGCACGCTTTCCCTGGATGCAGGCCCCCAGGAGCAGGGTCGGGTCGGCATTGTTGGCCTTGAGGAAGTCTTTGTTCCAAGGATAGTAACGCCACTCCTCCATGCAGGTGGCGATGGCGCCCGAGACACAGGCGAGGGTGACCGAGTTCCCTGACTTCTGGATGACCCCCGTCTCACCGTTCACCTGATGCCCCGCGAGGAGGGAGAACTCCAGCGCGGACTTGTCGCTCGTGGGGGACGACTTGGAGTCGGCGGGCGTCGCGCAGAAGGGCCCGGAGAGCCCGCTCATGGGGTTATTGTACGCCCCCTGATAACGATACAGCTTGCGGCCGGAATCGCCCGGGATGGCCGTCTCCTCGAACGAAAGCTCGATCGGGATGGTCGCCTTACCCCCGGGAATGTCCACCGCGAAGAGCAGCGTCAGCTTCGACAGCATTTTACCCTGGGCGTGTACCCGCTTACCTGCGTTATCAGGGTGCAGGTAGACGAAGCCGAGCTGGGAGGGACTGGCCGTGTCGGGGGGCGATACCGCGAGCAGCGCCGTCTCCTTGCCCTTCCCGAGACGGACCCGGACCTCGCCACTGATGATTTCCGTGCTCTTGCCTTTCCACCAGCTCCGTCCCTTGACCCTGACGCGTTCCGGATCGCCGTGCCTCGCCGGGATGTTCTGGAAGGACTCCGGGCAGAAGCGCAGGTCTAGCCCCGTAGTGAGCCAGAGACAGTTGCTGCCGGCGCTTCCGACGTAGATCCCCGGACCGTTGTCATCGCCATCGCAGGGCGACCCTCCAGGACAGTTCACGCTCGCTCCTTGCTCGACCAGTGGCGTGGGCTCTTCTTCCTCGGGCGCTGTCGTGGGCCCGCATCCCTGAGCCCATCCCCCCGTGAGTAAAGCGACGGTGGTCATCAGTGACATGGCAGTACGCCGGCTGAATCTGTCGTTCATGTTCATCTCCCCCTGAGTGCTGTTCACATCCGGGTGCTTTGCAGGAGGCGTGCCGGGAAGCGGCGAGCAAGGCCGGACGCCAGCGAATCACTCCCGGGGCGCCCGGGAACGTGGGAGCTGATACCGCCGGGCCTTGAACTTGAAGGTCCGCAGCGGCATGCCAATGAGCTGGGCGGCGCGGGTCTGCACGCCTCCCGCGGCCTCCAGGGCCTCTCGCATCCGGCGGTATTCCAGCTCGCGAAGCTCTTCGCCCAGGGGGCGGAAGGCTCCCGGCGCCACGCTGGGCCCAGGCGCCGCGGGCGTGGGCGTGGAGGACGGGGCGGGTTCGTCGCCCGGAGGGGGCTGGAGGGAGTCCGGCAGGTGTGAGGCCTCGAGCAGGGGGCCGGCGACCGTGGTGGCGGCGTACTCCATGACGTTCTTCAGCTCCCGCACGTTGCCCGGCCAGGCGTGGCCCCGCAGCAGGTCCATGGCGGCGGCGGAGATGCGCGGAGCAGTCCTGCCCCCCCGAGCCAGCGCCTGCTGGAGGAAGTGGGTGGCCAGCAGCGGCAGCTCGCGAGGGCGGCTGCGCAGGGGCGGCAGGAAGACCACGGAGGCCGAGAGGCGGAAGAAGAGGTCCTCGCGGAAGCGCCCGGCCTTCACCTCGTCCGAGAGCTTGCGGTGGGTGGCGGCGACGATGCGCAGGTCGACCTGGCGCTCGCGCGAGTCCCCCAGCCGGGTGACCCGCTGCTGGTCCAGCGCGCGCAGCAGCTTGGCCTGCACGGAGAGCGGCAGCTCCGCCACCTCATCGAGGAAGAGCGTGCCTCCGCTGGCCCGCTCCAGCAGGCCGGCCCGGGAAGCCACGGCGCCGGAGAAGGCGCCGCGCTCGGCGCCGAACAGCTCGCTCTCCACGAGGCTCTCCGGCAGGGCCGCGCAGTTGAGGGGGATGAAGGGCCGCTGGACGCGAGGCGACCAGTGGTGGACGGCCCAGGCCGCGTTCTCCTTTCCCGCGCCCGTCTCGCCATGGATGAGGACGGGGATGGGGCTGGGCGCCAGGCGCCGGAGCAGCTCGAACAGGCGCACCATGGCCTCATCCGCCACCATCACCGAGCGCTCTCCGAGCAGGAGCTGGTGGAGGTCCGGGCCGCTGAGCCGCAGCCCGCCGGAGGGCGCTGTCAATGCCACGGCCCGTGCCGCGGAGATGAGGGTGTCCGCCTCCAGCCCATCCTGTGGGGCGGAAGCCACTCCCGCGCGCACCTCGGGCGCCAGGGGCAGCAGGCTCTCCAGCATGGGCTGGACGACCTCCTCCGCCTCGTCCGCCGTCAGCTCGGGCAGCAGCACGAGCAGCTGTGTGGGCCCCCCCCGCCCCACCATGTCCATCACCCGCAGGTGGGTGCCGAGCGCGCGGACGAGCTCCGCCAGGGGGACGTCCGTGGGCCCCAGCACCAGCGAGACGAGGCTCGTCGCGCGCTCGTAGCGCAGCACCCGCTCGAGCTCCTCCGCCAACCTGTCCCTCAGAGCGGAAGCGTCCACCAGGACCCGCTGCGGCTGGGGGATGTCCCTCCGGTGGAAGACGAGCGCGACGTTGCCCAGCAGCGCCACGTCTCCGGTTCGCAGCACCTGCGCACCGGAGATGAGCTCGCCATTGACCCGCACGCCGTTGTGGCTGTTGAGGTCCGTGATGCGCGCCTCTCCGTCCACCACGTCCAGCCGGGCGTGCTGCCGGCTCACCGAGGCATCCTGCACGAGGAGCTCGACGCCCGCGGCACGGCCGATGATGAGCGTGCCATGGCGTGGCAGGGGAAAGATGGAGGACGAGCTGCCCTCCAGCACCAGCAGGTAGAGGCGCCCCGCCTCGCCAGGGGCTGAGGAGGAGGTCTGTTGGCCCGCGTCCAGGGTCTCTACCGTGACAGGTGGCTCCATGAGGCCCGCGGTTCTAGCAGACACCGGGCTCCGCGTAAGGGGCTGAAATCACTAGAGGGCTGCTGGCTGCTCAGGATGGGAGCAGCCCAGATACCGGCGGGCCCCAGGAGGACGGGCAAGGATTGCCCCAAGGGCAAGACCTGCCTCGCGCGAAGCGCTCCAAGGGCAGACATTGCCCCGCTCACCAGGGCGGGCCGGGCGCGCCAGTGCTCACTGATCTTCATGGGCAGCACGGACGTGATTCGGCGTCACGCCGGCTGGTGCGAGCACGAGCCCCAAGCTCAAGACGCGCATGATGGAGGCCCTGGGCGCGCAGTAGTCGCGAGCCCCACCCTAAAGGGCACTCAAGCAACAAGTGTCATACATTGACGGGGGGAACCTCGACAGCGGGGCCGTACCGCGCGTATGGGCTGTCTTTGGATGAGGACCCACCCGTAGCGGCTCCAGGTCTGCTGGAGCCGCGCCGTCGAGGTCTGCATCACGGAGCGGACCATGACGGACCTGCGCAGGGGTGTGAGCATCCTCGACCTCATCGGCTGGGCGCCTCCGGGCTCGCTCGCGATGGTGCCCGCTGACGTCGCCCAGCTCCTCGAGAAGATGGCGGTGCTCGACCTCCGGACGCTGGAGAGCCAGGGCGCCTTCATCCATCAGGGCACCCTGCGCTCTCCCCTGGGCACCCTGCCCCCCTCGGGTGGGCGCGAGGTCGACACGTCCGAGCTGCGCTACGGCGTCCCGTTCCAGCTCGCCTTCCGGCGCGTCACTCCCACCGCCGGGCAGACGGTGGAGCCCGCGCCCACGGGCTTCACCCTCGACCTGCTGCTGAACCGGGTGTCGATTCCCATGCCCTTCGCGGCCGCCCGGCTGGTGCCGTCGGACGGCGTCCACCCGGCACACCTGGTCAAGGCCGCGGGCGGGCGCCGGGTCCGGCTGGTGGCCAGCGGCGTCTACCGCTTCGAGCTGAGCCCCGACGGCGGTTTCGACGCCGGGTTCGTGGACAGCCCCGACCCCTTCGACCCGGACGCGCCCGCGGGCGCCGTCGTCCAGTGCTGGTTCGAGCCGCCCCACTTCGTCATGGGGCACGTCGGCGTCACGGTCCGCAAGGTCACCCTCGACACGTCCTCCGCCGTCACCCCGGACTCCGTGCTGGCCCGCGGCCAGAGTGCCTCCTGGAAGGGAGTCGCCATCGAGGAGGCCACGTTCTACTTCCCTGGCAACACGCCCATCCTCGGCCGGGCCTCCCTGAGCATCCGGGACCTGCTGCTCGGCAGTCCCTTCGGACTTCAGTTCGAGGTGAACGCGGAGCTCGGGCGCAACCTCGCCGCGAATACCGACCCGCTCGCCGGCAAAGTGCAGCTGTTCGCCAGGGGCAGCTCCAGCGCGCTGCCCCTCACGCGCGTCGATACCCGGCGCTTCAATGTCCCCGTGTCCGGGGACCCGCCTCTGCGCGTGCGGGCCCACCTGCCCCAGCCGCCCGAGGGCCTCGAGGTGACGTGGGTCCTGCCCGGCGACGGTGGCACCGCGGAGGGGCTGACCACGCCAGACTTCGTTGCCGCCCCCGGTGGCGAGCTGCGGCTCGAGGCCCGGGTTCGCGGCGACGACGACAAACCCCTCAGCCTGGGCACGACCTTCTTCGCCTTCGTCGACAGCACGCCGCAGCCGGGCCCGCGCATCGACCTGCTCCTCGGCCCCGGGCGGCGCATGCTCAACGTCCTCCACGTGAGCGGCACCGCGGCGGAGCTGGCGGGCCTGGTGTTCGGCACGAGCGACGACAGCCCGGCCCGGTGGCGCTGGGATTTGTCGGGCGAGCGCGGAGCCCACTCGGGCCCCACCTTCACTCTGGGCGCACTCGACCAGCTCCCCGGCCCCGTCCTCCGGAAGGCCCTGGGCAACCACCTGCTGAACATGCGCTCGGGCTCGCATCACCGGCGCGTCGCCATCCAGTTGCTCGAGCGCGGTGAGCTCGTCGTCGGCTGCGAGGCCGGCATCTTCCTGCGCAACGGCACGCGCCTGAAGGCGCTCTCGGTGGAGCCCGCCTTCTCGCTGGGGAGCTGGCACTCGGAGGAGCCGTCCAGGCCGGCCGAGGGCGAGGCGGGGCTCGGAGCGGGAGACACCGTCGAGGTGCTGTCCGACACGGTCGCGCTCGCCAGGGTCAAGACGGGCCTGCCCGCCGCGGAGCCCGACGAGCCGCCACCCACCACGCCGGAGCGTCCCTCACGCGCCACCTTCAGCCTCTTCATGGCCCATGGCGGCGACCAGCCCCTGTTCGGAGAGGGTGGCGACCGGGGCTCGGCCGGAGTCTTCCGGAGCGAGCTCGCTGTCTGGGCGAAGCTCTGGCACGCGTACGACGCGGACGTGCGCTTTCTCATCGTGGGCCGGACCAACGACCTGGGCACGGATGGCTTCAACACACCCCTGGCGGCGCGACGTGCGGAGGCCGTGGGGGCGCTGCTCGCGGAGGCGCTCGTCGAGGCGGCCATCCCCGCCACCACGCCCACGGGCAACCGCATCCTCCTGCGCGGCGAGTTCGCCCCGCTGCTCCCGGGCGAGGCGACGCTCCCGGGCTATTACGCCCCTGACGCGGCCCTCGTGCCGCCCGGGCTCGACGTCGTGTTGCCCACGACGCCGTTCGTCGGCGGGCTGATGGAGCAGGTCTATGCGGGCAGGCTCGGCGGTGACGCCCCCGCGAGCAACATGGCGAGCCAGGAGCGCCCTCCGCGCCCCGGGTACCGCCGGGCCACCATCCACGCCCACAGCACGAAGCCCCTGGAGCCCGCGCCGGGGCCGGGGCCTGGGCCGGACTCGCCTTCCGAGCTGGAGCGCGAGGTCTACGTGCCCGGCACGGACCGGACGCCCGAGACCCCGGCGGTGCCCACGGACCCCAGCTACCCCTACGCCGTCCGCGCCCGCATCATCTGGGACAGCCCGCAGGCCAATGACCGCGCGGATGCCGCCCCCACCCTCGTGGAAGTCTCCGTCACCTGGGTCCAGCAGGGGCTGCCCCTGCCCGAGAACCCCACCGCGGTGCAGGACCCCTCGAACCCGGACCCGAACACCCCGCGGCGGCTCGTGGAGCTGACGGACTCACGCGGGACGCGCGCGGACGAGCACACGCTGCTCGGGCGCTTCACCCATGACGTGCGCAGCGGGGAGACCCTCCTCACCCTGCGCTTCGACTCCCGCGGCGAGCCCTCGGGCTGGCGGCGCACCAACGACCCGCTCACCGCCACCACCCTGGCGCTCGCGCCCGGCCTGCTGCCCGGACTGTCGGCCGTGGGCCTCGACAACCTCGGCGCGCGCATGCTCGCGCTGCTGTCCGCTTCCGCCCTGCTCACCCGGGCGGTGCCCTCGGCGGAGACCGTGCTCCACTCGGTGGAGGCGGAGTTCCGCATGCTCGGCCTCGGAGAGCTCGAGGATTCGCGCTTCCGCTTCACCGTGGACTACAGCGTCGCCCTGAACGTGGACGCCCTCGGCGTGAAGAGCGAGGAGCCGCTCCAGCTCCGCTACCGCGGCGTCGGCGTGCTCGTGGACACGCGCCTGCCCTTCCCGGACAACCTCAGCCTCGTCTTCGAGGATGCCGACATCGACGTGGAGGACCCCGGGCGCTGGAGCATGCAGGGCGCCCTGGGGCAGTTGCTGCGCGTCACCAGTGCCCGCGTGGGTGCGGGCTCCTCGTGGGTGGAGCTGGACCTGGGCTTCGCGCTCGACCTGGGCGTGGTGCGCGTCTCCGGCGCCACGCTGCGCCTCACCTTCAGCGGGGGGAGCGTGGACGTGGCCCTGCGCGGCCTGGACGTGAGCGTGCGCGTGCCCGGGGTGCTCGAGGGCCAGGGCCGGCTGGCGAGGGATGCGGGCGGGGGCCTGCGCGGCGCCGTGCAGCTCCAGGTCATCCCCGCGGGGCTGTCCTGCGCCGGGGCGGTGGCCTTCGGAGCCGGGGGCTTCTTCACCGTGCAGGTGGATACCACCTTCTCCACGCCCATTCCCCTCTTCACCACGGGCCTGGGCCTCTTCGGCTTCTCCGGCCGCTTCGTCTCCAACGGCGCGCGCAACCTGGCCGCGCTTCCCCCAGGCGACGTGGTGGAGCGCGAGCTGGCCTGGTACCGCCTGCCCCCGGAACAGAAGTACGTCCCCGAGCGCGGCCGGTGGGCGCTGGGCCTGGGCGCCGTGGTGGGCACGCTGGCCGACCAGGGCTACAGCTTCCACGCGCGCGGCATGCTCGCCCTGCAGATGCCCGACCTCTCCGTCGTCTTCGGCGTGGATGGGCGCTTCCTCGGCCGGCCCGAGGCCGCCACCGAGCGGGACAAGGACCCGACGGGAAACACCTCGGCCCGGCTGCTCGGCCTGCTCGCGGTGGACTCCAGCGGCGTGGTGCTCGGCATCCGCGGCACCTACGACTGGCGGCGGCTCTTGCGCGTGGACGTCCCCGTCTCCGGCTTCTTCCCGCGGGCCTCCGGGCCCGCGGCCTACCTGCGCGTGGGCGCGGACGGCTTCGAGGGCCGCACCGGCCAGCCCGTCCGCATGGTCATCCTGCCCGGCCGCCTCGACGCCGAGTCCTCCACCTTCCTGATGATTGAGGAGCGCGGCCTCAAGAACCTGGGCGGCCGCCCCGAGCTGTCCTTCGACGGCTTCTCCGTCGGCTTCGGCGCCCTCTTCGAAATTGACTGGGGCAACGACGTGCTCGGCCTGTCCGCCAGGGCGGAGCTGCTGGCGGGCCTCGGCACCAACCCGCTGACGCTCGGCGCCGCGGTGCGCATCGAGGGCGAGGCGCGGCTGCTCGGGCTGAGCGCCGGCCTCAGCGGCGAGCTGGGCCTGCGCTACGTGGACGTCAGCGGCGGCGCGGACGTGCTGCAGCTGCGCGGCCGCGTCTGCGGCAAGGTCGGCTTCTGGCGCTTCAAGAAGACAGTCTGTGGCGACGTGAGCATCGGTGATGGGGACAGCACGCTGCCCCCACCGCCTCCCGTCAGCGGCCTGGACCTGGTCAACCCCCAGCAGCGCCTCATCGGTCAGGCGGCGGGGACAGCGGGCCAGGGCGCCACGGTGTGGCCAGATGCCATCCCCGTGCTGCACTTCACCAGCCCGGTGACGCTGGCGCTGGACGCGGGGAGCCACTTCCGGCCGCCCGCGCTCGACGGCTCAGCCTGGGTGGGCCAGGGGGAGGTGCGGCATGCCTACCGCGTGCGCTCCCTCCGCCTGCGCGGCCCGAGCGGCCCGGTCGCGCCCCAACTGGACGCGCTCTGGGTGTTGCCCTCTCACCGGCCCGCGCATCCCCAGGAGGGCGAGGCCTCCCTGGGTGACAGCGGGCGAGACCTCCAGCTCATTGTCGGAGAGCCCTACCGCTGGGCGTACAACCTCCTCGAGAGCGGCCCGCTCCTGCCCGGTGACCCGGTGGAGAGCCTGGTGCGCCTCTGCAAGCCCTCACCGGCGGCCCTCCCCGCGTGTGCCCTGGGCCAGGCGGCACGGCGGCTCGACGATGACCAGGTGTTCCTGCCCAACCACGCGCCGAGCGCGCCGCCGTTCTCCTCGCGCGTGTCCGCCGTCGTCACCGAGTTCCTCACCGCCGGGACACCGCTGGCGGACAGCCTGGACGACATCCTCACCGAGGGCGTCGAGGTCACCGCCGGCACCGTGCGCGCGCTCCCCTCGCCGTATGGGAGCGGCGCCCCCGTGCCCACCGTGGCCTCGGCCTACGAGCCGACGTCCTTCCGGGACCGGACCCGCTTCGCGGGCCAGGCCGGCATGGACGTGCGCTTCGCCACGCCCCTGCTCCAGCCCCAGGTCGTGCTGGCCCTGGCCCGGCGTGACGACGAGCAGACGGGCCGGCGCACCCGCAGCCACCGCTATCACGACCTGACGGTGGGCTTGCAGTCCACGAACCTCAAGCACGAGGGTCAGCGGTACACGCCCCTCCCGGGCCCCGACAGGACGTGGCCCATCAAGGTCCTGACGACGGTGCCCACGGACCGCCATGCGCTCGCGTTCGCGCATGAGGGCATCGAGATCCTGCTGAACAAGGTCGCCTTCCGGGTGAGGGTCGTCGTCTACGTGCTGCACAGGACGGACGACGACGTCCAACCGGGCGGTGACATCACCCTGCAGTCCCTGAGGTACAACAACACCGTCATCAGCACGGCCCGGCGCCAGATCGAAATCGAGCAGGACCTCTCCCTCACCGTCAGCAGCAACGCGGGAGACATCGTCCGGGTCCGGCTCACCGGTGGCCACGGCTTCTGCACCCTCGTCGAGCTGACCTACGACTTCGCGGGCCCCGCGGTGCTCGGCGGGCTGACGGACGTGGAGACCACGCTGCCCCAGCTCATGGGCACGCGCGTGGATGGAACCCAGGTCGCCTGGACCTCCCAGCTCCTCCCCAACGCCCCGGCCGCTCACACCTACGTGCGCTACCAGCCCCCGGCGGGCGCGACATGGCGCTCGGTCCGGGTGCCCCCCTGCATGGGCCGACACGTGGGGCTGCTCAGCGTCGCGGGCGTCACCCAGGAGGCGGACCTGCGGCGCCAGCGGGACCAGGCATCACGCCAGGCACAGGCAGCCCAGTGGAACGAGCTGGCCACCCGGACGTTCGGCCGCCCCCTGCTCGAAGCCAACACCCCCTACACCCTCGAGGTCCACTGGGACGTCCAGACCTGGGCGCGCCGCACGCCCGGGGGCGAGCTCACCGAGCAGCTCGAACCGCCAGCCAACCCCTGGGCCGCGCCCGGCCCCATGCACTCCGCCATCACCTCGTTCCACTTCCGCACCGCGCCCGCGGTGACGTCGCTGTCCGCGCCACCGCCCGACGTCACCCACGAGGCGACGTTCGACCCGCGCAACCTGTCCCGCTACCTGCTGGGACTGGACCCCGGCGACGCCAGCGCGCCCCACTTCCCCGACGAGCCGCTGCGGGTGCACTTCCAGGTGGAGCACGTGGGCCGGCTGCTCGCGAAGTATGGCCGCACCCTGGCCGTGCGCTTGCGGCGCACCGACCCGCCGGCGGGGACAGTGGACCCGGGCCAGCACGCCCTGCCGGACCTGGGCCAGGGGGTGCCCGCCACCTGGGAGCCGCTCCCCATTGAAGCGCTGCAGCCCCTCCAGCGACGCCTCCAGGACCTGGCCACGCGCGCAGCCTGCCTGAAGGTGCCGAGGTTCGACGGCAGCACCCTGGTGGTTCGGCCCACGCTCGTGCCGGGTGCCACTTACGAACTCCAGCTCGCGGCCCCGCTCCTCTCCGCGCCCGGCGCGGCCGACGCGCCCCTCTTCGCCCAGGCCTTGCTCCGCGCCTCGCGCCATGCCAGCCCCCGCGCGCTGCTCGACGCACTCGGGATGACGGAGCCGCTCGCCAGCCCCTTCCTTCCCTCCGAGGTGGCGGTGGCCGCCCCCGTGCCCACCACGCCCCTCCTCGACGATGACCGCGCGTTCGAGGACGCCCTGGCGGTGCTTGGGCTGGACCCGTGGCCCGCCCCCCGTGAGCCCCGCGTGGTGCTGTTGATGCAGCCGGGGACGCCCTTCCGCCTCGCCGGCCTGCTCCTGGAGGCGGAGGAGCCCCTGCACAGGCCCGGACGGCTCGAGCTCCAGCAGGCGTCGCTCCACCGGCTCCCGGACAACGGCGCCCCCGTGTTCGAGGCCTCGTTCTCCGTCGTCCGGAGAGACCGCGCGGGCACGCGCCTGCTGCTCGCGCCGACGAGCCCGCTCCCCATCGACGCTGGCAGCAGGCTCCTCGACATCACCCTGACCCGCGGTGGCGCGCAGTTCCGCGGCCGCCGCTACGTGTTCGCGCAGGCGTCTGCCCTCGCCCTGGAGGTGCTCGGATGAGCCCCGTCAACCTCGACAACATCAGCAGCTACTCCGTGGCCCATCCCGCCGAGCTGGGCGCCCTGGCCATGGACCCCGGCACGGCGCCCCACCTGGAGGGAGCGGGGCTCTACTTCCGGGTACTCCCGCATCCCGACCTGGCCCTGCCCCGAACCCACCTGCGGGTCTTCCGTCACAACCTCGGCTTTCCCGCGAGCTCGCTGATCCGCCGCGACATCGAGTGGCGGGACGCCAGCGGCAATCCCCTGTTCCCGCCGTTCAACGTCACCACCGGCAGTCCCGTCACCGGCTACCTGCCGGAGACGGGGACGTGCACCTGGCTCTCCGTGGAGACCAGCAACCTCGTCAACCTCACGCTGGACACCTACGCCTTCACCCCAACGGGCCGCACCCGCGTCGTCACCCGCTCCGCCTCGCCCTACACGGTGACCGCGACGCCCATCAACGCCATCGTGCTCACGGGGAAGACCACGGTCACCGGGGTCCGCTGGCTCGACGCCCAGGACGTGCTCGCCGCGGCCCAGGCCGCGAACGAACCGCTCTGGCGGCGCATGGCCCTGCCCATTCCCAGCGGCACCTTCTACCAGGGCATCACCGATGCGAACTCGCAGGCCGTCGCGCGGCTGCTGCGCACGGCGCCCCGGCGGCGGGGCATGGACGAGTCACCGGACGCCGTGGAGCCCGCCAACTGCCCCACCTCCACGCCCCAGGACGAGCAGACCCGCTTGGCGCCGCTCATCCCCCACCTCAACAGCCGACTCCAGGCGCTCGTCAACACCGCCACGCCCGAGCTGCTGACAGAGACCAGCCCGCTCAACGGCCCCGGAGCGGGCTCGGCGAACAATACCCTGAAGATGGACGTGCTCTCGCTGCTGTACCAGGCGCTCCATGACCCGGGCATCGCGAGCTGGGTGGGCCTGTTCGACGCGGACCTGTCGCCACCGACGACGACGAGCGGGCACGTGGTGGCCTACATCATCGCGGGCGTCTGGCGCTCACGATACCCGCCCATCATCATCGAGTCCGTTCCGTCCACCACCGGCGAGGCCGTTCCGTCCACCACCGCGGAGTTCGAGGACACCCGGATGGCGGTGGTGGTGTGCGCCGCGGTGAGCCGCACACCCGACAGGCCCCCGGCCCCCACGCTCGGTCCCGTCCGGCTCGGGCCGTGGATGCCGCGCGCCGTGCCGCAGGCCCGGCGGCAGGTGGTGGTGCCGGTGGGCAACCTCCTCGACGGGAGCACCGTCTCCTTCACCCGGAGCGACGGCGCCGTCTTCACGAGCCTGCACCGGATGACGGGAGGGCGCGCCCACCCGCTGGTGCCGACCCGCCTCACCGAGCCGATGCGCGCCGAGCTGGTCGACTCCACCGCGCCCGCCGCCGAGGTCACCTACCGCGTCGCCCAGCGAGACCCCATTGGCCGCTGGGGCGCGGTCGGCATGGTGACCGCCGCGCCCCTCGCGCGGCCTCCACCGCCCGCGCCCACGCTGCGCGTCTCCTATGAGCAACCTCCGGGTCCCTCGCCCATGCCGCCAGGCCTGCTCTCGGGGACGCTCCACGTGCGCGTGCCCGTCCCCGCGCCCGGGGCCTTGGCGCCGGGTGCGAACCTCCTCGACCGGGTCGAGCTCACCATCGACGGTGTCCCCTTCGTCCAGGCCGTGGGCACGACGGCCGAGTGCGCCTTCGACGTTCCGGGTCCGCCCCTCAAGCGCGCCGGGCGCCGCGAGGTCACCCTGGTGGCTCGCTTCGTGGACACGGGCGGCGTGGCCTCGGCCAGCTCCGAGTCCCAGCGGCTGGTGGTGAGAGACCCACGCTCGGCGCTCACGCCCGCCGTGGCCCCGGGCCTGCGCTTCACCACCCGCCCCGACGCCACGGGTCGCGCGCGGGTGCGCCTCGCCTTCACCACCGCCACGGGCCAGCGCGCCTTCCGGCTGTTCTACTCGGATGAGCGGCGCCTGCTGCACCACCTCCGGCAGCTCGCCGGGGCGGCAGGGCCGGAGGCGCCTCGTGCCCAGGCCGCGCTCGACGCGTTGGCCGCCGCCTCCGACGTGGCCGCGCGCGCGCCCCTCTTCGAGCGTGAGGCGGCCCTCTTCGGAAGGGAGCTCTTCGAGCCCGTGGGCGCGCCCATCGATGCGCCTGCCACCCCCGGTGAGCAGCGCGTGGAGCACGAGCTGCCCGCGGCCCTGCTCGTGCTCTCGTTCTACCGGGTCATCTCCGTGAGCGAGGCCCAGGTGGAGTCTCCCTTCTCCGAGGCCATCCTCGTACCGGTGGCGGTGCTCCGCGACGAGCGCCCGCAGCGTCCGGTGCTCGAGGTCTCCGCCCGGCCCCAGGAGCCAGGCCAGCCGCTGACCGCGCGAGTGCGCATCCGCGTGCCCCGCGGCACCTTCACCGCCGCGGAGTTCCGCCTGCTGCGCGCAATCGAAGGGGGCCAGGACGTCAACCGCATGGTGGTGGTGGCCCAGGGCCCCATCGCCCCGGCCGCGGAGCCCGGGGGGGTGCAGGAGGCCGAGCTGCTCGACACGGGCGCGTCGCTGCTCGCGCCCTCGAAGAGGCTGCGCCCCTTCCTCCGCTACACCTGGCGCGCGCAGGTCCGCGCCGCGCCGGCACCGGGGGGTGGGCCGCCCGGCGCCTGGAGCGAGCCCAGCGCCCTGGTGGCCACCACCTTCGTGCCACAGCGCCCCCCCGAGCCCGTGACGGGGCTATCCGTCCAACAGCAGGCCAGCCCGGCCGAGCTCCGCTTCAGTCACCTGGACCCGCTCCTGGATGGCGGGCCCGTGGGCCGCTACGTCTTCGAAATCGACCGCCAGCTCCCGGGCGAGCAGCTCAAGCGCATCCGTGCCCTCCATGCGGACCTGCCGGCCACGTCGGGCGGGCGCGGCGCGGATGGGCTGTTCCGCGTGAGGGACACCCGCGTCGTTCCCGTGGGGACCCGCTACCGCGTGTGCCTGAGAGACCCGATGGGGCGGATGAGCCCGCCCGCCATCTGCACCCTGGAAAGCACCTGAGGAATGCCATGCCTCCGCTGATTCCCTCCTCCGACCAGCTCGGGCTGGCCTCCCCCGCCCTGGGGCCCTGGTTCAACACCCCGGGCGGTGCCGGGCCCGCCCCGCTGGCCGCTCCGGGTGACGACCTGGCCGTGTCCCTGACCCTGTCGGCGGGGACCGCCTGGCTTCCTCCCGCCACGGGCACCCTGTCCATGTACGTCCACACGGACACCCAGCCGCCCCCGGCGCGCGCCCCCCGCGTGCCGCGAGGTGTGGATGGCGGCGCTCCGCCCTTTGGTGCCGGCCACCTCGTGGCCCTCTTCACGCTGCTGCCCGAGGTGGAGGCGCGCCTGGATGCGCTGCTGAGCGGCGTGCTCGGCCCGGCGGATGGGCGCGGGCCCACACCGGGTACCCGCTCCCGGGCCCGCGTGCGTACCTTCGCCCTGGAGTTGCTCGAACCCGCCGTGCTCGCGCCGACGCGCTGGGACGTCGACCCCACCCTGGTGGGGCTCGGCAAGCCCGAGGAGCAGGCACAGGTCCTGGGCCTGAAGCTGGAGGCGGGCGGGGCATTGACCAACGGTCCGCTCCCCATGTCCGACCTCAAGCGCGCGGGACGCTTCAACGGCGTGTTCCAGCCGCTGCTGATTGCGCGCACGAACCTGCCAGCGAAGCTCTGGGCCTTCGACCTTCGCGGGCGCCCTGTCGACGCGGGCGCCGTCGCCGCATGGTGGCAGGAGCTCGCCAACGCTTTCCTGGTGCCCGGCTCCGCCAACACGCTGTGGGCCTCGGGCCTCGTCGGCGCGGATCAGCGCACGCAGGCCGTCCAGGACGCGCGCACCCTCCATCTGGTCAACGCCCACCTGGCCGCGCCCACCGAGGGCCTGGACACCCTGACGACCAACGCCACCGGCTCCGGCCAGGTCCGCCGCGCCACGGACGCGGGCGTCGTGAGCGTGAGCCTGCCCTCGCCAACGCCCGGTGCTCCCGTCCGCCGCCTCGGGCTGCTGCCGCAGGGGCGCATGGGCACCCGCGTGCAGCTCTGGCCCGCTGCGGCCACCGCGCCCGCCCGGGACTTCGTGCGCGTGGCCCTGGTGGACGTGGAGCAGCACCTGCTCGGCCATGCCCGCGCTACGAGCGCCGTGATGACGCGCACCACGCCGCCGGTCCAGCCCTCCCCGTCGCCGGTGCTTCTCGACACCACCGACGAGGTGGTCGGCGCCATGCTCCAGACGCTCTCCGGAAGCGGTGAGCGGACGCTCCTGTGCTCCACCGTCGAGAGGGACCTCGGTGCACTGCCCCCGCCTCCGCCCGTCCCCGGCGCGACCCCCATCACCTTCCCCCAGCTCTCCGAGGAGGACGTCCGCGTCGAGGCACTGGGGGGTGGCGGTACGGCCGAGGGCGGAGTCGTCTCGGGCCAGCGGGTGCTGGTGACGGTGCGGCTGGGGCCTGACCTCGCCGGGGCCTGGGTGCGGGTGTGGCCCCAGGGCTTCGACCCCGAGAGTGCCCGGCACTTCCGCATGGATGGAGGCGCGGGGCCGGTGCGCTTCGATGGGCAGGCGCGCGTCGTGGTGACGCTCCCCGATGGAGACGTGAACGCCTCCGCCCCGCTCTCGCTGGACGTCCTGGTCGTGGCGCGCGCGCGGGACAGCCGCCACTACGCCGGGCTGCGCTTTGCGCGTCCCGCGCCCGTGGGAGGCACGCCCGTGCCCCTCGCGTCCGCCAGCGCCCCGCTCCTGGTCTGCGAGCTGAACGCGCCGCCCTTCGACAGCGCCGCCGCGCTCGACGGCGTCCTCCCCTCCGGCGCCACCGTGGTGGTGCTCTCAACGCCTCCCGCCCTCGTGGACCGCGCCACCCTTCCCGCTTCCGCCTGGGCCGCCCCCACCCTGGCCGACGCGTTGCCCGCGCTGCGCCTCGAGCTCACGCCGCCCGCCTTCCGCCACATTCTCCCGGGTGAGCCGGCGCAGCGCTTCACCGAGGCGGGCGCCACCGTGCGCGTGCTCGAGCGCGTCACCCTGGGCGGCTTCCTCGGCGCTCCGGGCCTGCGTCCCCCGGCCGCGCCCCTGCCCACCCAGGAGCGGCTGGAGGTGGTGGCCGGGCGCATCGACCTCCCCAATGCCCAGGTGGAGGCCGTCATCGGCGCCACGCCGGGCCTGTCGCGCTACCACGAGCTGCTGCCCCACCAGCAGGGCCACCCCGGAGCGCCCGGAGCGCCCGAGGTCCACGGCACGGGCGCGCGCCTGGTGGGGCCAGCCGCGGTGCGTGCCGTGGAGCTGCTCCGCGAGCGCATCCACTCCACCACCCCGGCCCTGGCCACCGCCGCCGCGACGCCGCTGCCGCTGCCGGCGGTGGCGGCGAATGCCACCACGTGGACCGCGGTGCTCCAGACGGTGGCCGCGGCCGTGGAGGGAGAGGCGCCCCTCGTTCCCCAGGCCACGGACCTCCCGTTCTACCCGTTCGGTCAGTCGCTGGAGGACGCCCTCGCCTTCCTGTCCACGCGGCTTCCTGGGATGCCCGCGGTTCCGCCCGGGAGCGCCGAGGCCGCCTCCGTCGCGCGAGCGCTGGACCGCCGCGTGCGCGTGGCGTCGCGCGGGGCGCGGGAGGGCCATGCCTCCATGGTGGGTGCTCTCGAGCGCGCCCAGGACTTCATCTACCTCGAGACTCCCGCCTTCGATGCCCTCCCCTTCACCGGCGACCCGGAGCTCGACGCCCGACCGGGCCGCGCGCCCTGGCACGCGCTCCTCGAGCGGCTGGCCGCGGTCCCCGGCCTGTACGCCTTCGTGTGTCTGCCCGTGCACCTGATGCCGGGGCTGCCGTCCCGGCTGGCCCGCCTGCGTGATGAGCTGATTGCGAAGCTGGAGTCCGCCAGCCCCCGCCTGGTGGTGTTCTCCCCCGCGGCGGGCCCGGGCCGCAGCGTGCGTCTGGCGTCCACGACGCTCATCGTGGACGACGTCTACGCCCTCACCGGCACCACCCACCTGTCCAGGCGGGGTCTGACATTCGACGCCTCGGTCGCCGTCGCCGCGTTCGATGAGCAGCTGGTGGGCGACTGCGCCCGCGAGGTCCGCGACTTCCGCCGCGCGCTCATGGCCGGGCGGCTGGGCCTCGACCTGGCGCTGTTGCCAGACGAGCCCCCGGCGCTCTTCGACGCCATCCGCAGGCTCGTGGACACTGGGGGACACAGGCGCCTCATCGTGGAGCCCTACCAGGTCCCCGACGCACCGACGGGCAACGTCACCGCCGACGCCTGGAACCCGGATGGCTCACCGGGCACGAGCTTCGACGTCCTCGTCCGGTTCGCCACCCTGCTGACCAGCATCCAGTCCGAGTTCGAAGAGGAGCTTCCCACCCCCTGAGGCACGAGGCAGGCCATGAGTCCACCAGCGAATACTGAGCATACCCGTCCACCTCCGTGCTGGTGATGCCGAGGCCGTTTTGGCGGGTATGATTCCCCACGAATGTCCCCACTCCGCGCCAGGTCCCGAGTCCTCCTCCCCCTCTCCACCGCCCTCTTCGCCTGTGGCGCTTGCAGCGATTCCCCGTCCGGTGGCGGTGTGTCGCTGGGTGAAGAGCAGCGGGGCATTGCCACCTTCTACGACGCCACCGGTGCCGGCAACTGCAGCTTCGAGCCGAACGGCGACCTGATGGTGGCCGCCATGAACACGCCCCAGTACGGCGCCAGCGCGGCGTGCGGGCAGTGCGTGGACATCCGGGGCCCCAAGGGCTCCGTCCGCGTGCGCATCGTCGACCGCTGCCCGGAGTGCGAGTCCGGCCACCTGGACCTGAGCCGCGAAGCGTTCGCGAAGATTGCCGAGATGAAAGACGGCCGCGTCAACATCACCTGGACGCCGGTGTCCTGCGACGTGGCCGGCAACCTCGAGTACCACTTCAAGGACGGCAGCAACCCGTGGTGGACGGCCATCCAGGTCCGCAACCACCGACTGCCCATCCAGAAGCTGGAGTGGAAGCGCGGCACGGACAGCTGGAACAACATTCCCCGCCAGGACTACAACTACTTCGTCAACGACAGCGGCATGGGCGATGGCCGCTTCCAGCTGCGAGTCACCGCCACCGACGGGCAACAGGTGGTGGACACCGTCGAGAAGGTGCTCAACGACGACACCGCCGCGGGCTCCAGCCAGTTCCGCTGATGCAGGAAGAAGCACCCACGAAGGGCCCCACCGCTTCCGCGAGCAGGGCCCCCTGGGCGTCAGGACCTACCACCCGCGTGTGGCTGAGCGCACCGGGCCCTACTTCTCGCAGGACAGGGCGAGGAGGAGCGGGTTCTCCTGGTAGTCCCGCCAGTACTCCGCGCCATGCCGCTCCAGTTCCTCGGGGGGAATCTCCAGCTCATGCCAGGAGAGGCGCTGGAAGCCGGCCTCGCGTGCCGCCCACTCGTATACCGACTTGTCCCAGTTGTAGCAGCTCATCCGCAGCGGCGGCTGGATGTGGAGATCGGCGACGCACAGGAAACGGTCCTCCTCGCGCTCCAGCTGAGCCACGGACAGGCCATACTTCGTCCAGTTCGGCTTGCTCAGGGAGAAGTCCGGATGCGTCGTCATGGCGACGAAGCGCCCGTGCTCCCGCAACTGTCCGTGGACCGCGCGGAACATGCCCAGCAGCGCGTCCCGGCTGCTGGCGTAGTTGAGCAGGTAGACCGCGGTGACCAGCTCGAACTCATGGGTCGGCAGCAGCCGGAGCGCATCGTCCACGAGGTACTCAATGCCGAGCGGCTCCGCCTGTTCCTGCTGCCGCGCCTGAGTGACCATGTCGAGCGAGATGTCCACGCCCACCATGCGCCCGGCGCCCTGCTGCTTCAGCATCCGTGTGTAGAAGCCGGTGCCACAAGCGAGGTCGATGACAGCACGCCCCCGTACGTCTCCCACCAGCTTCCGGATGGTATAGCGCTCAGGCAACGGCAGCGTGGTGCTCTCCTTGAACTGCGCATACTGCTCCCCGGCCCCATCGTATTTCTCGGACATGCCCTGAAAAGTAGCACACAAAGGATGGGTGACGCCGACCTGGACAGGATGCCTCGCGGCGTGAACAGCCTTCATGGCGGTGAGGCACCTGCTGAGTCAGCTGCCGCCACTACGACAGCGCGGAGGCGGATGTGCCCTCCAGGGGCAGTTGCACCACGAAGGTAGAGCCCTTGCCGACCGCGCTCTCCACGCGGATGTCGCCTCCGTGCTCCTGCACAATCCGCCGGGAGATGAAGAGCCCCAGCCCCATGCCGCCAAACTCGCGCGAGGACACCGCGCGCTCGAAGCGCTCGAAGATGCGCGCCTGACTTTCCGGGCTGATGCCGATGCCCTGGTCCTTCACCCGCAGCTCGCCATGCCCGTCCACCCGGCGCACGGACACCTCGATGGGGTGCCCGGCCCCGAACTTCATCGCGTTCGTCAGCAGGTTGGTGAACACCTGCTCCAGCCGCAGTCGGTCCCACAGCCCCTGCACGCCGGCATCCCCGGCCACCAGCACCGCCGGGCAGCCGTTACGCTCCAGTTCCGGCTGGTAGCGCTCCAGCAGTTCCCGCGTCAGGTCCGTCAGGTCCACGGACATACGCTCCAGCTCCAGCCGCCCGGTGGCGATGCGGGAGATGTCCAGCAGCGCTTCGATGAGCCGGTTCAGCCGTACGGTCTGCCGGTGCACCCGGTCCAGCAGCTTCCCGGCGTCCTCCATGGACAGGGACACCATGCGCCCCTGGCAAAGCTGTCGTTCCAGCACCTCCACTTGAAGCGTCAACGCCGTCAGCGGCGTCTTCAGCTCGTGCGAGGCCACTGACAGGAACTCGTCCCGCGCGCGCACCGCCTCCCGCAGCTGTGCCACCAGCGCGCGGCGCTCCGCATCGGCGCGCTCGCGCGCCGTCACCATGGCCCCCAGCACCAGCGCCGTCACCGACAGCACCCCGATGAAGAGCTGCAGCAGCAGCAGCCGGGAGCCCAGGTCCTCCTTGACCTGGGCCGGCTCGGCGAAGTGGTTCAGGGAGCTCCAGATGGCCATCACCGCCACCAGCGCCGAGGACGCTGTCGCCCCATGTTGACCGAAGCGAAGCGCGCCCCAGATGAGCCCCAGGAAGATGATGAAGGCCAGCGCGTAGCGACCCAACCCCAGAGACAAGGGGTCGGCGAGCACCACCATGCTGGTGAAGTAGAGGAAGAGCGCCAACGCTCCCGCCTCCACCCACCGCGCGGGCGAGGTCCGCCGCGGCCAGCGCTCGGACCAGACGAGCAGCAGCGGGGACAGCACCAGGACCGACAGCATGTCCCCCACCCACCACAGCTTCAGGGCGGCGGGCGCGGTTTCGGGCGTGAGGATGCCGCCCAACCAGAGGCTCGCCACCCCGATGAGCGCGCTGAGCAGCGTGCTGCCCAGGGCCGCCAGGAGGATGAGACGGAAGATGCTCGCCAGGTTGCCCATGGAAAGCTGAAAGTCGGGGGCCCGGCGAAGCAGCAAGGCCGCGACGACGGCCTCCATCGTGTTGCCCAGGGTGATGCCCAGCACTGAAACGAGCGGGGACCCCGTCATCAGATTGGCCACGAAGGCCCCCAGTAAGACTGCGGGCCCCATCCGGAAGCCCCAGACCAGCAGCGCGGCCACGGCGATGCCACTCGGCGGCCAGACGAGCGTCACGTTGCCCTGGGAGAAAGCGGCCAGTCCCAGGCCCAAGCGGGCTGCCGCGACATACGCGATGAAGACGGAAAGGAATTGCACGCCCAGATGAAGCCGGAAATGCGCCCGCATTCATGCTCCCAGGCCCCCGTCAGAGCCCAATTGGGAGCCAACTCCTCCTTTGCAGATTGACGCGTGCACGGACCCGACACACGCGCGGAGCGGCCAGGCGCCCGGTGGGTCTCCGACTCCGCGCATTCCCAGCAGTGGCCAGACATTCCGGCGAGCGGCCCGAGTTGAACCGGCCACGGCCCGTGAGTCCCGCTTCGAGGCCGAGGCCCTATCGCCGCAGCATGCTGCGCAGCAGCTCCAGGGCCTCCGTCACGTTCTGCCAGACCTGAAGCGACTTGACGCCCTCCCCTTCGCCCTGGACGGCGCGCCGCGAGGCCCGCTCCAGGGGGAGGAGCACGCCCTCCACCAATTCAATCTGCCGGCTCAGCTCCGCCGGAGACAGCCCGGCGGCGGCCGCGCGCTGGAGCGCCTCGGCGGGCACGCTCGCCGACACGTTCGCCGGCCGGTCCGCCAGCGCGGCAATCGCCCGCGAGAGTTGCTCCATGTAGGGCCCGAACTCCGGCGCGGGCGCCGGGGCCGCCTGCTGCGGGTTCTGCACGGCCACCCGCTCCGTGAGCGCCTTGAGCAGCTGCGCCAGGTGTTTGAGGTACGGCGTCAGGTCCATGGCCGGCATGGCGGCCTGGGGCGGAGGAGGCGGCGGCGTGGCGTTCGCCTCGCGGCCCACCTTTGCCACCTCCAGCACCGCGTCGCGCAGGGACTCCAGGTGGGGCACCACCGCCCCCGCCGGGTTCGAACCCGTGTTGGCGCCGCGGCTGGCCACCTGGGATGCCGCCTGCATCACCGCGTCCCGCACCGCGCCGAGCTGCTCCTCGATGCCGCTGAGCTGGCCGGTGACGCGCGCCACGGGGTCGTCCTCCCTGCCCCCCATGCGCTTCACCCGCGCGAAGCCCTGCTTGATGTCCTCCCAGCGCTTCGCCTTCTCCGGCGTCAGCCGCCCGCGCATCTCCGCCAGCTTGAGCAGGTTCTGCTCCGCCGCCGTGGTGAGCGTCTGCGACTCGCCCTGGTAGTGGTCGTCGATGAGCCGCTCCAGCTCGTCGTCCGTCATCGCCGCGACGACCTTCTCGGTCAGCTTGTTCATGTTGCGGTAGCTGCCCTGCAACTTGAAGGCGGGCTCCGCACGGAAGCGCTCGTCCTGCGCCGCCGAGGCGATGTACTGCATGTTCACCTTCAGCAGCACCGACTGCACCTTGAACATGCGCTGGAAGACCGCGACGAGCTCCTGCAGCTCCGACGCCGCGTAGCCGTGCTTCAGCTCGCCCGCGGGCACCTCCTCGCCCTGCGCCATGCGGATGAGACGGTGCGTGTCCGCCGGCTCTCGCGTGGCCAGCGGCGCCGTCACGAGATTCGAGGTCAGCGCGTTCTCGATGTAGCTGAGCGCGAACAGGTGCTCCTTCCCGTCGAGAATCTCACCCAGGTTGTAGGTGTCCGCGCGGTTGGCGAGCATGTCCGGGATGCGGAAGCGCTCGCCCGTCTCCGTGTACGGGTTGCCCGCCATGACCACGCAGAACTTCTTGCCGCGCAAGTCATAGGTGCGCGTCCGGCCGTTCCACACGCCTTCAATCCGGCGCTGGCCGTCGCAGAGCGAGATGAACTTCTGGAGCAGCTCCGGGTCCGTGTGCTGGATGTCGTCGAGGTAGAGCATCACGTTGTTGCCCATCTCGAAGGACAGGTTGATGCGTTCCACCTCCTGGCGCGACGTGGCGTTGGGCGCCTCGGCCGGGTCCAGCGACTTCACCGCGTGCCCCAGCGCGGGGCCGTTCACCTTGACGAAGGTGAGGCCCAGCCGGCTGGCCACGTACTCCATCAGCGTCGTCTTGCCGTAGCCGGGCGGCGACATGAGCAGCAGCATGCCCATGCGGTCCGTGCGCTTGCCCTCGCCCGCCGCGCCCAGCTGCTTCGCCAGGTTGGCGCCGATGAGCGGCAGGTACACCTCGTCGATGAGCCGGTTGCGCACGAACGAGCTGAGCACCTTCGGCGTCAGCTCCTCCAGCTTCAGCTTGCGCCGCTCGCGCTCCAGCAAGTCCCGCAGCGTGGCGCGGTACGCCTGGTACTGCGGCACCCGCACCTGCCGGAACTCGCTCGTGCGCGCCAGGAACTCGTCCAGGCGCAGCGACAGCTTCCGGTCCTGAATGCGGGGGTGGCTGCCCAGCAGATTCGTCACCTCGGTGGCCGTCAGCGCGCCCGCGGGTTCGCGGTCCAGCTTGCGCTCGGTGAGCAGCAGCACCGCCGTCTCCATCGCCACGTGCGTCCACGCGCCGGGGCCCTCCTCGCGCTTCGTCAGGTACCCGTCCACCCAGGCCCGGGCAATCTCCAGCCGCGAGGACAGGTCCTTCTCCAGCCCCCGCAGGTCGTCCTCGAAGGCCGTGCGCGTGCCCTGCCTGTCGAGCTGCCCAAGGAACAAGTCCTTCAGCGCCAGGGCCTCGCCGCTGGTGGTGAAGCGCGGGCGCTCCACCCCCAGCTCCTCCACGAGGTAGCGCCCGGCCTGTCGCGCCTCGGCGGGCGAGTGCGCCACACCGTGCGAGGTGAGGAACGCGGCCACGCGCTCGCCCAGGTCGTTGCCCAGGTCGGAGAGGCCGCCGGTGGAGGCGAACGTGGTGCGCAGCCGCGAGAGGCTGCGCGCGCGCCGGTGCAACAGCGCCCGGCCCGCCTCGTCCGTGTCGAAGGCCCAGAACAGCGACGCCCAGGCACGCGGCACCGGGGCGAAGCGCAGCAGGCCCGCGCCCTGGTGGAGGTGGAGCAGCTTCTCCAGCAGGGCCGCCGCGTCGGCGTCGTGCACGCCGCGCTCATAGCCCTCGTCGAAGCGGTCCGCCGCGTACGCGCGCACGCGCTCCAGCAGCGTGCCGCCCACCGACGCCTCGTGCAGGGCCGCCAGCGACAGGCCCCCCTTCCCGTCCTCCGCGTCCGCCAGGATGCAGGCGGCCAGGTACTCCGCCCGGTACAGCTCGCGCGACTCGGAGACGAGGTGCTGCTCCCAGAAGTCGCGGAACTTCAGCAGCTCCGGGTCCTCCACCTTCTGCGCGTAGTCGGTGCCGGTGAGCTGCAGGTACAGCGCGCCCTCGCGCGGCACCAGCGTCAGCTCCAGCGGCTGCGTGTTCACGTTGAAGCGGTGCGTGCCCAGCTTGATGAGCGAGTCGCCATCCGCGAACAGGTCCTGCCTGTCTCGCAGCGCGCGCAGCGCGTCCTGCTTCGCGGACTTGATGCGCGACTGCACCTCGTCCGCGCGCACGCTGTCCTGCACGGCCATCAGCTGCTCGGCCAGCTGCCGCAGCTTCTGGATCATCGCGTCGGACGCGAAGTAGCCGTTCAGCTCATCGTCCGTCTTGAATGACTTCGCCCGGCGCTGCACGCCCTGGAGGATGCGCTCCGCGGCGCTGAAGAGGCCCTGCGCGCGGCGCTGGCGCTCGTCCACCAGCGATTGCTTCCGGGCGCCGAATGCCTCCAGCAGCTCCTCGCGCCGGGTGGTGATCTGCCCGAGGAACTCGTCGAACTCGCCGAAGCGGCCCTCCAGTTCCTCCAGCAGCACGGTGAGGCGGGACAGCGCCTCGTCACAGCGCTCCGGCGAGTCCGCCTGCGTCAGCGCGCTCTCAATGCTCTGCCCCAGCAGCTTGAACTGGGCGCCGAACTCGGCGCGCTTCTCGCGGCCGGACAGGTCCTTGCGCTTCGCCCCCAAGCTGGCGCGCACCCGGTTGAGGCGGCTGAACAGCTCGGAGAGGCCCTCCAGGATGCGGGCGCGGGCCAGCGGGTCTCCCACCTGGAGCCCGCCCACGACCTCGCCCAGCACCTCCAGGCCGTGGGCCGTCTTGTCCACGTCCTCGCCCAGCGGGGCCAGCTCCACCGTCGTCTGGAGGGGCTCCAGCTTCGCCAGCAGCTCGTCCAGGCGCGTGGCCAGCGGCTGGAGCGCCTCGCCCTTCTGGAGGAAGTCCACGCAGGCCGAGCTGGCCTTGTCGGACGCCTCCACCACCGCCGTCTCCAGGACCCCCACCCGCCCCAGGTCCATGTAGCGGATGTCCTTGAGCGTAATCAGGTGGCCGCGCTGCCTGCGCAGGTCCGCCAGGGCCTGCATGAAGGCCTCGGCATTCGTGAGCTGCTCGGGCTGCACCCGCAGCAGCAGCTCATCCTGGGCCTTCACGGCGTCCGCGAGCGACTCCGTGGCGCGCTTCTGGAGCGTGAGGACCTTCTCGAACTCGTCGATGATGAGCTCGGAGGTGCGCCGCAGCGCGTCCACCGGTTCCTGGAGGGACGTCTCCGCGTGGCCCAGCCAGTAGTACGCGTCCAGCGCGCGGGTGGCCGCGGCCACCAGGTCCTCGTAGGTGCGCCGCGTGGGCTTGTCCGTCTTCGCGATGCGCTGGAGCGTCAACGCGTCGGAGATACCGCGCACCAGCTCCGCGTTGCCCACCTTGCCCAGGTACCCAGGCGCCGGAGGCGTGGCCGCCGCGTGCTCGGCGGAGACGAACGGCGTCTGCCACACCTGCATGGGGTGGACGCGCGTGGGCTCCTGGGACGTGGAGCGGAAGATGACCAGCCGCCCGTCCGCGAAGAGGCTCATGCCATTGGCGACCAGCGGGTTCTGGACCTCTTTGCGCACCAGATTGTACGGGAAGAGGACGTAGGTCCCCTCGTCCCGGCGGTGGAAGACGTAGAGCACGTCCTCGCCATTGGGCGAGCGGATGGCCCGTTTGAACTCCATGCCCACGCCGTCGGCGGCCCCGTCGAAGACCTTGTAGTCGCCCGTCTGGAGGTAGTAGCCGCCCGGGAAGACGATGCCCTGGTCCTCCGGCAGCCGCACGCAGGACTGGCCAATGGCGTCGATGCGCACCACGTGCTGCGTGCGCGAGTTGAAGACGAGGTAGCGGTAGGCCTTCTCCCGGAACGGGAGCACCCGCAGCAGGATGAGCGTGCCCACCTGGGCCCAGGCGAACTCCGCGTCGTCCAGCGACTGGTCCGGGTCCTCCACCGGCTCGCTGTAGATGCCCAGGCCCGTGGAGGTGTTGTTCTCCACCTTGATGGTGAGGTCGCCCTTCACCGTCTCCACGAAGACCTGGTCCAGCACATTGACGTGCGGGTGCTGGCCGGTGACGTAGTGGTCCCGCGTGGCCACCGTCCACTCGAAGTCGTGCGACGGCGGGAAGACGTGGTCGCGCTCGCCCTGGTTGTCCAGGTAGGTGGCGCGCCCCTCCACGTCAACGTTGAAACGGAAGACCTTGATGTCGCGCAGCGACTGGCCCGTCTGGAAGATGGCCAGCAGGCGCGAGTCCCGCTTGCGAAGCTGCAGGAGCTTCGCGTCCTTGTAGTACTTGTACAGCTCGCCGAAGTCCTTCACGAAGCGCGGGTCCGCGAGGAACCCGCCGGCCTCCGTGTTGGGCACGGTGGCGAAGTCGAAGCCCTCGGCCGTCTTCTCGAAGCGGTGTAGCGAGAAGACGTCGGACACCGACGTCTCCTTCTTCAGACCGATGAAGACGTTGTAGCCGAACAGGAGGTACTTCCCGACGCTGACGATGTCGCGCGGGACGCAGTTGTGCTCGGTGCGCACCCGCTCGTTGCCGATGACGGTGAGCTCCGTGCCGCCAAAGAGCGCCTTGCGGCGCGCGTTGAGGTCGTTGGCCTTCGCGCCCAGCGCGTCCGCCTGCGCCAGCAGTCGGGTCCGGATGACCTCGTAGCTGCCGCCCTCCAGCGCCGCCTCGCCCGTGGGCGCCGCGCCCTTGCCGTCAGTTGCCATGGATGTTCACCGGAAGAAGCGTAGCCCCCGCCCCACCCGCGCCCGTCAGGGAGCGGCACCGCCCCCGTGGAGACGCTGGAGCGAGGGTCGTCGTACCCACCCGCCGCCACCGCGTCAGCGCGGTGGCGGCCCATCAGCCCGTCTGCCTGTCAGCCCTGCTTGTCGGCGGAGGGCCGGCTGTCGTCGCCGACCAGCGCCTTCAGGCCGGCGCCCGTCGCGGCCACCGGGCTGGACGCCATCTTGTGCAGCAGCGCGGCCACCGCCAGGTTCTGCGCGTCGCCGCTCAGGCCCGGCTTGGAGAGGATTTCCTTCAGGTCCGCCGGCAGGTCCTTCTCGCCGTTGAGGTAGCCGCCGAGCGCCTTCTTCAGGGACTCGCCGTGCTCCATGGCGCCGTCCACTGCGTTGCCGAACGACACCGCCTTGACGAAGCGCTCGAAGAACTGGCCGTCGCCGCCGACAATCTGGAACTTCGCGTTGGCGAACGCCTTGGCCAGCACCTCGGCCTGGGCGTGGGCCATGTCCTTGCGCACGCGGATGGTCTCCAGCTCCACGTCGCGCTCCTTGTTGAGCTTGAGGCGGAACTCCTCGTGCTCGCGGCCGACGCCGTCCATGAGCTTCATGGACGCGGCCTTCTCGGCGAGGCCCCGGGCCTCGGCGAGCAGCTTCTCCTGGATGCCCGCGGCCTCCGCCAGTTGCTTCTCGCGGATGGCGCTGGCCTCCGCCTCGCCGCTCTTCTGGGTGGCCCCTGCCTGGGCCTCCTGGATGCGGGCGCGAGCCAGCCCCTTCTCCTGCTCACCCGCGGCCTCCGCCAGCAGCCGCTCGCGGACGACCTGCGCCTGGGCGTGGCCCTGCTTCTCGATGGCCCCGGCCTCGGCCTCCTTCACGCGCACCTGCGCCATGCCGAGCTTCTCGGTGGCCTGCGCGTCCGCCTCCTTCACGCGCACCTCGGCCAGCCCCTGCGCGGCGGCCTCGGCCTGGACGCCCTCGGCCAGCCGCGTCTTCGCCTTCGCCGTCTTGTCGGCGGCCTCGAAGTCCGCCTCGGCGAGGATGAGCTTCTCTTTCGCCATGAACGTGGCCATCTCGCTGCTGGCCTTGGCGGCGTTCACGTCCTTGACGGTCTTCTCCTGCGCCTGGCCCTCGGCGGTGATGATGAGCGCGTCCTTGCGGCGGGTGGCCTCGGCCTTCACGCGCAGATCCTTGATGCGCTCCTCCTCCTCCGCCACCGTCTTCTCCACGGCGATGCGAGCGCGCACCACGTCGGCGATGAGCTTCTTCTCGCCTTCCAGCGCCTTCTCCTTGGCGATGCGCTGCAGCTCCGTCTCGCGCTCGCGGTTGATGGCCTCCAGGGCGCGGTCCTTCTCCACGCGCTCGGTCTCCACCCCGACGACGCGCTCGCGGTTCTTCTGGGCGACCTCGACCTGGCGCTGCTTGTTCTGCTCGTTGATGAGGATTTCCTCCTCGGCCTTGATGCGGGCGAGCTCGGCCTTGGCGTGCTCCTCCTGCTTCACGCGCTCGGCCTCGGCGGACTCACGCGCGTGGATGCTGTCGATTTCCCGCTTCTGCTTCGCGGAGGCCTCCTCGCGCTGGCGTTCGAGGGCGAAGATGGCCTCGTCCGCCTCGACGTTGCGCTTGGTGACGGCCATGCGCTCGTCCTGGCGCAGCTCGTTGGTGAAGACGTTCTGCTTCGTCGTCAGCTCGGTGATCTTCCGGATGCCCTCGGCGTCGAGGATGTTGTCCTTGTCGAGCATCTCGACCGGGGTCTGCTCCAGGAAGTCGATGGCGCAGTCCTCGAGCATGTAGCCGTTGAGGTCCCGGCCGATGACGCGGACCACCTGGTCCTTGATTTCGTCACGCTTGGTGTAGAGCTCCACGAAGTCGAAGCTCTTGCCCACCGTCTTGAGGGCCTCGGAGAACTTGGCCTCGAAGAGGTTCTCCAGCGTCTCCTGGTCGGAGGCACGGGCGCAGCCAATGGACTGGGCGACCTTGAGGACGTCCTCGCGCGTCTTGTTCACGCGCACGAAGAAGGTGACCTTGATGTCCGCGCGGATGTTGTCCTTGCAGATGAGGCCTTCCTTGCCGCGACGGTCGATTTCGACCGTCTTCAGCGAGATGTCCATGACCTCGGCGCGGTTGATGATGGGAAACACCACCGCGCCGGTAAAGGTGACGAGCGGCTCGCTCTTCAGCGTGTTGACGATGAGCACCTTGCCCTGGTCCACCTGGCGATAGAGCCGGACGATGGTGAGGAGGATGCCGCCCAGTAGGATGATGCCACCCAAACCGGCGGCGACAGCAGTAATCGGATCCATGGCCATTCCTGAAGAGTGAAGACAGCGGGCCTTGTATCAGGCGCCAGAGGTCCCCCGCGAAAGCCCCCCCGGCGTCGAATCTTTCGGGCCGCACGCCTCGGGCGGCCCATGCGTTTTTCAGCCTCGGGACCTCGTGCGCGCGAGCGCCAAGGCGCTGGCCGGATCCCGGAGCTGCTCCAGTTCCTCTGGCACCAGCCAGTCCACCGGCTCCACCTCGTAGACGCCCTTCTCCGGGTCGTAGCCGAGGATGAGGGCGGGGTCGCCCCGCTTGAGCCCGTTGGCCTTCGCGCAGACGACGTTGAGGATGAAGCCCGCCTCGCCGTCCTCGAAGGTGGCATGGCCGAAGCGGTTCGTCACGTCGCCGCTGGAGATGATGCACGTGCGGCCCATGAGCGAGTCGCGCCCGGGCGCCTTCTTCGCCACGAAGACGGGCCGCAGCGGGCGGACCGCGAAGCTCGCGGCCCCCGTGCCCACCATGAAGCACAGCAGGCCCAGCACGTCGCTGATGAGCCACGAGGGCAGCACCGGCCCCAGCGTCGCGTGCGCCGGCTGCGCGCTCACCACCGACAGGAACCAGGAGATGAAGGCGACAAGGCTGACGGACACCGTCAGGGGGATGCCCGCGAAGCCCAGCGCGGAGAGGATGCCCCCGTCCACGTGCGCGTCATGGTCATGCGAGCCCAGCACATTGCCGCCTCCCTCCACCGCCCCACCCAGCGCCTTGCCGCCGCCTTCCATGGCGCCGCCGAGGGCCTTGCCACCGCCTTCAATGGCACCGCTCAGCGCCTTGCCACCCGCCTCGAGGTCGAGGTCGCCGTCCAGGATGTCGATGCCAATCGCGCCGATGATGACGAACAGCCAGTAGGTCATCACCACGCCCAGGACGATGGTGAAGATGGCGGTCGGAAACATGAGGATGGCACTGAGGAACTCAGTCATGGGCTGGGGCTCGCCCGGGACTCTAATCGACATATATTCCCGTCGAAAACACGGCCGGGCGCTTTTCTCCCCGCTCCCCCAGCAGGCGCCCAGGCAACGCCTGCGTTGTCGAGTGGGCCGGAGCTGAGCACTACAGGGAGAGCCCGGCGCATGGCGCGTCGGGGTCGAACCCGACCTGGCCCCATGACGATGCACGCTGAACCAGCTTCGCGGACGGAATCCCGGCAGGGGGGACGGCGCCAGGCGAGCGGCGAGACGCGGCTCGAGCGGCTGCAGCGCACGGGCCTCCGGCGGCTGGGCACGGCGAAGCGAGGCTTCCGCTATGTGCGCGCGGATGGGAAGGCGGCGTCCAAGGAGGACCGGGAGCGCATCGAGGCCATGCGGCTCCCCCCGGCCTGGAAGGACGTGGCCATCTCCCCATCTCCCTCCGCGAGTCTGCAGGCGGTAGGTCGGGATGCCGCCGGGCGCTGGCAGTACCGCTACCACGCATCCCACCGGCGCCGGGCGGAGGAGGAGAAGTTCCAGCGCATCGTCGGCTTCGCGCGGGCGCTCCCGAAGATGCGGCGGCGGGTGAACGCGCACCTGCGGCAGAAGGGGCTGGGCAGAGACAAGGTGATGGCGGCCATCCTCCGCATCCTTGGCTCGTGCTTCATCCGCCCCGGCAGCCAGCAGTACGCGGACGACAATGGCAGCTTTGGTCTGGCCACGCTGCGGCGGCAGCACGTGCGCGTGAAGGGCGACACGGTGACGTTCGATTTCCCGGGCAAGAGCGGCAAGCAGCAGTACCGGCAGCTCAAGGACCGGCGCGTGGCGACCGTCGTCCGGCAATTGCTGAAGGTGCCTGGGCGGGACGTCTTCAAGTTCGTGCTGGATGACGGCTTCGTGGTGGACGTGCGGCGCCGCCACATCAACGAGTACATCCAGGAGGTCATGGGCGCGCAGTACAGTGCCAAGGACTTCCGCACCTGGGCGGGCACCCTCATCTGCGCGTGCGCGCTGGCCAAGGCACGCGAGCGCGCGAAGGAGGAGACGCGCGACGCGGCCCCGAAGAAGACCGCCATCAAGAAGACGATGGTGGCCGCCGTGAAGGAGGCCGCCGAGCACCTGGGCAACACGCCCGCGGTGGCCAGGTCGTCGTACATCTACCCGTCCGTGCTGGCCATGTTCGAGCGGGGTCAGGTGGTGGACCGCTATTTCGAGTCCGTGGACGAGCTGGCCACCAGCGACGGCCTGCACTGCTCGGAACAGGCCCTGCTCAACATGTTGGACGAGGCGAAGCACTGAGGCGAGCGGACGGCCACGAGACGACGGGGGCCGCCCGGACTACACGGGCACGACTTCGACCACGCTCGGAGGCATGGACGTGGGGGAGATGCGGGAGATGCGCAACCCCGCCCGGTCCACCAGTGCCCTGTACTCCGCCTCCGTGCGCTCCTGCCCTCCCACCAGGACGAGCATCGCCATGTCATAGAGATTGCCGAAGTGCATGGCGTCGTCGCCGGGCAGTACCGTCTCCACGATGAGCAGCCGCGAGTCGGGGCGCATGGCCTGGCGGACGTTACCGAGGATGTGCAGGCTCTTCTCGTCGTCCCAGTCATGGAGGATCTGGGACAGGATGTAGAGGTCCTGGCCCTGGGGAACCGAGACGAAGAAGTCGCCTTCGATGGCGTCACAGCGCTCCGCCAGCCCCAGGGTGGAGAGCCGCGCGCGCGCCTCCCTGGCCACGTGGGGCATGTCGAAGATGGTGCCCCGGGCGCCCGGGTGCCGCTGAAGGATGTGGGACATCAGCGCGCCGGTGCCTCCGCCCACGTCCGTAATGGTACGAGCCACGGAGAAGTCATACGCGCTCACCACCGCAGGAGCATTGCGCGTCTGGTAGGCGGCCATGCTCTCGTTGAAGATGGCGGCGACCTCCGGGTGCGACGACATGTAGTTGAAGAAGGTGTCCCCCATGAACTTCTCGACCGCGGGCTTGCCCGTTTGGAGCGAAGACTTCAGGTCCCCCCAGGCCTGCCAGGACAGCATGTGGCCAAGCGCCCGCAGCGAGCCGTACACCGAGCCCGGGTCGTCCTTGCGGAGCATGGCGCCCAGCACCGTCAGCCCCCAGCGCTGAGTCTGCTCGTCTTTTACCAGCACGCCCAGGCCACTCAGCAGGCGCAGCATGCGGCGCAGCGCGGGGGCGTGGGTGCCGCTCGCCGCCGCGAGCTCCTCCACGGTCTTGGGCGTGTCGCCGATGGTATCGGCGATGCCCAGCTCGGCCATCATCTGGAGACATCGGGAGACCCAGAAGCCGTACACCATCTGGTTCATGATGAAGGCTGCGGATGGGGGAGCATTGGCGGTTGGAGGAGGCTGGCTCAAGGAATCCCTCTTGCGGGATGAAGGAGCGACAGTGTTGGAACCTAAAAGGTAGACTATAGAATCACCATTGGGTCCTTTTGACCCGGGATTGGGTCTGCCCCTCTGTGCGCACGCACATCACACAACGTGAAGCCCTACCCTCCGCTGGATTGCGCACGCTCCGAGAGGCATTGCTTGGCTCTCGCTTCGTCGCGCGCAGTCCGTTGATGGGGACGTTTCGCGCCAGCCGCGGCTTCGCCTTCATCTTCACGTTTGAGGGGCGCGCGATGCTGGAGGCACGATTCCCCTTCCTGTCAGGCTACCTGGCGCGCGTGTTGGACCCTACCAGTGCCCGCGGGTTGCTGCCGTGGCGCGAGCGGCTGCTCGGACCGCGGAAGGAACGCGTCCTCCCCAACGCGTTCTACCTGAATCTGCTGCTGCTGGACGCGGGCACGCCCGTGGGCCGGCACATCGACGCGACGCTGCAGGAGCCCAGCGGGGTCCCCGGTGCCACGCCCCGGCACGTGAGCGTGCTGTACCTCCAGGTCCCCGAGCGCGCGAAGGGTGGCGAGTTGCGCCTGCTGCGCGATGACGTGCTCGTGGGCGAAGTGCGGCCCCGTGAAGGGCTGCTGGTGCATTTCCGAGGGGACCTCCAGCACGAGGTGCGCGCCTTCACCGGCGGTGCGGAGGGTGCGATGCGGGCCAGCCTCGTCTGCGAGCAGTATGCCTTTGCTCCCGAGGCGCTCGCGCGCATCCCCCCCTTCCGCATCCAGTCCAAGGCCGGCTTCGCCGCGTATCTCGAGGCCCAGCGCGAGCGGCCCGCCGGCACTCCTACAGGCAGGGTGGAGCAGTAACCATATTACAATAATTCAAGAATACACAACAACGGCAACCTTCCGCGTTAAACTGTAACGGCTGAAGTCCGGCCTCCCATTCCGGGACGGCACCGTGCTTCACCGTTCGGAGTCAAACATCATGAGGTGGCAATCCCCGCTGCAGCGCTCCTTCTGGGGCGCTGTATCCACCGCGCTCCTTCTGGGTGTCGGCTGCGGCCCCGCAGACGCACCCGTCCCCCAGCCGGTTCCCGAGTCCCCGGCATCCACCTTGCAGGTGGAACTGGATGACGCCTTCGTCGCCGTCCCTCGCGCGGTGAGCACCGAGCAGCAGGAGAAGCTCAAGCAGCACCTGAGCGGCGCGGTGTCCAACTCCGGCGAGAGCTTCTACCTGGCCATCCGCAAGAGCGAGCTGGGGCAGCGGTGGTTCTTGTCCGCGTACCTGAAGCAGCTCTTCCCCGGCGCGGTCCTCTACGGGGCGGCGTCCACGCTGGGCACGCGGGTGGTGTCGTTCAAGGAGCAGAACGGCAAGCTGTTCGTCTTCGACGTGGATAACCGCAAGAAGACCAGCGACATCTTCGACCCGCAGGTGCTGGTGGAGGCATGGCCCATCGTCAACGATTACGGCCCGTTCAACCACCTGCGTGGCTCGGACAGCTACATCCTGGTGGACCCGACGGCGGGCCTGAACCGGTTCGGGTTCGTGGGCGAGGCCTACGGCAGGAGCGGCGTGCGCTTCAAGGTGGAGCTGAACTTCGCCCAGCGCTTCCGGAAAATCTCCGACGGCGTCACCTTCGAGCAGCTCTTCACGGGCTACGCGGACGTGCCGGACCCGCTTGCTCCGGGCTTCCTGGAGGACAATCTGTTCCGTAGCTCCGGCACCCTGGGCGTGGCCCTGCGCCGCTACCAGGAGGGCGCGGGCTACACGCCCACGCCGCTTCCGCCTCAGGAGCACTACTTCCGCAGCGAGCCGCGCCTGGTGCCCAACACGGGCCAGGTGGTGCAGACGGCGGCGAAGTGGAACATCCGCCCGGGCATGAAGCCCATCCAGTGGTTCATCACCGACACGGTGAAGGCCGTGCAGGCCGACCCGCGCTTCAAGGACTACGATGTGGTGGGGGCGGTGAAGAAGGGCGTGGAGAACTGGAACGCGGCCTTCGGCTTCAAGGTGCTCGAGGCCACGGTGGGCGACCGCATCGGCTTCGCGGATGACGACAAGAACGCCATCGTCTTCGACCCGGATGCGTCGGCGGGCTTCGCCTTCGCGAACTGGCGCACCAACCCCAACACCGGCGAGATTCGCGGCGCCAGCGTCTACATCAACGCGCTGTGGCTGGAGTTCGCGGACGGCGAGTTCAGCGATGACGCGGCGGCGAGCCTGAAGGCGAAGCTCAAGGATGCCCGCAAGCCCCTGCGCATGACGTGGGGCGGCTTCGAGGGCGAGCCCCTGTGCGAGCTGGCCCTGCCCCCCCTGCGCGCCGATGCCGACACGCGCCACGGGAAGCTGCACGCGGCCGCGCTGGACGCCCAGCTCACCAAGAAGCAGAAGGTGGAGCAGTACCTCACGCACGTCGTCCTGCACGAGATCGGCCACACGCTGGGCCTGCGCCATAACTTCGCGGGCTCGCTGGTGTTCGACGGGACGCCTGCCTCGCGGCGCTCCAGTTCGGCGATGGAGTACGTCTATGACCCGGACGCCATCTACATGAACACGCCGGGCACGTACGACGTGCAGGCCGTGCGCTACCTCTACGGGCTGGACCAAGCGCTGCCCACGGACCCGTTCTGCACGGACGAGGCCACGGAGGCAGACCCGTACTGCAACCGGTTCGACCGCTACTCGGACCCGCTGGGCAGGTTCTTCGGCCCCACGTTCCAGCGGGTGCAGGAGCTGCTGCTCGCTGGGTTGCTCTCCTTTTCCGACCTGGAGCCCGCGTTCGACTACTACGCCAACGCCACGCTCCAATGGGTGCGCGCGGGCACACCGCGGGACCAGCTGTTCGCTTATGACGTGGCCATGAGCAAGGTGCGACCTCCGCTGAACGTGCCCTCCAACGCGGGGCCCCTCTACCGTGCGGTAGCGGATGACCTGGCCCGCCGCATCCTGGCCCGGCTCTATCTGGACCCGGCGAGCAAGCGCGACGCCTTCACCGCCACCCCCCCAGAGGACGCCGCCGTCACCCCGGCGGTGCTCAAGGACGTCCAGGGCATCCTCCTCAACGTGGACGGCGTGCGGAGCTTCCAGGCCCGCCGCACCATGGTGGACATCCTCAAGTCCATGCAGAGCCTGCCGGCGTACCTCGCCCTGCGCAGTGCCCGGGCCACGCTGACGGCGGGGCTGGACTCCCTGAGTGGCGCCGAGCGGGCCCAGGCGGAGGACCTCATCGCGCGCATCCAGGCCGCGATGTCGCCGTACTACAAGTGAGCTGAGCCCGGCGCTGGGGCCCGGGGCTCGCGGGAGCACGCCCGCGAGTCCTGGCGTCCCCAGTGCCAGGACGTGGGACCCGGGCCCCTGTCCGGGCCCGGGTCCCACGTCGCACCGGACATCAGCGACAATGCGGAAACCGCCCCGCCCCGGGGCGGCCCATCCGAGGAGTCACCGTGGCCGTCGATCCGAATCGCTCCGACCTCCAGCGCTTCGTACAGGAAGACCCGGGAGGACCCGTGGTCATCCTGAACCTGGTGCGATTCAAGGAGGGAGGCCGGGCGGCCTACGCGGAGTACGCGAGCGCCGTCATGCCCTGTCTCCTCAAGGTCGGCGGCCAGCCGCTCTACGCGGGAGATGGCTCCACCGCGCTGGTGGCCGAGCCCGGGCAGAGCTGGGACGCCGTGCTGCTGGTGCGCTACCCCAGCCGGGCGGCGTTCCTGCAGATGGTTGCGGACCCGGAGTACCAGCGCATCTCCCACCTGCGCACCGCCGCGCTCCAGGAGGCCGTGCTCCAGGCCACCTCGCCCTGGGCGACGTCGCCGACGTCCTGAGGCGCGGCCTTCAGTCACAGGTCCGCCGTGGGGGCGAACATGGGCCGGCGCCGGTGGCGGGACGCCTGCTCGTAGGCATAGGCGAGCTTCAACAGCATGGGCTCGCTCCACGCGCGACCGATGAAGGACATGCCCACCGGCAGCCCGAAGACGTAGCCGACGGGCACCGTGAGGGAGGCGTAGCCGGACACGGCCGCCGGCGTGGAGCTGCTGCCCAGCCAGTGGTCACCGTTCACCAGGTCGATGAGGCCCGGAGGCGCCTGTGTGGGGGCGATGAGCGCGTCCAGCTTGTGCTTCGCCATCACCGCGTCCAGCCCCTGCTCGCGCGACAGCGTGCGGCAGTCCTGGAGCGCCTTGCGGTACTTCCTGTCCGTCAGCGGCCCCTTGGCTTGCGCCAGGTGGAAGAGCTCCTGGCCGAAGTACGGCATCTCGGTGGAGCGGTGCTCCTCGTTGTACCGGATGAGGTCCGCGAGCGTGCGTGGGTGCGGCCCCTCCCCCAGCCCGGCGAGGTACGCCTCCAGGTCCGCCTTGAACTCGTAGAGCAGGACCTCGAACTCGGGGTCGTCCAGCTTCGCCGCCGTGGGGATGGGGGCCGGGTCGATGAGGGTGGCTCCCTGGGCCTTCATCAGCTCAATGGCCCGCTCCACCAGCGCGTCGGTGGGGGCGTGGTAGCCGAAGAAGCGCTCGCGCGGGACGCCAATGCGTGCGCCCTTCAGCCCATGGGGGTCCAGGAACTTCGTGTAGTCCGCGTGCGCCTTGCCCTGGCTCGCAGCCGTGGCCGCGTCCGCCGGGTCCATTCCCACCAGCACCGAGAGGAGCGCCGCGGCGTCCGCCACCGTGCGCGTCATGGGGCCGGCGGTGTCCTGGCTGTGGGAGATGGGGATGATGCCGGAGCGGCTCACCAGGCCCACCGTCGGCTTGAGCCCCACCAGCGAGCTGGCCGCCGCAGGCGACACGACGGAGCCGTCCGTCTCCGTGCCCACGGCCACCGCGCAGAAGTTGGCGGCCGCGGCCACACCCGAGCCGGAGCTGGAGCCCGACGGCGTCCGGTCCAGCGCGTACGGGTTGCGGCACTGGCCGCCCCGCCCGCTCCAGCCGCTGGAAGACTTCGAGGAGCGGAAGTTGGCCCACTCGCTGAGGTTCGTCTTGCCGAGGATGACCGCGCCCGCCGCACGCAGGCGCTCGACGATGAAGGCGTCCTTCGAGGGCACCGCGCCCACCAGCGCGAGCGAGCCCGCGGTGGTCTGCATGCGGTCCGCGGTGGCGATGTTGTCCTTGATGAGCACGGGGATGCCGTGCATCGGCCCGCGCGGCCCCTTCCCCTTGCGCTCCTTGTCGAGCGCGGCGGCGATGGCGAGCGCATCCGGGTTGAGCTCGATGACGGACAGCAGCGGGAGGTCGCCCTTGCGGTCCAGCGCGTGGATGCGCGCGAGGTAATGCTCCGTGAGTCCCTGCGCGGTGTGCTTGCCGGACTTCATCCCGGCCTGGAGGAAGGCGACGGTGGCTTCCTCCAGCTCGAAGGGCCCGGAGGAAGGCGCGGGGCCGGCGGCGCGGGTGACAGGAGCCGCGGCACCGGCCTGCGCGTGGGAGTCCCACGTGGCGAGGGCGGTGGCCGCGGCCGTGCCGCCGATGAAGGCGCGGCGGCTCAGGTCCGGAGAGGAGCTGCCGGAGGGGGTGGGCTTCTTCATGGGGTGCCGCGCACTACAGCAGCGGCGCTCGGGCTGTCGCAAGCAGGGGCGTGCGGTGTGTGTGAGGAGCCCCATGACCGGTCAGCGCCTGCTAGCTTACCGCCCCCATATGGCTTCGAACCTGACCCTCCTGGCCGGCCCCGACGCGCTGCGGTTGATTCGCGAGCGGGGCTTGCGTGGCGATGACGTGGACGTCGTTCCCGGGGCCTCGGGTGGCCCGAAGTGGCTGGTGCTGGCCGGCCTGGACCGCGCGCTCTTCGCCGGACTCTTCAAGGGCCGGACGCGGCCGCTGCACCTGATTGGCTCGTCCATCGGAAGCTGGCGGTTGGCGTGCGTCGCGCAGGCGGACCCGGTGGCGGCGCTGCACCGGTTCGAGGCGGCGTATATCGATCAGCGCTACCCCGCGAAGCCCCCACCGTCGATGGTGAGCGAGACGAGCACGCGCATCCTGGACGCGCTGCTGGGAGACGAGGGCGAGGCGCAGATATTGAATCACCCGTGGGCGCGGCTGCACGTCGTGACGGCGCTGTGCCGCGGGCCGGTGAGCATGGAGCACCCACGCATCCAGATGCTGGGGCTGGCGCTGTGCGCGATGGGAAACCTCGTCAGCCGGCGGACGCTCGGCATGCACATGGAGCGCGTCATCTTCCACACCGCGGGCGACAGCAGCCCGTTCGCCGGGCTGAAGGATTTGCCCTCCGTGCACCTGCCGTTGACGCGGGAGAACCTGCGCCCGGCGCTGCTGGCCTCGGGCTCCATTCCCATGGTGCTCAGCGGCGTGCGGATTCCGAGCGCGCGACCGGGTGTGTACCGGGATGGCGGCATGCTCGACTACCACCTCGACCTGGACTTCGGCCCAGGTGAAGGACTGGTGCTCTATCCGCACTTCTACTCGTACGTGGTGCCGGGTTGGTTCGACAAGTCCCTGCGCTGGCGGCGCGCACGTCCAGCGAACTTCCGCAGGGCCCTGCTGGTGGCCCCCTCCCCCGAGCTGGTCTCCCGCCTGCCCGGAGGGAAGATTCCGGACCGCATCGACTTCGAGCGGCTCACGGACACGAAGCGCATCCGCGCCTGGAACCAGGTGGTCGTCGAGAGCGAGCGGATGGGCGACGAGCTGCTGGAGCTCATCGCCACGGGGCGCATCGCGGAGCACGTGCGGCCACTCTGACCGCCGTCGGTGCATGCAGCCCGCAGAAAAAAGCTGACGGCCGGCCCCCTCGAAGCAGGGAACCGGCCGCCAGAGATTTCCACAGCTCAGGTTCGAACCACCGGACCCGGACCCTTCAGCTGTGCGGGCCTGGTGGCACCCTCCTCCACCCCGAGGGGCGGAGGAGGCGTCTCACGCCTTAGTTCAGCGTGTTGCGACGACGGCGCAGCAGGCTGAGGAGCGCCAGGCCGAGCATGCCGACCGGAGCGCCCGCGCCCGTGGAGGAGCAGCCACCGCCACGATCCGGCTTGGCCGAGGTCTCCACGGTGACGGAGTGCGAGCCACCTCTGGCGTCCGTCACGGTCAGCTTGAAGCTGAACGTGGCGCTCTCGCCATTGAACTCGGGCACATCCACGTTCAGCACCGCCTGGGTGGCGTTGTTCAGCGCGACGGTCGGGCCACCCGTCTGCTCCCACTTGTAGGTGAGGGCGTCACCATCCGGGTCGATGGAGGCCGTACCGTCGAGGGTCATCGCCGTCTGGTTGCCAGAGAGCAGGATGCGGGCATTCGCCACGGGGGCGGTGTTGGCCGGGCTCACCGACACACTCACCGTGTCGCTGACCGTCCCCTTGCCGTCGCTCACCGTCAGGACGAAGGAGAGCGTCTCACCAGCGACCGTCTTCGGCGCCGTGAAGGTGGCTACTGCCGCGTTGCCATTGGACAGCGCCACGGGGGTGCCGGACACCTGCACCCAGTGGTAGGTCAGCGCGTCGCCGTCCGCGTCGCTCGCGGAGCCGCTCAGCGTCACCGTCGTGCCCTCGTTCGCCGCACCATCCGCACCCGCGTTCACCGTGGGAGCGCGGTTGACATTGCGCACGTTCACCACCACGTCCTGGGTGGCCGTGGCCGTGCCGTCGTTCACCGTCACGCGGAAGGTGAGCACGGCGTCGCTGGGCACCTCCGCCGTGGAGAAGGTGGCCGTCGCGGAGTCAGCGCCCGAGAGCACCACCGCGTCGCCGGTGAGCTGCGTCCAGCTGTACGTCAGCGGGTCACCGTCTGCGTCCGAGCCGGTGGCCATGAGGGTGGCGGTGCTGCGCTCGTCGACAGACACCGAAGAAGCCATCACCATCGGAGCGCGGTTCACGTTGCGGACCAACACGTCCACCGTGTCGCTGGTGCTGGCCTCGCCGTCACTCACCGTCACGCTGAAGGTCAGCGTCTCGGTGAGTGCGACCTCCGGAGTGTCGAAGATGGCGGTGGCCTGGGTGGGGTTGCGCAGCACCACCGGCGTACCGGACACCTGCGTCCAGAGGTACGTGAGCGGCGTGCCATCCGAGTCACTCGCGGAGGCAGACAGCGTGGCGGTGCTCCGCTCGTCCACGATGGCGTCGAGGCCCGCGTTCACCGTGGGAGCGCGGTTGACCTGCCGGATGGTGATGGCGACCGTGGCATCGGCGCTGGCCTGGCCGTCACTCACCGTCACGCGGAAGGTCAGCGTCTCGTCGAGCGCGACCTCCGGAGCAATGAAGGTGGCGGTAGCCTTGGTGTAGTCGCGCAGCCCCACCGGCGTACCGGACACCTGCGTCCAGAGGTACGTGAGCGGCGTGTTGTCCGGGTCACTCGCGGAGGCAGACAGCGTGACGGTGCTCCGCTCGTCCACGGTGGCGGCGGGGCCCGCGTTCACCGTGGGAGCGCGGTTGACCTGCCGGATGTTGATGGAGACCGTGTCGGAGGCGGAGGCGGAGCCGGGGCCCGTCCCATCGCGGACCGTCAGGCGGAGCACCAGGGTGGCGTTGGCCGTCACCTCGGGCGCCGTGAAGGACGGCGTGAGCGTGTCGGCACCGGTGAGGGTCACCCCCAGCGGGCCGGACACCCGCGTCCACTCGTAGGTGAGCGCGTTGCCGTCCACATCGTAGGCAGTCCCTTTCAGCGAGACCTGTGCGCGCTCGTCGACCGTCAGGTCAGGGCCCGCGTTGACCACCGGCGCGCTGTTGTCGCACTGGCCGTTGTCCGCGCAGATCTTCGTGAACGGACGGTTGGTGATGCCGGAGAAAGACAGATTGTCCAGCACCCAGCCCGTGAAGGCGACGGAGTTGTCGGTGCCGATGCGGAACCGGATCCTCACCGTCTTGCCCGCGTAGGTGTTCCCCAGGTTCAGCGTGGTGGAGGTGAACGCGGGGAAGCCCGGCGTGGTGCGCACGAAGGCGCGGCGGCCGGCCAGCGGGTTCAGGTTGCCGTCGTACTTGGCGAGGACGCCGTTGTAGGCGGACTCGCCGATGTCGACCCACGTCTGGCCATCGTTTTCGGAGAGCTCGATGACGGCACCGTCGTAGTTGGTGCCGAAGAAGTCAGCCTCGAAGTCATAGGAGTGGCTGAAGGTGAGCGAGAACGGCTGGGTGGTGTCCACCTGGAGTTCGGGGGTCATGAGGCGGATGTCGCTCGCGGCGCTCAGGCTCGGACCAAACAAGGCCCGGTTGAGGTCCGGGAACTCGACGGGTTCGAAGACGTCAACCGCGAGCGCCGGGTCGAAGGACGGAGTCCAGGGCAGGTTCTTGTCCGAAGCCTCCACCGTCTCCGTGGTGGTGGCCAGCGGCTTCTCGTCGTAGTGGACCTTGAAGGCCAACGCCCCCGCCTTGTCGCCCGGCAGCGCCTGACCGTCGTCACGGATGGCGATGATGAAGTCCACGCGCTGGGCCAGGCTGGCACCGGTGAGGGACACCGGCACGGACGCCTTCACGGTGCCGCCGACCGGGATTTCAGGGAAGGTGACCGTGCCGCGGTTGAGCACCGTCACGCCCGGGGTGGTGGACACCACGGTGGCGCTGGTCAACTTCGCCGGGGCAGAGCCCGTGTTGGACACGGTGATGGCGATATTGCCCGTCTCACCGTTGTCCAGGATGCCGTCCTTGTCGCCCGAGCCCGTGTCCTCGAAGGACGCGGAGACGAGCACCACGTCCACGCCCGTCTTGTAGCTCTCCACCACGCCCGCGTGGTTGGTGGAGAAGCGGGCCGGAGCCACCGCGCCCACGCCCATGCCGCGCCGGGCGAAGGCCGCCCAGAGGCGCTGAAAGTCGTCAGAGCTGCTGGCGTAGGCCGCCGCGAGGATGGCGTCACGGGCCTCCAGGAAGGTAGGCGCCGGGGGCGTCAGCTTGTACCCGTTGACGAGGTATTGCTTCATCCGTTTCTGCGCCTCCTGGAACGGATGCTCCCGGAGGAGCGCCACGTAGCACTCCCACAGCGTGGAGGCCCAGACTTCACCGGAGTTGTGGACCTGCGAGTTGGCGCCACCCGGAACGAACGGGGTGGTGTCCGGCAGGGGCACGCCGTCCATGATGTGGCGGAAGCGCAGCGCGTTCTTGGTTTCGTCCACCGAGTAGGCGCCACGGCGGATGCCGAAGAACGCCGCGTCCGGCGAGATGCCACGCGTGGCGTACTCGGCCATGGCGTAGACGCCCATCCAGTTCGCGTTGGATTGGACGTTGATGTCCCCCTCTCGCACCATCATCAGCAGCGCGTGGAAGTCCGACCAGCCCTCACCCATCGCGCGGCCCTGGTTGTTGACCAGACCGGCCGAGTTCGCGATGAGGCGGTTGCTGATGTAGTGCCCCCACTCGTGGGCCACGATGGCGTTGTCCACCGTGCCGTCCAGATTGGTGGTCGGCCCGCGGAACATCTGCGCGTTGACGCCCTGCGCGAGCGCGGCGCGCACCCGGTTGCCGTCCGCCTGGGTGAGGCGCAGCGAGGGGATGGTGATGTTGGTGGCCGTGCCGCCCATGTCGGTGACGAAGCCCGGCGCGTTGTCGGCGATGATGACGCCGATGGCGCCCGCCGTCTGCGCGTTCTCCATCTTCACGACGAAGCCACACGTGCCGCGGTCGATCAGGGCGATCTTCCCGGCGACCTCGGCCGCGTTGGTGAGCGCGGTGCAGCCGTCGGTGGTCGACGGGCCCGTGGGGTTGGCCGCATCCAGGGCCGCCACCACGTCGCCGGTGACGTCGAACGTCTGCGGACCGAAGCCCGCGGCGACACCCGTCTTGTAGTCACCGGCGATGCTCGCAGGCGGTTTCACCGTCAGGCGCGCGTTGCGCGGGCCGGAGAAGATGTACATCTGCATGCGCGGGGGCGCACCGTCCGCCGGCGTGGACATGTTGGCGTTGTTGATGCCGCTGTAGTCCTGCGCCTGCGCGCGGATGGCATCATTGCCCAGGCCACCGCGACCGAAGTTGTTGTTCTGCGCGTTGCCCGAGGCCTCGTTGAAGCCTGCGTCGTAGTACCAGTCGTGGAGCCAGTTGTTCATGTAGAACAGGCTCGTGGTGGCCGCGGCGATCTGCTCCGGGTTGGCGTTCGGGGCGATGTCGAACAGCATCTCCCGGTCGAACGCGCGCGTGGTGGTGGTGGTGGGGCGAAGGTCGCCCTCCTGGAAGCCGTCCGGGGCGACGAGGTCCGCGTACGCGTCCACGTTGTTGCCGCTGGTCACCGTGGCGTTATCCGGGAGCCAGGGGTCATTCTTACTGAAGGGAGCGTTCTGCAGGGTGATGAGCGCCGGCCGCACGTACTGCGGGCGGTAGCCGTCCGGGTTGCCCGTGGGGTGCGGGGTGGCGTCGGTGCCCGCGGGACCATCGTACGGGGTGTACGGGGGCGTGGGCTCCGCGAAGACGCGGTAGCTGAACTCCGCGTGCGACGTCAGGTTGTTGCGCATCAGCAGGGTGCCGTCCACCGCTGACACGACGTAGGAGTAGTAGTCCGAGTCCTTGCTGTCCGCGGCGCCGGTGTTGAGCTCCACGTAGTACGCGGGCACGAGCGCGGTGGGCAGCGGATAGAGCACCTGCTTGACGCGGGCCGGGATGACCAGTCCCTGCTCCAGCGGGCGGGCGTAGGTGGCGAGCGCGTAGTGCGCGTAGGGCCCCGTCTCCTGCTTGACGTTCGTCTTCGTCAGCAGGCTCGCGTCCAGCACGTTGCCGGTCAGGTCCTTGTACGCCACCGAGATGGCCTCGGTGGCCGGGAGCTGGAAGCGCAGGCGCGCCTCGGGGTTGGTGGTCGAGACCTGGTTGGACAGCGCGCCGGAGATGGCCACCAGCTCGTTGTTACGGTTGAGCAGCAGGTTGAGGTTCTGGCGGAAGACCTCGATGCCGCCGGACTCCTGCGCCATCTTCACGATCTTGACGCCCTGGCCGTTCTGGTCGACCGAGACGACCCTGGCGCCCGCGGCCTCGAAGGAGGTCAGCCCCAAGAGGGGCGCGTGATTCGCAGCCTGCGCCAGAGCGGCCTGCTCCGGAGCCATGCTCGCGAACTGGGCGCGCAGCTTCGTCTGTTCCGCGTCCTTGTTCACCCAGATGAACGTGGGCGAGCCGGTGAGCGCGTCACGGTGTGAGACGCGCGCGCCCGTGACGGAGTTCACGGGCTTGAAGCCGGCGGCGACTCGACCCGCGGGCTTCGCGTCCTGCAATGCATCGTAGTTCGGCAACGTCCGGGCAACAGCGCTGGTACCGGACAACACCAGCGACAGGCCAGACAGCGTGGCAACCAACCTTCTCACGTGGGGGAACTCCCTGTTTACAACGGATGACTGGGAGTCACCTTGTGACCCGGGACGATGTTCCAGCACCACCGCCGGAACGCTTGGTCTCGTCTGGGTGACCCCCAGGTGACGAGCTGTCACCTGGGGGAGAGATTAGTGCCCTTACCAATGTAGGTTAAAAGGCGACAAGGCCATTTTTTCCCGATGCATCGCATAATTCTGTGGTCGTGACGGGTCAAATCGCTGAGCCGGAGGAAAAATGCGGTGGTTGCGAAGTGCCGTGGGTCCGGTGCGGGCCGGCTCTGGCTTGATTCTGCTCCATCCCGCCTGCTGCGGCACCGTGGAGACGGCACCCGGGACGAGGGGACGCAACGGCCTCCAGCCGAGGGGCGCTGAGCCGCGCCGCTCACGGATGCGCGGGGTCCGCGGTCTCCATGCGCGCCGCCATCATCGGCCGCAGCGTCACCTCGAGGTACTCGCGCACCGTCATGGGGTGGAGGCGTGGGAACTCGGCGTTGGCCGCGTGGAGCAACCTCCCCTTCCCCGCGAGCTGCATGAGGAGGTGCGGCAGCATGACACCGTCGCGTGACGCGCGGGAGGTGCCCTCCACGAGTGCGAGGTGGCGGCGCAGTTCCTCCACGGACCCCCGGTGGATGCGCTGGAGCGGGCGTCCGGTGAGCGCCTGGTAGAGCCGCGCGACTTCATTCACCGTCACCACGTCCCCCACGAGCTCCAGGCGCCGGTTCTCCGCGCGGCGGTCCACCACCGCCTCCGCCACCCAGTGGGCCGCATCGCGCATGGCGGTGACGTCGAAGGGCTCGTCGCCGGTGCCCCAGTACGCCACGAGGCCGCGCTCCAGGTCGAACACGTGCGCCACCGGCGACAACGCCACCTCCATGAAGCCGCCGCACAGGAGGATGGTGTGTCGCACGCCGCTGCGCTCCACGGCCTCCGCCACGCGCCGGTGCAAGTTCCACAACGCGTCCTCGCCGCCGGCGAACTGGAAGAAGTCCGGCAAGTAGTTCGAGGGGATGAAGCGCATGACGCCGTGCCGCCGCGCCGCGTCCAGCAGCCGCAGCTGCCCGTCCAGCAGCACCTTCGGGCCCCCGTGCACCGCGGAGACGATGGCGTCCACCCCCTCCACCGCCGAGTCGAGCGAGCGGACATCATCCAGCGAGCCCTCGACGAGCGTCACCCCCTGGTCCGCGAGCCCGGCCAGCGACTCGCGCCGACTTCCCCGGCGCACCAGGACATGGAGGTGGATGCCGGGCCTGGAGAGCAGCGCCGACGCGAGCCTCCGGCCGAATCTGCCCGTGCCTCCCACCAGCAGGACGTGCGTGGCTTCAGTGTCCATGGTGCGCTCCTCCTCTCCGGGCGTGCCGCGAAAGAAGGAAGAGTCCTCTCACGCGCGCGTTGCCCACCCCGGGAAGATGGACCGTGCAGCGGGTTGTGCCCGCGAGGTGCGAGCGAAGCCCCTGGCCCGCACGAGGGACGAGCAGGAGGCCCGGCGACCGCATCACCTCCGTGCACTTCGGACGCGAGAGAGGCAGGAGGCTGAAAACACACCGGCCCGGCCCTCCGAGAGGATGACCGGGCCGAGCCAAGTTGCGGAGGCCTGCTCGCTGTAGGGACTTGCGACCACCGTCGAGTTCAAGCTCCGCGTGCTCTGGACCGGCCCACCTCGCGGTCATATTCCACCTCGCATCAGCGACGCCGCCGAGCGCTGATGGCCGATGTCACCCCAGTCCGAGCTGTGCCGCAGCCCGTTCGACGCGGCCCGCGAGCTCCTCGTCGCCGAGACGCGCGGCGACACTCCGCGCACGCGCGAGGAAGGTGCGCGCAGCGGGTGCATCCTCCGTGCGCGCACAAAGGATCAACCCCATGACGCGCAGCCGAGCGTAGCCGCTGTCGCCAGCATGGTCGCAGGCGGCGTGCGCATGGCGACGTGCAGCATTGCGATCGCCGGCGCGCAGCCAACCGTACGCCAGGCCCGCCTCGCGGCGGTAGCTGGCGAACGGGTGTACATCGTCGAGTGGTAGCGAGCGGTATCGCGCCATCGCCTCGGCCTCGCGGCCAGCGTGGTTATCGCGGAAGGCCCACGAATCTACGAGTCGCGCCGTGAAACAAGCGCGATCCGCAGCCGAGAGTGTGGCGCTGGCGACCAGTCGCTCGGTCAACTCGAGTGCTGCGACCTGCGCGGCGTCGCTCCCGGTGCGGCTCTCGAGGTACGCAATCATCAGCGCGTGTTCGATACGTGCCTCGTCGCGCACACGCCCACCCGCACAGGCTGCGGCAACCCGTTCGTAATGAACCCGCGCAGCGGCGAAGTCCCGCCGACGCAGCGCGAGGCTGGCCGTACCGAGGTAGAGCCACACTCGCGCAGGGGACGCGGAGACCGGCGGAAAGTCCCACAGCCGCAGCTGGTCGCTGCAGATGGCAACAGAGAGATCGTTGAACAGGCTGTGATACACGCCCATCCACGAGAGGCGATCCTCGATGGGGCGCGGCATGCCGAAGCGGCCAAGGAGCCGATCCCCCCATACGCCGCCGTCGCGCTGTCCTCGCCTTCGCAGGCGGCGCAGCGCGCGCTCGATAGAACCCACGTCCTCATCACCGCGGCCCTGCTCGAAGAGCTTCCACGCCACCGCGGCGAGCGTGCCGTACTCCTCGACGAGCGCCTCGAGGTACTCGCCCCACCCCCAACCCGCCTGTCCGGAAATCCGTCCGGGTCCATCACTCATTTGCCCGTATCTTACCTGGCAGTTCGAGAAGGGACAGAGGTCATGGGCTCACGCCACATCATTATTGGAGACATCCACGGCTGTCACGACGAGCTCCTCGAGCTCTGCGATCGCGTGGCCCTCACCGCCGACGATGTCCTGGTCTCGGTCGGCGATTTGGTTGACCGCGGGCCAGAGCCGGGCAAGGTCGTTCGCCTGTTCCGCGAGCGGCCGGGCTCCGTGGCCATCATGGGCAATCACGAGCGCAAACACGTTCGCAAGGTGTTCTCGTTTTCGCAGGAGATTACCCGGCTGCAGCTGGGCAACGACTATGGGGAGACGGTGGGCTGGATGTCGGGCCTGCCGTATTGGTACGAGACGGACGACGTCGCGGTTGTCCACGCGGCATTGATGCCGGGAGTGCCACTCGCCACACAACGGGAGGACGTGATGTCGGGCACGACGGCTGGCGAGCGGGAGCTCACCACCTCGCTCGGCGACCGTCGCTGGTACGAGCTTTACGAGGGGCCAAAGCCAGTGGTCGTTGGGCACCATGTGGTTTTGGACGGTCCCATCGTCCACCGAGATCTCGTGTACTGCATCGACACTGGCGTCTGCCATGGGGGCAGCCTTACGGCGCTCATCGTGCCGAGCTTCGAGCGGGTCTCGGTGAAGGCGCGCCGCGATCACTGGGCGGACACCAAGCGCGCCTGGCAGGAGCCGGTGCTCCTCGCCAGGGCATGGCCAGAGATGAACTTCAGCAAGGCCCGGCGCGAGCTCGAGCGCCTCGGCGACGAGGGTAGCGCAGCGGTCAGGGCGGTCGCAGCGTGGCTATCGGAGATCGAGGCGCTACTCCCTTCGTGCCTGGAGCGTCTGGTTGCGCTGTCTGGCGATGCCGCCGAGCTCAAGACCCATCCACTGCGCGCCATGCTACATATGGCGCGCCGCGGCCGGCTCGATCTCGGCGGCCTGCGCGAGCATTGCTCGACTCCGAAGCGCACGCTGGAGACCGCCGCGGCCGTCGGCCTGCCGCTCCCACCCGCAACCCCCGGCGTCGGCACACAATCTTCCGGTTAAGATGCCGAACATTACCCAACCCATGAAGCCCGTGGCTCCGTTACCACCGAAGGCGCCGACGCTGCCGGGTCGCCGGGACCTGCTTACTGAACAGCTCTATGAACGCCCCGGGTAGCGCACGTTGCTGGGCGTGTTCGACCCGCGCCATCACGACGATCCCGCCCGGAACCCTTCACGCTGCATGAGTTGGAGCTCGTGTGCGGGTGAAGGACGGACGCGCCAGGAGCCCAGAAAAGCAAAGACCCGGCCATCCGAGAGGATGACCGGACCGATCCAAGTTGCGGGGGCGCGCAGGCCGCATTTTCTGAGACCTGGGTTCCGCTGGAGGCGATCTTCCCTCGACTCTGCACCGCCATCCTCGACCAGCGGGGTGGACGATGCCCCCTCAGTCGTCCCAGTTGAACTTCCGTCCGTGCTGGACGGGCTCTGTGAGCCCTTGCCCTGCGGGCCTGGGCGCCTCACCCCTCATCTCGTTGATGATCGCGTTCAGGGCCTCGATGGCGCGGCTCGCCAGAGCCTGGAGTTCGGCATCCCAGTGGCGAGCAGGCCGGTAGCGGCGCAGGTAGTTGCGCAGGGTGCGGCTGGAGATCCCATGTTGCCTCGCCCATTCCCCCTGCGAAAGGCCGGCCCCCTCCCACTCACCAGCGATGGCGGCTCTGTCGGTCACGTCGAACGTCTTCTTTCTGCGCATAAGATTGCCCTCGGCCAGCTCGAGCAGCTCCACCGTGGCGCTGCACTCGTGCCTCTCCAGGAAGATTGCCGCTGGCCCCCCGGAACGCCCTTCGGACAGCGACACAATCTTGCCGTTGGGATGGCCACGCGGAAGCGCGGTCCAGGCCCAGCCCAGGCAGAACGCTTGGGGAACCCTTCACAACCACCACGTCACCGACGTGACCAATCCGAGAGGTAACACCGCAATGATCCAGACCAGCCCCAAGATCCCCTTCCCCTCCGACAACGAGGGCCACTCGGACCCCTTCTGCCAGAGCGGGTCGAGCCCGCCGCAGAGCGTGACCGGCGCGGCGAACGACGACGTGGAGTCGCACGCCCCGCCCACGATCAGGTCCGCGCGGCTTACCTGGCTCCCGACAAGAACAAGGCTCCCGGGACCAGGGCCGAGCACGTGGCGGAGCCGCGTTCGCTGCGCATGGAGAGGGCGCGGAAGTACGTCGCCAAGGTGCCGCCCGCCATCGAGGGCGAGGGTGGTGACGCCAAGACCTTCAAGCTCTGCGCCCCCTGGCCCGGGGCTTCGACCTGACCGACGACGAGTGCCTGGTGGACACGGTGTTGATCCTCGTGGGCAAGCAGGGCCGCAGGAAGTCGATGTTCTTCTCGGTGCTGGGCGACGAGTGGTTCACGGACTCGCCCGTGGACATGGAGAGTCTTTGGAAATGGATGGTCAGGTCGGTCGGATGACCGGAATCTGCGGCGGCTTCGGTGGCACTGGCGGCTTGGGCGGAACCGGGGCCTTGGGCGGCGCCGGAGGCTTCGGCGGCTGGGGTGGCTTGGGCGGGATCGTAGTCATTGGGCGGGGCAGGTTCGGCATCGAAGCATCTCGGTCGGTACTTCAAAGATTGCCGCTTGCCGCTGCCCTCTCGGCAACCCGTCGGGAGGCCGCATCGCGCTCCGGACTGTCGTCGAGTTCAACCATGCTCGGCCCTTCCCCAACAGGCGCCGGATAACCGGCGATTGTTCGGCTGACGCCTGGGCCTACAAGCAAACCAACCCACCGCATCACGAGGCTGTCGTGCAGAGTGAACTCGTCGATCCAGCGAACCATCGTGCCGTCTTCCCTCGCGGAGAGAACGAGCTTCCCGTGCGACGAGAACTTCTGTGGCATGTCCAGCGCATAGCCAATGTGCTTGCCGAGCGTCGCCTCCGTCATCCGTATGGAGCCGGAGCTGCGCGGGGTGGCGCCCGTCCACCGCACCTCAGCCCCACGCCTTCGTCGGGCCCGTGGTAGCTGACCGTCAGGTTGCCCTTGTCGCGGAATGGGTCCCAGTGAATCCACCCGTTCTTGAAGCTCGAAATTGACGGGGAGATTTGCCCGGGCGTTGCTCGAATGAACGTGCTGCGTTCCACTGCCACCTTCAGCGGGAGCGTGAAGCCGCCGATCAGGAAGACCACCGCCAGCCCACCGACAATTCCGCTGACGATCTTGAACGCGCGTTTCGTGGCTGCCTCGCTTCTCGAGTGGTTTTTACTTCAGGGTCACGGGGTAAAAGTTCGGGAAGCGTGCCTGGCACTCCTCGATGGTCGACAGCGGCGGAAAGTCACCGATCGTGCCCATGCCCTCCCAGATTTTGCCAAGCTCTGGGTGGTGATGCGCGCGGTCCACCGCCTCGGCAGAGCGCCACTCAAAAACCTCGATGAACGTTCCATCTTCGGCACGGCAGAGAATGGCTGGGCGCTCGGTGATGAGGTCCAGTCGGCGCAGCGTCGGGATGTGTTGCGCGACCAGTTTCTCCAGCGTGGCTTCCTGGCCTGGCTTGGCCCGGTACGTGGCAATGGAGATGCGAGGGCTCTTGGGATTGTTGTCATTGATCATGGGGTTCGTCCTTGTTTGGGGTGGAATCACGAAACCAGTGGACCCAGCCGTCGAGGCATTGGCACAAGAGTTCGGCGTTGAGCATGTAAACGCGCTCTCGCCCTCGCGGCTCCACGCGCAGGAGCCCAGCCTCCTCGAGCTTGCGCAGGTGCCCTGTCGTCGTCGGCCAGCTACATGCGAACCGATCAGCGATTTCGCCGGCGGTCATCTGTCCACCGCGAAAGCGGATGACCTGCAGGATGTGCCTGCGAGAGGCGTGGGCGAGCGCTCGAAAGACGGCATCGAGAACATCCAGTTCACTGAGCCCGCGAGGTTTGTCACGGGATGTGTTTGGCATTGCGGGCGCGTCATTTAGTCGTTCACCGAAGTGTTGTCAACGGCCCAGTTACCGTTGGCAGAGCTCGATCAGGCCTCTGCGGAGGTGGTGGCGCGGAACGCCAGCACGCGCCCTCGTATGGGACATGGGTCGCATCGTCTTCCAGGATGTCGCCACTCTCGGGCTTCCGGTCATCGCCGTGATGACCCAGACTTCCAGCGATGCTCCTCATGCGAGGACGCTCTTCGCCAGCCTCGGCATGGGCAACGACCAGTTCTTGCAGATGGTCAAGGCCGAGACGCACCGTGGACTGGAGGGTCGTGCGCTCGCGGGCTTCTGGACTGGCGGTCGCGTCTACGGGTACTCGAGGCGGTGGGTGTGGAACCAGTTCAAGTGGGTGCGGCGCCCGGGCCAGAAGAGCCGTCGCCGTGTGGCTCGCCCTGCGCATGAGCACGTCATCCGCGAGGTCCCCGGGCTGGCGCTCATCTCCAAGGACCTCTGGGACGCGGTGCAGAACCGGGTGCGGCGTGGCCCGAAGCCCGGCAAGGGTCGTCCGGTCTCGACCGGGCGCTTCACGCACTTGTTTTCGGGGCTCCTCCGCTGTGGCGCTTGCAACGGCGGCATGGGCGTCGTCGGCCAGAAAGTGAAGGCCGGTGTCCGCTACGCCCAGCTCGGCTGCAACGCCGACAAGTCCCGAGGCGACGTGATCTGCGCGAACAAGCTCACCATCTCCGAGAAGAAGCTCGTCGCAGGGCTCCTGGGTGCCATCCAGCGGTTGGTGCCCCCCCCCCCGAGCGCCTGCACCAGTTCACGGAGGCGGTGCGCAAGCGCAGGGCCCAGCTCCGCACGCAGAACACGGATGGAAAAGTTACCAGCCCCGAGCGCCAGATCCGTGATGCAGATCGCCGCGTCCGCAACCTGACCGAGGGCGTCGCCAAGGTCGGCTGGACCGAGGCACTCGCCACCAAGCGCAAGGCCGAAGAAGCCCGCTTGGCCACCCTGAACGTCCAGTTCGCCGCCGCTGGTCAGCAGCGGCAACAGATGCCCCTCCCCAGCGACGAGGTCATCCGGCAGCAGTTCTGGGACCTGCTCGGGCTCTTGTCCAAGAACCCGGCGCGTGGCCATGAGACGCTCGCCCGCTGCCTGCGCCCGTTCGTTTGAGTCCCTGAGGGTGAGGGCGGCTCGCAGTACTACCGCGCCACCGGGGCGCCCAACCTGGCCCTAATAATGAAAACCCCGGCTTCCAGTGAGTTGGAAGCCGGGGTCTCAGGATTGAAGAGTTGCGGGGGCAGGATTTGAACCTGCGACCTTCGGGTTATGAGCCCGACGAGCTACCAGGCTGCTCCACCCCGCGGCAGAGAGAGGCGAGGGGGTTAGTACCGCCCCTCGCCTGGAGCGTCAACACCTTTCTCGACGCTGATCACTTCAATGTGATCAGCGCCAGAGAAAGGGGCGTTACTTGCGCATCTTGCTGAGCAGGTCGGCAAAGGTGCCGAAGCCCTTCTTGCCCGCGGCCTGCCCCTGCGGCTGCTGCGTCTTCTGCCAGGCCTCCACCTCAGCGCGCTCCTCCGCGCGCAGCGCGGCGGTGACGGAGAGACGGATCTTCCCGGAAGCGTCGATGTCCAGAATGGCCACCTTCACCTCCTGACCGAGTGCGTAGTGCTTGCGCAGGTCGGTGCCCCGCTCGGTCCCCGTCTCACTCGCGGGGAGCAGGCCCTTGCCGCCCGGGAAGGCGAGGAAGACGCCGTAGGGCTCGATGCGGTCCACCTTGCCCACAACGACCTGCCCCACCTGGGGACGGGCCGCGGCCGGCGCACGGGCCGGCGCCTCGCTGGTGCTGGCGGCGGAGGCCGCCGGACGCTCCTCGGGAGGACGCTGGGCCTCCTCCTCGGAGATGCGGCGCAGGCCGATGCGCTTGTCGTTGGGGTCGATCTTCTCGATCGCCACCCAGATGAGCTCACCTTCCTTCACCACGTCGCGCGGGTGCGCGATGCGACGGTCGCTCAGCGCGGAGATGTGCACCAGACCATCCACGCCCGGACGCAGCTCCACGAAGGCCCCGAAGGGCTGCAGCCGGACGACCTTGCCCTGGAGCCGGTCGCCCTCCTTGATCTCCGAGAGCGCCTTCTTGAAGGGGTCCTCCATGCGCGCGCGCATGGACAGGGTGATGCGCTCCTTCTGCTTGCCCTTGTCGGACGAGTTGGGCTGCGCGGCCTCCATGCGGAGGATCTCCACCTCCACCTCGTCACCAGGGTTGACCACCTCGCTGGGGTGACCGACGCGCGTGTACGAGAGCTCGGAGACGGGAATCATGCCCTCCACGCCGCCCAGGTCGACGAACACGCCGAAGTCGCGCACGCCGGAGACCTTGCCCTTGACGACCTTGCCCTCGGACAGGTTCTTGCGCGTCTCCGTGGCCAGCCGCCGCTGCTCCTCTTCCAGGAGCGCCCGGCGCGACAGCACCACGTTGCGGTCCCGGACCTCGGTGACGCGGAACTGGAGCTTCTCGCCGATGAACTGGTCCGGCTTCTCCACGAAGCGCAGGTCCAGTTGGCTGATGGGGCAGAAGGCGCGGATGTCGCCGATGGCGACCTCCACCCCCCCCTTGTTCACGCTCAGCACCATGCCCTCGACGGGCATGCCGGAAGCGCGGGCCTCGGCCAGCATGGCCATGGACGCGCTGCCCTTGGCCAGCGCGCGGCTGAGGAGGATGCCCTTGGCGCCCACCTCGATGACGTGGGCCTCCAGGCTGTCACCCACGCCGAAGCGGAGGATGCCCTCGTCGTCCTTCAGCTCGCGAAGCTCGATCATCGCCTCGCTCTTGGCGGACCCCTCCAGCGACACGAACGCGGTGTCCGCGCCGAGCTGGAAGATGGTGCCCTTGACCTTCTCACCCACGCGCACCCCCCGGCGGCCGGGCGTGCCCCCCTCCTTGGCCTGCGCCTCGAACATCTCGGCGAAGGACACGGACTCGGGCACCTCCTCGTACAGCGCGCTGGGAGGAGCGGGCGTCGGCGTCACCGGACGCGGCGCGGGCGTGGGAGCCGGCGTCGCGGCGGAGGCCTCGGCGGCGGCCGTGGTGTCCTCGGACGTGGCCGTCGCGTCGGCGGGCTTCTCGTCCGCCAGGCCGCGCGTCTCGATGGCACCCGACGCGCGCTTCACGACCACCATGGGGCCGGACGGGCGGCGCTCACCGCCACCACTCCCGCCACCGCGGCGCTCGCCGCCACGCTCCGCGCCACCGCCAGGACCTCCCGGACGCGGCGGACGGTCGCCCCGA
>DASQMW010000308.1:0-18437 GCA_035645295.1 Archangium sp.
GCCGGGCTCGGTCTTCAGAAACTTGTCCAACTGTTGGACAAGTTCGTGCAGCGCGCGGCCGGGAGGCCGGCCTGGCGTGGTTTCGCACGTAGTGCGGAGGCCACACGATCGTGTCGGGAACTTTTGGCCACCTACTTAGTCCCCCCGGCTCCAGGTCATCGAGGAGGACTGGGCGGTGCCTCCCAACCGCCACCACGTCCGCTGGACGGCGAGTTGCTGGAGCTGGGTGACCACCTCGACGCGCTCCGCCCCATGCCGCCAGGACTCGGCCAATCCAGCGCGGACGAGCTCCCGGTACAGCCCACGGCCGCGCCAGCGGGCATCCACCGCGTTGAGCGGCACCTTCGCCACGCCGTCACGGGGAAGCACCAACGTCAGGAAGCCGGCCAGCTCGCCCCCCTCCTCCACCACGAAGGTCACGTCCGCGGCCGGGCCGCCGACGGACGTGCGCGCCCAGTGCGCATACACCTCGCGCACGCCGGCGCGCGGCAGGTGGGGATCGTTCAGATAGCGGTTGTAGGAGTCGCCGGGCGTGCTGAAGCAGCGGGCGGAGAGCTCCGCGAGCCGCTCCGCATCCTGCTGCGTGGCGCGGCGCACCCCGGCGGGGAACTCCCAGGGCTCCGGCGGGCGCGTCACCGCCAGCGTCACCAGCAAGTCCCTCAAGCAGAAGCCGGCCCCCTGGAGCGCCGCCGCCCCTGTGTAGTCCCGGCTGTCCAGACGGCAGGTCAGGTGGACGAGCCCCTGCTCACGGGCCTTCTCCACCGCTCTCAGCAACAGCTCACGGCCGCCCTGCTCGGAGCGCACGAGGAGCAACTCCAGCTTCCCCGCCTCGAGCCCCAGCCGCTCGCAGTCCCACGCCTCGCGGCGCACGGCCACCACACCTCCCTCGCCCTCGACGAGTTGGCCCGCCTCCCGCCGCCGCTCCAGGTCGCGCACGAGCCGCTCCGCGGCTTCACGCCGCGAGCCCCCCGGCGGCACCGGAAGACACGCCCAGCCCTCCAGCCACTCCATCCATCCCGCCATCTGCTTCATGGCGAGGACCCTTCCGGCTTTTGCAGCACGGCCAGGACCGAGGTCCCCCAGGGAAAGGAAACATGATGGCCCAGCGGCGTCTCGAGACTGAAGACGGCCCGCAGCAGCGCGTTCACGGGGGGCGAGGGGACACGGTGGGAGCGCTCCACCAACGCCCAGAGCTCGTCCCGCGACAGCTTGGACACGTCTGGCTGTCCCATCAGCCGGCCGAGGACGAGCAGCGGGCTGAGCAGGAACATGAAGTAGCGCGTGTCCAGCACCCGGAAGCCCAGCTCGCGCCCGAGCCGTTCCAGGTCCTCGCGGGCGTAGCGGCGCTGGTGACCCACCACGGCATCGTTCCAGGACCAGAAGCGCTGGAGTGCGGGGGTGGTGAGGAAGACGAGCCCTCCCGGTGCCATCGCCTGAAAGACCTGCTGCAACGCGGCCCTGTCCTCGGGGATGTGCTCCAGCACATCCAACAGGAAGAGGATCTCCCAACGGTCCCGCCAGCCGAGCCGCAGGAGATCCACCTGATAGCGCGAGACCGGAGCTGGAAGCAGCCCGGAGGCACTCTCGAGCGCGCGAAGTGACGAATCGGCGAGGGCCAGTTCCCCGAACGCCCGGCCGCCCCGCTCCGCGAGGAAGGACACCCAACCGCCCGCGCCGCCTCCCAGGTCGATGGCCCGCGGCCCCGGGCTTCGCGCCGGTACCCGCCCGAGGTGCCGTTGCAGGACGTGCCACAGGAACCGGCGCCGGCCGAGGTACCAGAAGTGCCTCGACTGCATCTGGCGGAGGAGCGCGAACCCACGCTCATCATACGTGTCCTCCCGGTGCCGGACTGGCACGCGCGGCTGGAAGATGCCGTCCGTGAGGACATATTCCGAATCCCCCTCACCGCCCCGCGCCTCTGCCGCATGGACTCCGTACATGAGACCCCCCTCGTCAGCGTAGCCCCTCCGGGCAATGCAACCCCTCAAGCAGCCCGGTTCGAGCCACTTCTCGAGGTGTGCTCGTCTCCACCGGTACTGGAGGACGGGCCGAGCCCGCCCGAGGAGCGGACCCAGTCCTGACCGCGGGCATTGAGCGAGACATACATCCGCCCCAGGTAGGTGCTGATGATGCCCAGGAAGGCGAAGAGGAGGCTGAAGAGGAACGTCAGCACACAGAAGAGCGAGAGCCAGCCCGCCGGGGCCTGCTTCAACGTCAGCGCGCGCAGGACCTGCACCACTCCGAGCAACAGGCCGAACACCGACGTGAAGAACGAGCCCCACGTGGCGAGCTGCAGCGGAAGCACCGTCAGGGTGCTCATATGGGACAGCCAGAGCCGCAACAGGTCGCGGACGCGGTACGTGGACTCGCCCGCATCGCGGCGCCGGTGGGGCACGGACACCTCGCCCACCCGCCGGGTGGCGCGAAAGAGCATCGAGTCGATGTACGGGAAGAGCTGCTCGGCCTGCCCCAGCCTGCGCGCCAGGTCTCCACGGATCGCGCGCACGTTGGTCACCCGGACCCCCGTGCGGTTGCCCATGGTGTGCTTGAAGAGCCACAGGTTGAGCCGCGAGGCGAGCCTGCGCGGCAGGCTCTGCACCGTGGTCTGGAAGCGGCCGTACACCACGTCATGGCGGCCGCCGCGCAGCGCCCGGGCCACGGCCAATCCGGCCTCTGGCGGGTTCTGCCCGTCATCGTCGAGCGTGATGACGGCATCGCCGCGCGCGATGGCGAAGCCCTTGAGCGTCGCCGCGTGCTGGCCACGGTTGCTGCCCAGCTCGAGGAAGCGGATGCGCGCATCCTTCGCGTGCAGGCGGTCGATGACCTCCTGGACGTCATCCGGCGAGCCGTCGTTGACGAGGATGATCTCGAAGGGACCCTGGGGCTCGAGCACCGCCACCAACTCCGCCACCGTCTTCTCCAGGTAGGCCTGGGAGCGGTAGCACGGGATGACGACGGACAGCAGACCCTCAGAGGGCACGGAGGAACTCCTGCGTGCGCCCGATGACCTCGGAGAGCTCGGCGTCGGTCATGTTGAAGAACAGCGGCAGCCGCACCAGGCACCCGGTCAGCCTCTCGGAGACGGGCAGGCGGGAGCCGTCATGGAACCGCTCGCCCATGGGGGACTGGTGCAGGGCCACGTAGTGGAAGGGAGCGATGATGTCGTGCTTGCGCATGTGGGCGATGAAGCCCGTGCGGTGCTCGGGCGAGCGGAAGACGAGGGCGAACAGGTGCTGGTTGCCCGTGTTCCGGGGCGAGCCCTTGATGACGTAGCCGCCCATGCGCTCCACCGGCTCGGTGAGCGCCGCCGCGTAGGCCGAGTGGATCTCCCGGCGGCGGGCCTGGATGCGCGAGAGCGACTCGAGCTGCGTGCTCAGGTAGGCCGCGTTGAGATCCGACAACACGTAGCTGGAGCCGGCGTCCACCCACGTGTACTTGTCCACCAAGCCGTTCTGGAACTTGCGGCGGTTGGTGCCCTTGTCGCGGATGTACTCGGCGCGGTCGATGAGGTTCGGCTCCCGCAGGGTGAGCGCGCCGCCCTCGCCGCAGCCGATGTTCTTCGTCTCGTGGAAGCTGAAGGCCGAGCACACGCCGAAGGTGCCCAGCGGACGCCCGTCGAAGCTGGCCGCCAGGGCTTGCGCCGCGTCCTCCACCACCGGAACCTTGCCGCACAGCTTCAGCAGGGCCTCCATGTCACACGAGTTGCCAGCGTAGTGGACCACCAGCACGGCCTTGGTGCGCGGCCCCAGCAGCTTCTCCACGTGTGCCAGGTCGAGGTTGCCCTGGGCGTCCACGTCCGCGAAGACGGGCCTGGCCCCGCGCAGCACGAAGGCATTGGCCGTGGAGACGAAGGTGTACGAGGGCACGATGAACTCGTCGCCGGGCCCTACCTCCAGCAACAGCGCGGCCATCTCCAGGGCATGCGTACAGGACGTCACCAGCAGCGTGCGCAGCCCGAGCATCTGCTCCAGCATCGCCTCGCAACGCTTGCCGAAGGGCCCCCCTCCCGCGACATGACCGTTCTTCAGGATGGCCTCGGCCATGGCCGTGAGCTCAGTACCGAGGTGGACTGGTTTGTTGAACGGAATCATGGAACCCCCCGCGAGGACGCTCGAAGAAGCTGCTAGGTAGCAGAGCAGGGAGAAAGCGTCAAAAACCGGAAACCGTCCACTCCGGTGTGGGCGCTCAACCCCGCTCACGCCGCCAGTCCGCATGGAAGCGGGCGAGGGATTCACCCAGTGCCAACGGCCGGGCGTGCAGCTCCCGCCGGGCCTTGTCCGTGCGCAGCCCCGAGCGCAGGGGGCGAGGAGCGGGCAGCTTCAACTCGGCCATCTGCACCGGTACCAGGAGCCCCGCGTCGAAACCGAAGACCTCGCACACGGCCCGGCCGAACTCCACCCGGTTGACCACCTCGGCGCCGCAGGTGTTCCACACCCCGCCCAGCCGGCGCAGGCCCAGCTCGGCCACCATGGCGGCCACGTTCTCCGCGTAGCTGGGCGAGACGAGCTGATCCTCGAAGAGCCGGACGGGCTGGCCCTGCGCCAGCACGCCCACCAGCCACGCCCCGAAGTTGGAGCGCCCCGCCACCGGGGGCCAGCCATACACCACCGCCGTCCGGGCGATGGCACAGCCGGGCGCGAGCACCCGCGCGGCCTGCTCGCCCATGTGCTTGGTGAGCGCGTACACGCCCCGCGGATTGGGGAGGGCCTCCTCGTCATAGGGGCCCGCCTCGCCGTCGAAGACGTAATCCGTGGAGACGTGCACCAGGTGCGCCCCGGCGCGGCGGGAGGCGCGGGCCACGAAGGCCGTGGCCTCCACGTTGGCGGCGAAGGCCAGCCCGGGCTCCCGCTCGCACGCGTCCACCTCCGTCATGGAGGCGCAGTGGATGACGGCCTCGGGGGAGGCCTCCGCGAAGAGGGTGGACACCTCCTGCTCGCGCGTGAGCTCGCAGGGGAGGTAGCGCCAACTCCCGGAGACGCGGCGCTCGCCCCGCCCCAGCCCCACCACCTCGTGCCCCTGCTGCGCGAGCAGGAGGCACGTCCGGCTGCCCACGAGACCGTTCGCCCCCGTGATCAGGATGCGCATCGGCTCAGCCCTCCACCTGGAGACGCGCGCGGTACTGCGTGTCGAAGTAGTCCCGGTAGGCCCCACTCATCACGCGCTTCCACCAATCCGGGTTGTCCACGTACCAGCGCACCGTCTCCGCCAGGCCCTGCTCGAAGGTATGCGCGGGCGTCCACCCCAGCCCGGCCTTGATCTTCGAGGGATCGATGGCGTAGCGCCGATCATGCCCCGGCCGATCCTTCACGTAGCGGATGAGGGACTCGGGCTTGCCCACCAGCGCGAGGATGGCCTTGACGATCTCGATGTTCTTGCGCTCGGCACCGCCGCCGATGTTGTAGACCTCGCCGGCCCGGCCCTTCTCCAGCGCCAGCAGCAGCGCCCGGCAGTGGTCCTCCACGTGAAGCCAGTCGCGCACGTTGGCCCCATCGCCGTACACCGGCAGCGGCTTGTCGTGGAGCGCGTTGACCACCATCAGCGGAATGAGCTTCTCCGGGAACTGGTAGCGGCCGTAGTTGTTCGAGCAGCGCGTCACCACCACATCCAGGCCGAAGGTGTGGTGCCAGGCCAGCGCGAGCAGATCCGAGCTCGTCTTCGAGGCCGAGTACGGACTGGAGGGCTGCAGGGGCGAGGTCTCGGTGAAGGCGCCGGTGGGCCCCAGCGAGCCGTACACCTCGTCGGTGGACACCATGAGGAAGCGCTTGACGCCCTGCTGCCGCGACGCCTCCAGCAGGCGCTGCGTGCCGAGCACGTTCGTCTGGACGAAGACCTCGGGGCCGAGGATGGAGCGATCCACGTGGCTCTCGGCGGCCAGGTGCATCACCGCGTCGATGGCGTGCTCACGCATCACCTTCCCGACGAACTCCCGGTCGCAGATGTCACCGCGGACGAAGACGTGGCCCCGGTCGGCCTCGAGGTCGATGAGGTTCTCGAGGTTGCCGGCGTACGTGAGTGCGTCGAGGTTGACGACCTTCCACTCCGGCCGCTCGCGGCGCAGGAGCCGGACGAGATTGGAACCGATGAAGCCGCAACCGCCTGTGACGAGGATGTTCATGGGGTCTGCCGGGAAAGCGAGCCAGAGCCCCGAGTAGCGGAGCCCCAACTCGCCGTCAAGGCAGCCGCACCAGCGGCCTTGTGCGGCGCGGGGTACGGGTTGTAAGGGAGCAGGCGCCTTGAGCCACCCGCGAAGAGACAAGCCCCGCGCCGTACACCAGCTCGTCCCCCGGCTCGCCTGGGGAGACGCGGTGGGCAATCAGGTCCGCTACCTGCGCGAGCTGCTGCGCGGCTGGGGCCATGCCTCGGAGATCTACGCGGACCAGTGGGACGAGGAGTGCCGCGCCCAGGTGCGCCCGGCCCGGGACTACCCGCGCGAGGCGGACGCGGAGTCGGTGCTGCTCATCCACCACAGCTACGAGTCGCGGCTCGTCCCGCTCGTCCGGCGCGCTCCTGGCCGCAAGGCGCTCGTGTACCACAACGTGACGCCCGCCCGGCTGCTGGAGGGTTTCGAGGGCAAGGTGGCGGCCGGGTGCGTGGCGGCCCGGGAGGAGCTGCTCGCCCTGCGCCCGCACATGGAGTGCGCGTTCGCCTACTCGCGCTTCAGCGCCGAGGAGCTGGTGGCGGGCGGCTTCGCGCCGGTGTCCGTGCTGCCCTTCGCGGTGGACTGGCGGAGCTTCGACGTGGCGCCGGAGCCCACCCTGCGCGCCGAGCTGGACGACGGCTGCGCCAACATCCTCTTCGTGGGCCGCGCGGTGCCCAGCAAGCGCGTGGACGACGTGCTGCGCGTCTTCACCGCCTACCAGCGGCTGTACCAACCTCGCAGCCGCCTGCTGGTGGCCGGCTACCTCAACCGCGACTCGCCCTACGGGGCGTGGCTGCTCGGCCTGCGGGACGTGCTCGGCCCCGAGCGGGTGCTGCTGCTGGGGCGGGTGAGCGCGGCTCAGCTCTCCGCCTGTTTCTCCGTGGCCACCGCGTACCTGTCCATGAGCCAGCACGAGGGCTTCGGCGTGCCCCTGCTGGAGGCCATGTACCGGGGGGTGCCGGTGGTGGCCTACGGCGCGGCGGCCGTGCCCGAGACGATGGCCGGCGCGGGACTGGCGACGCTGTCGGGAGACCCCGTCGAGGTGGCGCAACTGCTCGCGGTGCTGGAGCGCCAGCCCGCCCTGCGCTCGCGGGTGGTGGAGGCCCAGCGCGCCCGGCTGCGCGGCCTCGAGCAGGACACCGTCGCCGCCGCCGTGCGCGAGGCCCTGCGCCCGCTGCTCGGGGCCCCTCCCAAGCGCCCCACCCCTCCCCCCTCCCCATATACGGTGGAGTTGGTGTGCCCCGGGCTCCTCGCGGCACCGGACGCACCCGCCTCGCGCCTCACCCGGCGCCTGATGGAGCGGCTGCCCCGGGCGCGCGTGCTGGCACTCCACACGGGCGCGCCGCTCACCTCCAGCGCTCCCGAGGTGGATTCCGGGGGAGCCAGCGAGGTGTGGCGCTTCAGCCCCGACCTGCCCCTGCCGCGAGCGCCCGCCGCCGGGCTGCCGGGCTCCTCGTCACTGGAGACGGCGGTGTGCACCTCGGGCGTGCCGGCCGTCTTCCTCGGCGCGGACACGCAGGTAGCCCGCGACACGGTGCCTCGCCTCGGCGAGCGGGCGTGGGGCGTCACCTTCTCCCCGGAGCGTCCGGCCGGAGCGCCGGAGTATGGCAACCGGCTGCTCACCCTGGACGCCGGCCGGTTGGACGAGGCCACCGGGCGCATCACCCACATCCTCGACTCCCGCGGAGGCCCACGTGCGCGCTGAAGATCTACTGACCCGGGAGCCCACCGCCGAGGCCATTGCCGCCGAGACCACCCGGCTGCCTCCCGTCTCCGACGCCACGCTGGCCGAGGTGCGGCACCTGCTCGAAATCTCCGAGCGGGCCCCCACCTCGCCGGAGTGGCCGCCCCTCCTCCAGGCGCCCCGGAACAAGAAGGACACACGCTACGCGGACCCGCCCTCGTCCCACCGTCCCGTGGTGGGCCCGGTGCTGGTGCTCGCCAAGCGGGCCTTCCGGCTCGCCTTCCAGCCCTTCATCAACGAGGCGCTGCGCCGGCAGGTGGAGTTCAACGAGGCCATCCTCGAGTCGCTCGCCACCCTCTACGAGCACCAGAAGGAGAGCGCGCGCACCCAGGCCCTGTGGCGCCAGGAGTGGGAGCGCCGCCTGGCCCGGCTCGAGGCGGAGCGCGGCGCGGTGGAAGCGCCCTCCGCGAAGCGCCCGGGTGGGAAGAAGCCGTGAAGATCGCCTTCCTGGCAGGCGACGTCGGCAACATCTCGGGTGGGGCCAACGTCATCATCGAATACGCGTGGCGGTTGCAGGCGCTCGGCCACGAGGTGGTGCTCCTCACCCACCGGCCGGTGCGCCTGTCCCCGGCGCCGTGGCACCCGCGGCTGCCGGAGTTGCGCTTCCAGTCCTTCACGGAGGCGGCGCGGGAGCGCTTCGACTTCGCCTTCGCCACCTGGTGGCTCTCCTGGTTCGATCTGTGGCGCGTGGACAGCGCCGTCTACGGCTACCTGAACCAGAGCCTCGAGTCGCGCTTCCACGCGGAGGCCCACCTCAAGCACCTCAACCGCATCACCTACTCGCTGCCGCTGCTCTTCGTCACCGAGGCGCGGTGGCTGGCCGACTTCATCCACACCGTCCAGCCAGGGGGGCAGGTGCTCTATGTGCGCAATGGGCTGAGCCGCGAGCACTTCCCCTGCGTCGAGGCCCCCGCCCCGCGCACGGGCCCGCTCCGGGTGCTCGTGGAAGGGCCCTGGGGCATCGAATTCAAGGGCGTGGCCGAGACCTTCGCGCTGCTCGAGGAGGCCCACCCCCGGGTGGATTTCGAGGTGGGCTGGCTCACCTCGAGCGGAGGTGGCCAGTCGCCGGTGGTGGGAGGCCGCCCCGTCCAGGTCCACGAGCGCATCCCCATCGACCGCGTCCGCGAGGTGTACCAGCGCCACGACGTCCTCCTCAAACTGTCACGCGTCGAGGGGATGTTCGGCCCACCCCTGGAGATGTTCTCGCAGGGAGGCACCGCCATCACGTACACCGTGACGGGCTCCGACGAATACATGGTGCACGGCGAGAACTCGCTCCTGTTCCCACCGCATGACCGGCGGAGACTCACGGACTACCTGCGGGTGCTCTCGGCCTCGCCCGCGTACCTCGAGCGCCTGAGGGCCGGAGCCCTGCGCACCGCCCGGGCCTTCCCGGACTGGGAGGCCAGCATCGGGCTCCTGGAGGGCGAGCTGCGGCGGCTCCAGCACGAGGGCCTGCGCAACGATCATCTGCGCCCCGCGCTGGAGGCGGTGGCGACGCTCAAGGAGCACTGGCTCGACGAGGTCCAGCACGTGACGGAGGCCGCGCTGGAGGCGGGTCCTGGGGAACGTCTGCTGCTCGAGCGCTACCGGCGGCTCAAGCGGAGCGCGGGCCTCCAGGGTTTGAAGCGGCTGGTGCCCGCCGGCGTCAAGCAGTCCGTGCGCGCGTTCTTCACCCGGAGGCTGGAATGAAGGTCCTCCTGTCAGCGGCACGAACGAAGGTGGCCATCCTCGGGCGGCCCATGTTCGAGCCACACGTTCCGCGCACGGCCGGGTGGGCCGAGCTCCGGTTCCTCGCCCTCGGCGAGGACGAGGGGGCCGCGGCGGCGGACGCGGCGCGCACCTGGGGCGCGGAGGCCTGCCTCGTCCTCGAGCCGCAGCGGCTCGAGCGGGGCGTCGTGGCACGGCTTCCTGGGATGAAGATCGGCATCGTCCCGTTCCCGCTCGAGGGAGACGAGGCCTTCGCGAGGCTGTCGGCCCTGGTGGGGCCGGAGGGCTCGGGGTTGCGCTGGCTCACCTGGCCGGAATCCGCCGTGCCCTCCAGGCTCACCTCGCTCCCCTGGCTGCAGACGCTCCCGCTGCCCGTGGACACGCACCGCTTCTCCGAGGGCCCCCGGCTGCAACGCACCCGCATCCTCGTCCCCGAATGGGCCTCGCCCGCCCTCCCCGTGCTGGAGCGGATTCGCGAACGGGCGGAGGTCGAGCGGCTCCCCAGGGGACTGGCTCCCTCGGCGCTCCTGGAGCGGCTGGAGGGAGCGGGCGTGCTGCTCCACGGCTCCCACGAGCCCCTTGGCCGGAGCGATCCGCTGCCGATGCTGGCGCTCTCGCGGGGCCTGCTGCTCATCGCCGACACGGCCTTCCCCGCTGACTGGTACGTGGAGCCCGAGGACGAATTCCTCGTCCGCCACGGAGAAGCCATGGTGCGCGCGGTGGACGAGCTCGTGCGAAGGCCCGGCTCCTTCCACGCGGTGCGCGTGCGCGCCTGGCAGAAGGTGCACGAGGCCTTCGATGCCTCCGCGCTCTTCCAGCGGCTCCTCCACGACGCCTCGCTGCTGAGCGGCGTGGAGGAACGCGGACCTACCGGGCCCTCAGCAGGCTGAGCGTATGGCTCAGGGCATTGGCGGCCACGATGTCCAGCCTGCCATCGCCGTCGAAGTCACCCGTGCTCACGGCGTGGGGGTCCTGCCCCGTGACGTAGGCGCGGACCGTCCGGAACGAGCCATCCCCGTTCCCCAGCCACACGGCCACGTCGTTGTTCCCGCGGGCCGAGTAGTGGGGATCCCGGGGATTCCCGCTGCCGATCCCCTGCCCTCTGGCGCCGACGAGATCGAGGGCCCCATCTCCATCGACGTCCGCCGCCACCAGCGCATGGAGGATCTGGGTCTCGGAAGCGGTGATGGACCGCTCCGTGAAGGTGCCATCCCCCTCGCCGTGCAGGAAGAGCAGCACCGACCCCAGGGCACCATCCACTGCGGGCCCCACGACGAGATCCTTCTTCCCATCCCGATCGAAATCGTCCAGGACGAGCACCTCTGGAGGGGAGCGCAGGGCCTGGTTGCTCACGGCCTGGAAGGTGCCATCCCCGTTTCCCCGCAGCACGCTCACATCGCGGCTGCCCTGGTTCGCGGTCACGAGGTCGGCCTTTCCGTCCGCATCGACGTCACCCGCCACGAGGGCCATGGGAGCTTCGCCCACGGCGAACGCCCTGGGGGCCTGGAAGGTCCCATCGCCGTTGTTGTGCAGCACGCGCACGTCATTCGCGGAGCGGTTCACCGTGACGAGCTCCGGCTTCCCGTCCGCGTCGAGATCGGCCGCCACCAGGGACCCAGGCTCCGCGTCCACCCCCAGGAAGAACGGTTCGCGGAAGGTGCCATCGCCGTTCCCCCGCAGGACGTTCAAGGAGCCACCCACGTGCGCGGTGACGAGATCCTGCCTGCCATCTCCGTCCACGTCCGCCGCCACCAGCGCCGTGGGATGCATCCCCACGCCCACCGGGGCCAGGGTCCGGAAGGTCCCATTGCCGGAGCCCAGCAGCACGCTCACGTCGTGACTGCCGTGGTTGGCGGAGACGACGTCCAACGCTCCATCACCATCCAGGTCCGCCGTCACCAGGGCCACGGGGCGCGTGCCCGGCTGCATGCGCAATGCCTCTTCGAGCGTCCCATCGCCCCTGCCCCGCAGCACACTCATCCCCGAGGCTCCGAAGGAACTGCCTCCCTCCAACGTGACGACATCCGGCCGTCCATCCGCGTCGACGTCCGCCACCTTCACCAGGATAGGCATTTCCTGATGCCATGAGGTGCGGGCGGCCGCGAAGGTGCCATCCCCCTTGCCTGGCAACACGGAGAGGTGACCGGAAACGGCCGTGAGGAGCAGGTCGGGCCTTCCATCACCTGTCAGGTCCGCGATCTCCGCGAGGCTGGCCGGTGAGTCGAGCCCAAGGCCGATGGGCGCCTGAAACGTCCCATCCCCCTTGCCCGGGAGCACCTGGACGAGCGGAGCGCTGGAGCTCACCGAGACGAGATCCACCTTCCCATCCGCATCGAGGTCCCCGAGCGTGAAGAAGGACGAGTGGGTCAGGACGATGCTGGCGCTTCCGAAGGTGCCATCCCCGTTGCCGGGCAGCACGCGCACGCCGCCATGCGAATCGAGGACGGCCAGATCCAGGTTCCAGTCCTCGTCGAGGGATGCCGCCCTCACCCGCTTGAAGTCGACGAGGTCCTCGAGGACGTGCACCGGCGGCTGGAAGGTGCCATCCCCCTTGCCGAGGAACAGGCTGACCTTCGTTCCCTGGGGCTGCGCCGGGTCCGCCTTGCTCACCGTGGAGAGATCCAGGAACCCATCCCTGTTGAAGTCTCCGGTCGTCATGGACGCCACGAGGAGCCCCTCGAGAGGCATGCTCAGCGGAGCCAGGAAGGTGCCATCCCCCCTCCCCAGCAGCACGTTCAGCGCGGGCTCGGTGTACCAGGTCGGAAAATGGCGGGAGAAGGCTCCACTGCTCGCGAGGTCCAACCGGCCGTCGCCGTTGAAGTCGCCCGCGACGAGGGCCGAGTGCCCGGGACCCGGAGTCAGGGTCATCCCCCGCTGGAAGAGCCCATTGCCCAGACCGCGAAAGACATCCACGGAGTCGTAGGGGCTCAACGTGGCGGCATCCAGCTTCCCGTCACCATCGAAGTCCTCGAAGACGCCCTCGTAGGCGCGGTATCCGAAGGTGTTCTTCGTGGCCGCGAAGTCCACCTCGCACCGGCTCGCGCCCAGGCCCCGGTTGTCGAGGGTGATCGTCTCCGTCCGGGAGGCCCCCGCCCTGCCCGCCACCGAGGCGGTGAGGCGCAAGCGGACCTCGGTGAGGACACCCGGCAGATCCCTCGCGGCATCCCAGAGGAAGACGTGGGACTGGCCCTCCGGCGAGGGGGAACTGGTGACGCCCATCACCCCCTCGTGGGTCTCGCTCACCGCCTGCGTCGCGCGCTGGAACCGCCCCGACCCACCGGCATCGAACTCCACCAGGACGTCCACCCGCCGTGCGGACCCCTGCCGCACGGCGTAGGCGATGGGAACACAGCCCGCTCGCGGCCCGCTCTGCCTGGACAGCGACACGACCTCCGGAGGAACCGGCTTCGAGAGAGAGACCGGAGCCGAGGGCGCGGACCCGGGCCCCTCCTTCTGCTCGTTCGCGGCCCGCACGGTGAAGGTATACGCGACGCCCCGCCGCGCTCCCCGCACCACGGTGCTCGTGGCGCCCTCCGTGGCCGCGACACTTCCACCGGGTGAAGCCGTGACGATGTAACGCGTGATGGGATGGCGGCCCTCGCGCTTGGGCGGGGTCCAGCTCACCGTGATGAGCTCGTCGGTGGCGGTGGCTCGCACCTCCCGAGGAGCACCGGGCTCGTCGGGAGTCCGGCACGCGAGGACCGTCACAGCCAGCCCCACCAGGAAGACTCTCGCGAGGCCGTGAGAGAAGCCGCTGATTCGCAGGTTCATGAGAAAGGACCCAAGCCTGATTCAGGGAGAAGTCCGGCCACTTCCCATGGCGAGGGGCGACTGCATGGCGTCGCCTCCCCGTGAACCAGGACCTAGCCCGTCCAGAGAGGGGACTTCAAGGGTCCATCCCCCGCGCGCCGTCACCTTTACACCACTGCCGCCCGCCTCACGGGACGTGCGCGGCTCACCGCACCAGCCGCCCCGCCAGGGACTTGAGCGCACCGTGCAGGCGCGGCACCCGCTCGCGGAAGCGGTGGTTCAGCTCGTCGATGACGCGGTGACGCATGCCCTTGGCGCTCGCGCCCTCGGCCCGCGCCCGCTCCACCCGCTCTTCCACGGTGCCCAGCGAGGTGAGCATCCACAGCTCCGGCGGAGGTCCCGCTGGCCCTTGCGTCTCGGGGCCGGTGAAGCGCTGCTCGCAGGAGGCGATGCCGCCCAGGAAGGTGGGCGCGAAGAAGGCCGCGAGGCGCAAGGGCAGCTCGAAAGCGCTCCGCGCGGCCTGCTCCAGCGGGAACGGTCCCAGCCGCGAGCGCTCCACCACCAGGGCGAACAGCAGCGACGGTTCCCGGTGAAGCTGCGCCGGCTCGAGGTGCTCGCCGAGCGGCAATGGCCGCTTGTAGGGCACGAACCGCTCCACCCCCTCGATGGGCGTCCGCCGCGCGCGGGACACCGCCCAGGCGGCCTCTCCGTCGCGCAGCGCCTGAACGAGCTTCACGTAATGGTCCGGGTAGACGATGCACGCCGCATCGAGGAAGGCCAGGTACTGACCCCGGGCACGGCGGAGGCCCTCGGCGAAGGCGGCCTGGGCCTCGGCCTCGACGAGCTCGAACGTGTAGACCCCGAGGGACTGGTAGCGCTCCAGCAACTCACGCGTGGCTTCGTCCCGGAAGGGGGTGACGAGGACGATCTCCAGCGGCTGCTGCTCTTGACACGCGAGCGAGAAGAGCGCCTCGTCGAGCAGCGGGCGCGCCTGGGACTCCCCGGCCCACAGCACCACACTGAGCAGCCCCGGGACGAGGGCTTGCGAGGCAGCCTCCTCGCAAGCGCCGGAGGGGGCGAGCGCGTAGAGCAGCACGTCGGCCCCGGTGACCGGGGAGAGCTGCGCGAGCAGTCCCCTCAGAGCGGCCTCCGTTCCGGCGGCGAGTGGCGTCGTCCGGGGCTGGCAGGGCACCGCGCGCCGCGCCAGCACCTTCAGCCCGAGCGAGGAGAAGCAACGCGTCAAGGACTCTTCGGTGGCCCCGGGTAGCGCGGGCGCGTGGCCGGAGAGCACCTCCAGGAGCGCCGTCGAGGAGGCCGCGTTGCGCACGCCCACCAGGAGCGTCGCGGACGGCAGGGCCGCGGCCACGGTCCGCAGCGTCTCCTCGAAACCCGGCGGGCCACCCTCTCCGGACAGCACCACATGGGTAGGTGCCAACCCGCCCGGCCGCTCCACCAGTGGACGGTCCAGCGCCGAGGCGTCTGCCGGGCCGAGCACGCTACATCCGGCGGCCAACAACCGTTGGGCCAGCACCTCGTCGCGCGAGAGCAGCAGCACGCGAGCCCCGGCCCCCACCTGCTCGAGCACCCACGCGTGCAGCGGCCCCCGTTCCTCGGCTGCGGGCGGTCTCACCAGCGCCCCCTCGCGAAATCGAAGTGGTGGGAGAAGTCCGCCACCCGGGCGAGCGCGCGGGAGGGACGCTCCAGGGCAGGCGTGGGGAACGGCGGCCCGCCCAGTTCCGCGTACTGCTTCAGGCAGGAGGTGGCGAAGGCCGCGTCGCCATACTTCGCGCCGAGCAGCGCGCCGCTGCGGCGCACACTCTGCTCGCGCCGGGGACTCACCTCGCGCGTCACCGTGTAGTGGTGGGCGAGCGCCGCGGGTGCCACGTGCGTGGAGAAGCCCGCCGCCCGGGCGCGCCAGGACAGGTCCACGTCCTCGCAGTACATGAAGAAGCGCTCGTCGAAGCCCCGCTCGGCCTGGTACAGCCCGCGGGTGATGAGCAGCACGCAGCCCGAGCACCACGGCGTCTCGTGCGTGACGGGGTGGTAGGGCTTGGGGTGCTCGTCCGGGAACATGCGGGCCTCCACCAAGCCCGTGCTCGCGTGGCGCTCCGCCTCGGCCACCAGCTCACGGACGCAGTCCGGGTGCAGTACCGCATCGGGGTTGACGCACACGTAGTGGGCCACCCCGGGCTCGGCGAAGGCCCGTGCCATCAACTGGTTGTGCGCCACGCCGAAACCCAGGTTGCCGCCAGAAGGCCGGTAATCGGCCCCGGGCTCCAGCTCCGCCAGCACCGCGCGCAGCGACTCGTCCGGCGAGTTGTCGAGCCACATCACCTCGAACGGGGGCACGCCCGGCGAGCGCCGGTTGAGCCCCAACGAGGCCACCAGCCGCGACAGCTCACGGCGGGAGTTGCGGAACAGCACCACGCCCAGGCGCACACCCCTGGCCTGGCGATTCACCCGTTCCTCCCGGCCCATCTCACGAAACCGCGCTGCGCTGGGGCACCACCCCCGGCTCGAGGATCCACCGGTGAGGCGGGCGCACCAGGCCCTCGCCCGCGATGGGCGAGCGCACCTCGAAGATGCTTGGCTGGCGGGCGCTGGAGTACGCCGTGCCGTTGGAGGCGCGGGCCGACACCCGCAGCAGATAGCGGCCCGGGGACAGGCCCATGCGCTCGATGATGAAGCGCACCGTGCCCTGCTCTGGCAGTGGGGAGGGCAGCGGCACCGACTCGAGGAAGGTGTTCGTCCCATACACCTGCGTGCCGTCTTCGCGCCGGATGTCCACCGCGAAGCCCGCATCCGACAGGGGCCGCAGGGTGGCGAAGTCGATGCGCACCTCCATCCCCTGCTCGGTGTCCACCACCGGGCCCGTCTCGCCCTTGGGCGCCAGGAGGTCCACCGAGCGGATTTCCACCGGCAGCCCGGCGCTCGCGTCCTCCATCCCGGGGCTCTCGGTGGCGGATGCCTCGGCATCCTGGAGCCCGGGGAGCGCCCCGCCGCCCGGACTGAGGGCCGGGGCCATGAGCGGAGTGCCCTGGGCCTCGGCCAGCCGCAGCGCCTGCTGGTAGTGACGGATGACCTTCTCCGGCTCGCCCACCTCGCGGATGCGCCCGCCGTCCAGCCAGGCGGCGCAGTCGCACCAGTTGGCCACCGTGCTCAAGTCGTGCGTCACCAGGACGATCGTCTTCCCCTGCTTCTTGAACTCCGTCATCTTGGCGAGGCTCTTCTTGCTGAAGTGCTCGTCGCCCACGGCGAGGATCTCATCGATGATGAGGATGTCCGGATCGACGTGCGTGGCCACCGCGAAGGCCAGCCGCATGTACATGCCGCTGGAGTAGGTGCGTACCGGCTCGTCGATGAAGTCGCCCAGCTCGCTGAAGGCGATGATGGCCTCCATGCGCTCGCGCACCTCGGCGCGGGTCATGCCCAGGATGATGCCATTGATGAGGATGTTCTCCCGCCCGGAGAAGTCCGGGTGGAAGCCGGCTCCCAGGTCCAGCAACGCGGAGATGCGGCCGTTGATCTCCATGGTGCCGGTGGTGGGCGCGTAGATGCCGGTGATGATCTTCAGCAGCGTGCTCTTCCCCGAGCCGTTGCGCCCGAGGATCCCCATGGTCTTTCCCCTGGGGATGGTGAGGTTGATGCCGCGCAGCGCGGTGATGAGGCGGGCCTCATCCGGCTCGCGCTGACCGCGCAGCCAGCGCAACAGCTCGGACTTGAACGTCGTGTACTCGCCCCGGATGGTCCGCTTCCGGAAGCTCTTCACGACGTCACGAATGACGATGGCGTCCATTGATTCTGGCATGGGGAGACTAGATGGACTCCGCGAAATCCTCGCGGCGGGACTCGAAGAGCCATGAGGCGCCCCACAGCAGCGCCACCGAGGCCACGGCCAACGCCAGCAGCGGCGGCCCATCCGGGAGCCGGTGCTCATAGAAGATGGCCTGATACGAGGTGATGAGGATGGCCATGGGATTGGCCAGGGTCACCAGGGCCCGCGTGTTCGGGTCCGCCACGCTGCTGACCTGGTACAGGACGGGCGTGGCGAAGAACCCGAGCGTGAGCAGGTTCTGCACGATGTGCTGCAGGTCCCGGAACGTCACGTTGACGGCGGAGATGATGTAGACGAGCCCCAAGGTGAAGACGAGCTGGATGGCCACCACCACCGGGAAGAGCACGATGTGCCAGGTGGGCCATACGCCGTGGAACGCACCAAGCCCCAGCATCAGCGGCAGCGAGAGCACGTAGTTGATGAGGTTGGTGGCCACCACCGTGGAGGGCAGGACCTGCGCCGGGAAGCGCACCTTGGTCATCAAATCCCGCCGGTCGCTGATGGTGCTCGCCCCGGCCCCCACGGAACTGGAGAACCAGATCCATGGCAGCAGGCCCACGAACATGAAGTAGGCGTAATTCGGGATGTTCTGCCGCATCACCACGGTGAAGAGCAGGGCATACACCAGCATGTGCAGGGTCGGGTTCAGGAAGGTCCAGAGGAACCCGAGGACCGAACCGCGGTAGCGTGCTTTCAGCTCGCGCTGCACGAGGCTGAGAAGCAACCCCCGGTATTGGTACAGCTCACGGAAGTGGCGAATCATGTGGCGGCCTTCATATAGCAGGCTGGAAGCGGGATGCGAGGCAGGCCAACATACGGGCTCCTGCCTCTCCCCTCTCGCGGCAGCGAGCCGGGCACGCCGCCTCAGGGCGCGAGCACCCACGCCTCGAGCGCCACGGGCCCGAGCACGCGCGAGGGCTGGAGGAAAAACAAAAAGGCCCCCTGGTGACCCAGGGAGCCTTTTTTCTGGAGCGGGAAAAGGGATTTGAACCCTCGACCCTCGCCTTGGCAAGGCGATGCTCTACCACTGAGCTATTCCCGCATCAGGCCGGAGTAGATGGAGCGGGAAAAGGGATTTGAACCCTCGACCCTCGCCTTGGCAAGGCGATGCTCTACCGCTGAGCTATTCCCGCGTCTCTCGACTCCTGATTGCCCCCGGCGCCGCCTCTCGGCGACGTCGAAAGCGAGGGGGGATATACCGTCCGGTTCCGGTTGCGTCAAGCCTTCTGTGCGTCCGCTCCGCTACCCCGTCTGGCCAG
>DASQMW010000309.1:0-33635 GCA_035645295.1 Archangium sp.
AGCGGCCCCCGCTCCGTGGAGCGCTTCACGCGCTGAAGTACGCCATCTTCCCGGTGAGCCAGAAGGCGGCGCCCTGAGCACGGCCACTGCGAGCCGTGCCGAGCCTCAAGGGGTGGAGCGCCCGCCGATCTCCGGGAAGCGCTCGTAGGCCCGTTCAAGCGCGTCCAGGTGGGCGGGGTTGTCCAGGTCGAGCGGCGCATCGGTGAGCCGGACAACCCACCCGCCCGTCGCAGTACGCCGGGCGCGCGAAAGCAGCTCCGCATCGCGGGCCGGGTCCGGGAAGCCGAGGGTCCGTGCAGCGGCGTCTGACCAGTAGTTCAGCCAGCCGAGGTGATGCGGAATCTCGGGCGCGAGGATGGAGTCTGGGAACCTGAGCGCTGGTAGCCCTCGTGGCGGAACTCCTGGCTTACGCACCGGATCGGTCGTCTGCCGCGAAATCTCCACGGTCGCTTTGGAGGGCGTGGCGTGCCCCCAGTACGCACGTGCGCCTTCCCCTATGGCCGCCAGCACATCCGCTGCCGCCGCAAGGCCGGCTCCATGCGCTGGCAGCGACGCATGCACTTCAAAATGCGGCGGGCCTTCCGCGGAAAGACCGTTCGGGTTTTCGAGCCCAAAAATCGACACAGGGTGGGCGTCGTCATCGTTGCAAAGGAACGGAACCCCCCCGTCTGTCCTGTCGGACGCGACCCACGCATCGCGGTGGGGTACTGCGATGAGGTCGTCCTTTTCCGAGGTTGTCCACCGCAAGCGCAATCCAGGAAACGCACGCTCCATTCCATGAACTATAGCAAGCGGGCGCCCATCATCGCCTTCGAGCGCAGGCGCGTACACGCTGACGGTCATGTCGTTTAGAGCAAACCCCATATCAACACCACTCCATCACGACAATGTTGAGGGTTCTATCCAATTTCTCGTAGCCGTCCACGGTGACGCGGACGAGGACGGTGGGTTCGTCGGGTGGGTCCGCCGGGATGATGACTGATGACTCCGCGGCTCGCTTCATGGCGATCGCGAGAGGAGGTGGATGTGTCGTCCCTCTCCTGGGGGCTACTCGCCTTCCTCCATTGGCGAGGCTCCTGATTCCTCGGATTCTTCGAGCGCAACCTTCTTCTTGTGCTCTTCCCACTCGCTCAAGGCGGACGCCACATGGTGGAGCGTGTGGAGCTTCAGCCTCTTGTGGTGCACCGCCAGGTAGTGCTCCCCGTCGATGACCACGAAGGCCTCGGGGTTGGCGGGGTGGCTCTTCAACCATTCCTCCGCTTCCGTTCTCGAGGGCAAGGAGGGCGCTCCCGGTGGGATTCCCTTCGCGGTGAGCGCCGCGATGGCCGCTTCAATGACGTACTCACGAGACATGCCGCGGGTGGAGTCCTCGCGCATGTACCAGAACCGATAATAGTCATCTCCAATGAGGATGTGGGCTGGGCTCGGTGGTTCCGCGGTGCCCTTCAGCCATTTCTCCGCTTCCTCGCGGCTGGTGAACCGCGCCACGGCGATGGGCGCATACTGATGATGATGGATGAAGAAGTCTTCGACCTCATCGAGCTGGCCAGTGTCAGCGATGAAATCGAGCAGGGCGATGAGAACGCGGACATGCTGCTTCTGCTCGGGCTCGGGCACTTCCTCGAGAACCTCCAGGAGCATCTCGGCCGCTGACCGCGAGAATGCACCCTTGCCAGCATTCAAGGCCGGACTTCTCCTGGAGGGAGTTCCAGTCGCAAGCCCCTCGAGATAATCCTCGAAGCGGTAGATCTGCCCGGTCACGTGAACGAAGTTCCTGCTTTCGCCCACGTACCTCCAGAGTCGCTTTTCGTCCTCACGGCCTTGCGCCAGCGCAGCCTGCCAGCGCGAACCGGCGAACCTCGCGGCGTCCGCAAGTGTTTCGAAGATTTTCACCTGGATGCCTCCGCGAATAACACCAGGGGTGCCAGGGCAAGCGCCCCTCCTCCCGAGCCAACGACCACGACCGTGAAGGCAACACCGGCGATGACAACGACGGTACCCACGAGGAGTTCCGCATGGTGTTGCTCGAGCCAGTCAATGGCAGGCGCTATCGCCTGGAAGCTGGGGGAATACTCTTCGTACCACTTGCCGCGCCTCTTCGTGCAGTCCACTTTGGCGTCCAGGCAGCTCTTCGGGCACCACGAGTACCTGGCCACGCGCCATGGTTGTGCCTGGGTGTCGGTGTATTTGCGCCAATCCACCAGGAACGGCCTGCTGCTCGTGAGACAATCCTGCTCACATTGAAGGCGCCGGCCCTCGCAGTACTCCTCCAACTCCGAGTCCGATGTGGAGACGCACACGCTATCGCGGTTGATTGTGACTGGGTGCATCGCGAGCTGGAGCTTCGCCATGTCGAAGTCCTTGAGTGAGACCCACTCGTGGGTCACCTGCCCATCCGCTTGTGGCTTGATGATGAGCGCGTACCTGGCCAGGTCCTCGGGGCCTGTAGGCCCGACGGTCGAGTAGCGCGTCGTGCTGCAGGAAATGAGGATGAGGGCGAGGCTTACGGTCATGGCCCGCTGCGCGACAGAGGCCGGTCTCATGTGGACTCCATTCCACGGTGGAATCCCCCCTCAGTGGGGGAGATGGGTGTCCCATACCACGGGCCACCGGGAGAGCGCTCACCCGCCCGCTCGGCGTTTCGCGGCCTCATGTGCCCACCAGCGAGAGGCGTCGCGCGCCCAACTGCATGACTGTCGATGCACTACCTCCGCTCGCCCCCGTGCACGGGTAGGCAGCCAACTCCTCGTGCGCACATTGCAGCCCCACGCGGCGCCAACCGCGCACGCACTCAGGAGCTGCACACGATGAGATACTGGAGAGCGCTTCCGGCCCTGCTCGCCTTCGCCACGGGCTGCGCCGGTCCCCTCGAGGAAGAGCCCTCAGCGGACGAACAGCCTTCCACGTTGGAGTCAGCCGTCACCTGGGAGCCCTGCACGGCCACGGCTCACCTGCTGGCGGACATCCACCCGGGAGCGCCGGGCTCGGAGCCAGCGAACCTGGTGCGGGGAGAGAGCGGGCTCTTCTTCACCGCGGATGACGGCGTGCGCGGCCGCGAGCTGTGGGTGAGCAGCGGCACGGGTGGCGCGGGCACCTTCCTGGTGAAGGACATCCGCCCGGGACTCGACAGCGCCGAGCCCAACGAGCTCACCGTGGCGGGCGGCAAGGTCTTCTTCACCGCGGACGACGGCGTGCACGGCCGCGAGCTGTGGGTGAGCGATGGCACCACCGCCGGCACCTCTCTGGTGAAAGACATCCACCCATCCGGGTTGGAGCTCGGCCCGAGCGGACTGGTGGAGTTCAACGGGCGGGTCTACTTCGCCGCGGACGATGGGGTGAACGGGCGCGAGCTGTGGGTGAGCGACGGCACGGCCGCAGGCACCGTCATGTTGGAGGACCTGGACCCGGGCCCGGACATCTTCGATCCGGACAGTCCCGGCTCGTCCGGCCCGCGCCGCATGACGCGCACCCCGACGGCCTTCTATTTCGTCGCCAACGTGGGCGATGAGGTGAAGCTGTGGCGCAGCGTGGGAGTGCCGGGCGCCCGGCCCGTCTTCGAGGCCCCCGAGGACAACGTCGTCTTCAGCATGACGCCGGTGGGCGGTGAGCTGCTGTTCTTCCTCGTGGACAACGACGAGGGCGAGGCCAGCCTGTGGGTGACGCGGGGGACGAGGGCGAGCGAGCTGCGCTTCTTCCCGGGAGCCTACCCGCATGACCTGACGGCGTTGAACGGGAAGCTCTACTTCAGCGCCGGGCGGGCCCGGAGCGGGCTGGAGGGAGACCCGGCGGGCGAGGAGCTGTGGGTGAGCGATGGCACGGTGCGGGGCACCCGGCTGCTCGAGGACATCCACCTGGGTCCGGGAAACTCCAGGCCAGGCTCGCTGAAGGTGCTGGGCCGCAGGCTCTACTTCGCCGCAGACGACGGGGTGAGCGGACGCGAGCTGTGGGTGAGCGATGGCACGTCGGGCGGCACGCACCTCTTCAAGGACCTGGAGCCGGGGGCGGCGGGCTCGGCTCCCACGGACCTGGCCCCCATCCACGACACGCTCTTCTTCAGCGCGGAGACGGCGGGGAGGGGTCGCGAGCCGTGGGTGAGCAACGGCACGCCCGGCCGTACACGCCCCCTGACGGAGGTGGCACCGGGGCCCACGGGCTCGGGCCCGAGAGGCTTCATCCGCTCCGGCTGGGACGTCTTCTTCACCGCGGATGACGGGACGCACGGCCGCGAGCTGTGGGCCCTGCCCTTCCGTCCCGAGGGTCGCTGCGGCCGGTAGCTCCGGACGCGAGCGCCCGGGTGGCCTCCGGGCGGGTAGCGCGTGGATGAACCGCCGCCCGCCCAGGAGGCGGCCATGCGTGACCCGGCTTCCGTGCTTCCGTCACGTCTGGGATTGCCCGCCTGCCGGTGACTCCCCACGTTTGCGACGGCGAGGGGGAGAGGAGTGCGCCGTGGTCCGCGGAACCAGCCGCCCCAGTCAGTACTTCACCACCCGGACACTCGTGGCGTACGCCATCGCGTATGCCATCGCCGCCGGGGCCGCCGTGCTGGGCTACCTGCTACGCTCGGTGCCCTGGCTCGCCGTCGGCATCTGGCTCGCGGCCAGCCTCTCGGTGCTGCTCATCGATCGGGCCATCGTCGAGCGGACGCCCCACGGACATCACGAGGCCACGGAGAACTTCGGCTCCATCTTCCAGGGCACTCCCGCCGCCCTCACCGTCATCGGCATCATGGCCCTGGCCGCCCTGCTCGTTTCGCTATTCGCACATTGGTAGGGACGCATCCCGTCACAACCAAGAAGTGGCTCCATCTGTGAGTGTGCAGTTGAGACCCCCACAGCATGGAGCACTTCTCATGACGACCTCACCCAATACCCTCAAGCTCGTCGCGGTGTACGCCCTGGGCTACGCCCTCACCATCGTCTCGCTGCTGCTCGACATCCGCCACGGCGGGGCGCTCTTCACGCTCATCGGTTTCGCGGGCTCGATCGTGATCACCACCCACATCCTGTACCGGGCGGCACGCGCGATGGCCTTCAGCCCGACAGCGGTCCGTCTCCAGACCGTCCCCGTGAGCGTGACTTCCGGCGGCCAGCGCATGGCCGCCTGACTGCCGCTGCGAACTCCTCGGGCCTGCATTCCGGGGGATGAAGTTCCTCCCCCAATCCTTCTCCCATAGGAGAGGGGTCATCAGGCCCTTGGATGAAGCGACCCCCGCGCAAGCTTCAAGGAGGTCAGCGGAGGGTCCTGATGCTCAGCGAACCTTGCAGCAGATGGCCTCGGCAGTGGCCCTCGCGGTGGTCGACGCCGGCCCTCTCAAGGTACACGTGTAGGAGAGAACTCCGCCCACCGACCCCACGTTGGAAACCGCTCCGACGGTAGACGCGTTCGAATAGCACGTGCCACCCGTCAGAGATTCTCCATACCCACAGCCGACATAGGAGCCAGGGTAGGCGTAACTGCTCGACGCGGGTCCGGCCACGACACGGCAGGCCAGCGCTCCGGTGTATCCCGGTACGCCCTGCGGCCCCTGCGGCCCCTCCGCTCCGGTAGCGCCCACCGGTCCCTGCGCACCCTGCGGACCCTGTGCTCCCGTATCACCCTTGTCGCCCTTCACGCCCTGCGCTCCGGTAGCGCCCACCGGTCCCTGCGCTCCCGTATCGCCCTTGTCTCCCTTGTCTCCCTTGGGACCCTGAGGACCCACCGCACCCAGGGTCACCTCGAAGGAGTCGTTCTGCTCCACGTTGGGACCAGTCGACAGCGTCAGCAGGTAGGAGCCGGCTCGCTGGAGCACCGGAGGCAGCGCGACGACGACGGTGTAGGGGCCGTAGGTCTTGACGTCCACCCCGATCTCCATGAGGTGAACGGTGGGCGCGACACCGGTGAGGGTGCCAAAATTGCGGCCATGGATGAACATCTGGCCCTGGGCGGAATCCACCTCCACGTTCGTGATGACCAAACGGTTCTGGGTGTCCTGCGCATGGGCCGAGAGCGGGAGCCCCGCCACCAGGCCCGTCAGCACTCCCATACAGGTGGTCATGGCCGACATGCGCAGCCCGACCGCCAAAGTCTTCGCCCTGAAGAGCTTCATCATGAAATTTCGTTGTCTCTTTGGATGTGTGGATTTGCGATGCGCATGGAGCCGCGCACCCACGGGCATCCACCCTACAGCAAAATCCTCTCATTCCAAGCGGCGCGAAAGACAGCCATCCCAGGCAGGCTGCTGCTCGAACGAGCACTTGAACTCCACCTTCAGGATATCTACAGACAAAAACTTTGCAGACAAAACATTGGCGGACAAAACAGATCCCTGTCGCCAGGCGTCCTGTCGCGCGGTTGCTTTGATGCAGCGGCCGCGGAGCATTGATGCCGACTGCGTCGCTGCTCGCTCATGACCTCCGATCCCTCCTCTCCCCTCTCCGTCGTCCGAGGAAAGCGCGTGCTGGTCCGCCTGCTTGAGCAGGCCGTCGATCTGCGCGGCCTCGACCTGGAGGGCTTCCGTCACTGGCTCAGCCACCAGCTGCCCTTCTGGGCGTTGGACCCGGCCTTCGTCCAGCGCGCCCGCAGCCGCGACCTGCGGCGGGCCCATCCCGAGCTCCGCTCGCTGGAGCGGGCCTGCCGTCACGCCGCCGCCGCGGACGAGGCCTCTCCCCATGCGGCGCGCCTTCTCCAGGTGGAAGAGGAGCTCTCCAGGGCCGGAAAAGCCATTGCCGGGCTGAGTGCCGCGCTGGCGCGGGCCGAGCCGGAAGCGCAGCCGGCCCTGCGAAGGAAGCTCACGGACTTCCAGGACAGACAGCGGGCGCTTCAGCACGAGCAGACCCTGCTTACCCAGGCGAGCCCTCCGCGCCAGGAGCTGCTCCGGTTACGTGAGGAATTGCAGCAGCTCCGCTCGCGCCTCGGGCTGGAGCGCGCGGACACCGAGCTCGCCGAGCTCTTGCTGAACCAGGGGCGCCGCTCCAGCAGCACGGGTGGGAGCTTCGAACAACAGACGCTCGCGCTGACGTGGCACCACATCGTGCCCGAGCTGGTGAGGACCGGGGCCACCGCGCGCCTCCGGGTGCTCACGGGCGTCGGGCTCGGGGCCGCGCGGACCGAGCTCGATCAACTGCTCATCCGTCAGCCGCTCCGCCCCGGGCAGCCCGTGGAGGTGCTCGCCCTGGTGGAGGTGAAGCGCAACCTCAATGACCTGGCCCACGGCTTCCGCCGCCGCCAGGAGAACCTGGCCTGGTTCACGGGGGATGCCGCGCACTATGACGCCCAGGAGTACCGGACCCGCTTCTTCCGCTCCGGGCACTTCGACCGCGAGGCCGTGCACGAGCAGGACGGCGAGCGGTTCGTCTTCGCGCGCGGCTCCTTCCGGCACTTCCGGCGTGAGCCCGGCACGGGCCCCTTCCTGCGCCGCCTGTACTTCATCACCCGGGCGGGCACCCTCTCCGGACTCTCCGCCTCGGCGCTCGCCCGCCTCCGCCACGGCGTCGCCACCGAGGAGCGGTGGCGGCTCGAGGACGAGGACTCCCTGCGCGAGCTGCTGCGCTGGTGCCAGTCCCTCGCGGAGCCCCTGGAGACTCCGGACGTGTTACGGCTGTATTGCTCGGTCCCGGGGCGCGCCCGTCAAGTGCTCGTGGTCAGCCGGGAATAGCCTCAGCTCCACGTGCGCTGCTGGTTCTTCTCGTTCTTCTCCCGGAACGCCTGCTCCAGGTCCACGCCCACCCGGTTGGAGATGGCCAGCAGGTAGTTGAAGACGTCCACCAGCTCCTCCGCGAGGTTCGCCCGGGCCTGCTCCGAGGGCGTCGTCTGCCCCTCGTCGAAGAGCTTGTTGTAGCGGCGCACCGCCTTGAACAGCTCCCCCATCTCCTCGCCCATGAGGAAGCAGTTGTGCACCAGGTCCACCTTCAGCCATCCATGCATCGTCTCGAGCTCATGGATGTACCGCTGGTACTCCTTCATCGCCGCGCCTTCGGGGAGCGTAATCATGGGTCTCTTCCTCGCTGGCGTGACTCCCAGCTGTCAACCACGGCGCTCAACGGGGTGCGTTCGCGGTGACCTCCGTGAGGAGTCCCTGACGGTAGAGCCAGCCCATGATGGCAACACCCCGCCGGAGCGGCACCTGCCTTGCCCACGTGTCCACGAGCTGCGGCATCGTCAGCCCCTCGCCGGGTGCCTCGCCGAGCAGCTCCACGAGCGGCGCCAGCTCGACGCCATCGAGCCAGGCCACGGGTCTCGCGAGCCGGGGATGGCTCAGCGCCCGGCGCAGCTCGATGACGTCTCCGACGATGCAGGGCGTATCCACCAGGGCCGCCCCGCTCGCCAGGCGCCAGCGGCGATGGCCAAGGCCGTCCTCCCCCAGCGGCGGCCTCACCTCGGGCGGGGCCGCGGCGGCCGACGCGAGGGCCCGGCGCCTCCAGAAGGGCCGGTCCTGGTAGCTCCGGGGCTCCCGGTAGTACCCCGCCGCCCAGGCCGCGTGCTGCTCGGCGGAGGAGCGCTGATCCTCCGTGTAGAAGCGCAGCGCGGCCTCCGTGTGCTCGGACCGGACGAGCAGGGTGTGCACCGCCGCGGCGCCGCTCAGGGCTGTCTGCAGCGCCTTCTGCACCCCCGAGGAGGAGAGCGGATCAATGGAGAAGCTGGCCTCGCCCACCTTGATGCAATCCCGCTCGATGGGCACGGTGTCGCGGTAACAGGTCGCGTCGCAGGCGGACACGCTCCCCACCAGGCGGGGCGCCGTCCAGGCCTCCAACAGGCCCGAGCGGCCCAGCAGCTCGCGATAGAAGGACTCCAGCGTCCGCCGCCCGATGCCCCGCTCGCGCAGCAGCTCCGGGTCCATGAAGACCATGGCGCCGAAGGTGCCATCCGGCAGGTGCGCGCCCCAGTACCAGCCGTCCGGCCCCGCCTCCACGCGCGTCTCCGGGCCTTGGGGCGTCTCCCCTCGCCAATAGCCATACAACACCAGGGTGCGCGCGGAGACGGCCAGCTTCCGTCCGCCCAGGCACGCCGCCCGCCCGCTCGCGTCCGCGAGGAACCGCGCCGAGACGAGCCGCCGCCGCCCCTCGTGGAGCACCGGCAGCTCCCAGCCTCCCGCCACCCGCTCGGGCCGCTGCGCCACGGCCGGCTGGAGCACCCTCACGCCCGCCGAGGCCGCCGCGCCCAGCAACAGCGCATCGAAACGCCCCCGGTCCACCAGCAGTCCGGGCTCCCCCGCCCGCCCGCGCACGCGCCTGCCGGTGGGCTCCTCCCAGTGCACGAGCGCCTCCAGCGCGGGCAGGAAGCCTCCCCGCCGCACCGCCTCCACCACCCCGAGCGCGTCGAGCAGCGGCCACACTCCGGGCGTCAGCGACTCGCCCACGTGGGGCCGGGGAAAGGCGTGACGCTCCACGACACAGACTTCATGGCCGAGCCGCGCCAGCCGCAGGGCGAGCGCGGCCCCCGCAGGCCCTCCGCCGATGACGCACACCTCCGTCTCGAGCCGGGCCTCCACGTCACCCACCCGGCGCCAGGCCGAAGTAGTCCGGCCGGGCGTGGGAGAGCCGGCCGTAGGCCTCCAGGCAGTAGTGCAGCCAGCCGCGGATGTAGTCGCAGGCGGGGCGCCCACGCTGAATGACCTCGTGGTGGCACCCGCCGCTGCACATGTACCGCGCCCAGCACGAGCGGCACGGCTCCTGGCGGTGCACGTGGCGCTCCGAGAGCCAGCGCGCCTGCCGCGCCCGGTCCACCCCCGTGGCCAGGTCGCCCATGGCCCCCTCCTCGTCCCCCACGAAGCGGTGGCACGCGGCCAGCTCCCCGCTGGCGGAAACGCCGAGGTAGCCCGCGCCGGCTCCGCAGGGATAGGGCCGGTGGGTGCCCTTGTGGATCTCTCGCATGGCATTGACCATGTTGGAGAAGGGGTAGCGCTGGCCGGCGATGAGCCTCCGCTCGAACTCCCGGCCGCAGTCCACCATCTGCTCGAGCATCAGCTCCAGCTCGGCGTGTCCCAGCTCGTCCCGCCCCGTGGGCGAGCTGAGCATGGGCGAGAAGCCGACGCTGTGAAACCCCATGTCCACGAAGGCGTCGAGCGTCTCGCGCAGCGCCAGGTTGCGCGGCGTGACGGTGACGCGCGCGGAGACCTGCATCCGCCGCTGCCGGGAGAGCAACGGCGCCACGTTCTCCATCACCCGCGCGAAGCTGCCCTGGCCGCCCTTGAAGGCGCGCAGCCGGTCATGCGTCTCCTGGAGCCCGTCCAGGCTCACCGTCACCGCGAAGCCGTGCTCCTCCAGGAAGCCGGCGTCCTCGGCGTTCAGCAGCGTGCCATTGGTGGTGAGTGACAGGGTCAGCGACACCCCCCGGGCCCGCGCCTGCTCCTGGGCCCGCTGCGTCGCGGCCCGGATGACGCTCCGGTTGAAGAGGGGCTCTCCTCCGAGGAACGACAGGTTGACGCGCTCGCCCCGGCCCACGTCGCGCAGCAGCAGGTCCACCGCCTCCAGCGCCGTCTGCAGCGGCATGTTGCGCGCCGGGCCGCCGAAGTCCCCCTGCTGCGCATAGCAGTACGTGCAGCCCAGGTTGCACTTCTGCGCCACCGCCAGCGAGAGCGCCCGCACCGGCGGCGACTCCACCGGCTGGTCATCGATGAAGGGCGCCTCGGAGACGCCCAGCGCCTCCAGCTGCCGTTGCAGCGCCCCCTCGTCCCGCGCCAGCCGCGCACGGTCCAGGGCCTCGAATACCTCGGCGTCCACGTCGAAGAGGCGGCTGCCGTTCACCACCAGCAGGTGCCGGCCCTGCTCCGTCTGGAAGAGGTGCACGGACGGCGCGTGAGGCGCGGACAGCGAGAAGAGCCGCCGCGCCTGGGGGGTGGCCGGCGCAGCGGCCAGCGCCTCACTTGGAGCGCTCATCCCTGGACTCTCCCTCCGGCAGCGTCACCACGTCCTGGTCGCGCCCCTCCACCTGGAAGTGCAGGGACTCCTGCCAGTGACGGAACAGGTCGTCATACGAGACGAGCCGGCTGTCCTCGCGGTTGTCCAATACGTACTGCTGGGGAGCCTCGGGGCCCCGGTCCTTCTGGAGCCAGTTGATGCCCACGCTGGTGCCCTGTGGGCCCTGCTCCACGCTCACGTAGTCCGGGCGGCTCGCGGCCCAGTAGTAGCAGGCGCACTCGCGGTAGTCGTTCTGCCATGGCGAGCACAGGCCCTGGGTCAGCTCGCCCGGCCCGGCCAGCTCCTCGGCGATGACGGCCAGGGGGCCCTCCTCGCCCCGCGCGAAGAAGGGCCGCAATTCCAGCTCCTCGACGAGCAGCTGCTTCTTGTCCGTGGGGATGGCGGCCGGCAGCGGGGACTTCTCCAGGGTGAACTCGCAGCGGACCTTCTTGCCCGCCTTGGTGTGCAGCAGCTCCGCCAGGGCGTTGGACCACTCCATGAAGGTGACGCCCTCGGGATTGGTGGAGGTCGTGAGCTGGATGGGATCCGCCCCGGGACGCTGGGGGCCCACGACGGGCACGACGAGCGGTTGCCCGTCCACGCGCAACAGCCGGTGGCCCACCAGGCGCTCGAGGTGGGGCTCCGCGTCGAGCACGTAGTTGTCCGCCTCGTGCAGGGTGATGCCGACGAAGATGCGGCGCCACACGTTGCGGAAGTCGAACTCCAGCCCCGGGAAGCAGTTGGAGATGGCGGACGAGGGCAGCGTGCCGGGAGGATTGCCGGCGGCCCGGTAGTGGAGCTGCGCGGACAGGTTCTTCGGATCGAGCTTCTTCATTCCTTCTCTCCCCCGTCCTTGTCCGGCGTGGCCTGCTGGAACTGGGCCCTCCGCGCGGCCTTGCGGATGATGTCCACCTGCCGGCGGGTGAGCGCCAGGGCGCGCCCATCCGCGCCTCGCATCAGCGCCGGCATCTTGCGGCGCCCCTTGTTGCTCAAGTCCCCCACCTCGTCATGGCGCCGCAACACGTCCGAGAACCAGGGGGCCGCCCCGCTGCGCAGCGCCGTGAAGACGTTCTGGTGCAGGGACTTGATGGTGAGGTTGTCCACCAGCGAGGGGGCCATGATGGGCTCGAAGAGGCGGCCGGTGTCCCCCGTGTCCTGGCGCACCATGGTGCTGGCCACGTCCACCTGGCCATTCACCGTGTTGCCATTCATCACCGCGGTGTTCATCAGCCGGATCGTCTCGAAGGCCCGCCGGACGATGTCCTCGGCCGCCTCGAGCGAGGCCTCGCGCGGCTGGGCCTCCGGGCCGTGGAGCGCCTGCTCCAGGTCATCCTCCACCGTGCGCACCGGGAAGCTGTCCGGAGCGAAGGCGGGCGGCCCCGCGCCAATGCGGGCGAAGGCCTTCAGCGGCTCGGCCGCGCCCTTGAGCTTGAGCTGCACGTGCACCAGGCCATCGCACTCGTCGTCGATGTACCCGTAGCTCACCTGCTCCTGCTCCCCCTTCTTGTTGACCCGCGAGAAGCCGGCGTAGATCTGCGCGGGCATGGTCAGCGTCGGTCCCGCGCTCTCGGCGTAGCCCAGCCACCTGCCCTTCTTCGGATCGTAGAGGACGTCCGCGATGTTCTTGTCCGGGGTGGACTTGCCGTCCGCCCCCTTCAAGTCCTGGCTGGAGCCGTACACCTTGCCGTGGGCGGGGGTGAAGCGCAGGCGGATCTCCGGGAACTCCTCGGTGGGCCGGATGTAGCGCACCGAGCCCAGCGGCAGCACCTTGCCCGTCCGGAAGTTGCGGCACTGGCCCTCCAGCTCATGGATGGCGTGGTCGGAGAAGCGCCCGGTGCTCGCGAGGATCTTGTCGTTGCGCTCCCCGGTGCGCCGGAAGATCTTGATGTTGCCAACCCGCACCTCCCACTTCACGTCCGAGGGCTCCAGCCCGTTCTGGGCGAGCAGCTCCAGGGTGAGCGGGACCAGGCTGTCCTTCGAGGTGACCGCCCACACCTCGAGGAACGGAGCCACGGGCCGGATGTGGCCCTCGGGCGACTTGAAGCGGATCTCCCTGGGCAGGAACGCCTGGGAGATGGCGCCCGTCACCGGGTCCACGCGGAAGGTGGGGGCCGGCTTGAGGCGCCGGAACCCGAGCGGATCCTCGGGGTCCACGTCGAGCTCGTAGTTGTCGAGCGGCTCCGAGGCGGCGCCAAGACGCGCGATGGCCAGGGGGGGAAGGATTCGCAATTCCTTGATGGTCACGCCAGTTCCTCCGGTGAGGCGGAGCGGGTGCGGCTCAGGACTTCGGGATCATCTTGCGGACGCTCGCGAGGGCCTGCGCGTCCAGGTCCTCCAGGGCGCGGAGGTAGTCGGTGTGCCGCTCGGGGTATTGCCTGCGCAGTTCCGCCGTGAGGTGCTGGGAGGCCTCCAGCAGGTCGCGGTGCAGCCGCCACCGGTCCGCCTCCGTGGCGGGCAGCTCCAGCGAGTAGGGCATCTCGAAGGGAGGCCCGGCCATGGCGCCCGACCCCGACGTGTCCAGCGGCAGCTCCACCAGGAGGTTGGAGAGGGAGCGCACGTTGTACATCTCGCCGAAGGTGCGGTTGATGAGCAGTCCACGCGCGGTGAGCACCTCGCCCTGGCCGAGCGCTCCGGCGAGCTCGTAGGCATGCGAGAGGTTCACCAGCAGCATCCGGTAGCGCAGGTTGAACAGGTACGCCCACCGGGAGGACTCGGGATGGGTGATGGTGACACACCGGGGCGCGGCGTCGGCCGCGCGGGACGTGGACCTGAGGGCGCCCACCACCACCCGGTCGGCGTCCAGGTCCAGCTCCGTCTTCGGGTTGATGGGCACCGGCCGCGTGGGCACCCACTCGTCCTCCGGATAGTCCCGGTAGATCTCCAGGAAGCGGCGGAAGTGCGACTCCTCGTCCACATCCGGGTCGTAGAAGCGCGCCTCGCCCTGCTTGCCGATGGCGGCCAGGGCCTCGACGGCCTCGTCCCGGGTGCTCACCGGCTGGACGATGACATCGGGCGTCGTCTGGCGGCGGGTGGTGGTGCTCTGTCCCCGGGCGCCGAGCATGTAGCCGCGCCCCCACTCGTCCCACGAGGCCTGGAACGTCGTGGTGGCGGCCTGGAAGTCCGCGTCCTTCACATACTCCGGGTTGGCGAGGATCTTCTGCATCCGGTCATACAGCTCACCGACGCGGTGCAGGGGCTGCCTGGAGGCCCCCTTCGCCGCGCGCTTCTTGATTTCCCGCGCCTCTTCGTCGTCCCAGCCGGCCGGAGCCTCCGCGAAGATGTAGCGGGCGAGGGAGTCCTTCGTCAGCGGCTCGAGCTTGAACTCGAAGGGGTAGAACTCGCTGCCCCAGGGGTAGTCCTCCCGGTCGAGGTTCAGCGGCCCGCCAATCAGGCGCAGCACGTTCTGGACGGTGATGAGGTGCCCCATCTCCTCCTTGGCGATGCCCAGCACCACCTCCTGCCAGTGCCGTACCCGGTCGCGGTGCTTCGGAGGCACCTGCGGTCCACCCAGCGAATAGGCGGCGTACAGGTACTGCACCATCAGGGCGTGCTCGACCTCGGCGGCGATGTGCAGCAGCAGGACCGCGTAGTCGTGCCAGGAATACCCGGCAGGGAGCTCCGGCTCCTTGCGTATCAGGGGCTTCACCCCCCGGGCTTCCACCGCCAGGGTGCGAAGCTCCGGAGCCAGCTCGAATTGAAGAATCGAGCCCAGGCGCCTGCTCATCCGAGAACGCATGTCCCCTCCGCGACGTCGTGGATGCAGCCCACTCACGAGACCACCAGGGTCCGGTGAAAGTCAATCCACGACGTCTCGGAAAGAGATATTCCGCCCTAGGGAGTGTTTCCTCCCGAGGGCACCGGCGGCGGCAGCGGCAGGATGAGCGTTGGCTTCGGGGACTCCGGCGTGGCCTCTCCCGCGCCTCCGATTCCCGTCCGCGATTCGTCGTCCTTCGGCGCCTCGATGGGCTTGCCCACGTACTGCACGTTCTCGTTGTTGCTGATGGCGAAGCGCACCAGCGTGCGCAGCACCCGGTTGCGCCGCACGTTGCCCACCACTTCCCGCAGGTCCTCGTACACCGTTGGATCCTTCAGGATTCCACCCAGCGAGCCCTCGCCGCGCGCCACCATGGCGGTGATCTGCTTGATGTCCGCCGCCGCGCTCCCCAGGTCCGCCAGCATGTTGCCCGCGTTCCCGTAGACGAGCTGGTGCACCGCGCCGTCCGGGTTCTTCCTCGCGTCCTCCATCAGCACCGCGAGCTGCCCCGCCGCCGCACCCAGCTCGCTGAACGCCTTGGCGCCCTCCTTGCCGTAGATGAGCGCGTGCGCCGTGCCGTCGCCGTTCTGGACCTCGTCGAGCAGCCCCTCCACGTGCCCCAGCGCCTTCTCCATCCGCAGCGCCGTGCGCGAGGCGTTGGCCATCAGCCGCCTCATGTCCTCGCCCGTCTGCTTGTCGTAGATGAGCGCGTGCAGGGCTCCGTCCCCCTTCTCCACTTCCTCGAGCAGCTTGCGCAGGCTGCTCATGCTGGCGGCCAGATCCTCGGCCACCTGGGGCTTGGCGAGCTCCTCCACCGACTTGCGCACCGTGCGGCTCACCGCCACGGTGTCCTCCATCACCTGCGCCGCGCTGCGCATCAGCGAGGACATGTCCGCCCCGCCCGCGCTCGGAATCTCCCCGCCCGGCGTCAACACGCCCTGGTCCGGCGAGCCGATGGTGATGTCCACCGCCTTGTCTCCCAGCACGCCCAGGCTCGACAGCCGCGCCACCGAGTCCTGCCTCACCCGCTGCGCGTGCTCCGCGCTCATCTTCAGCCGCACCTGCAGCCGCTTCTCCCCGGGCTTGGAGGGGAAGCCCACCCCGTCCACCCGGCCCACCTCCAGGCCGCCCAGCCACACCGGCGACTCCTCCGACAGGCCCTCCACGTTCTCGAAGTAGGTGTAGAACTCCACGTTCTTCTCGAACAGGCGCGTCTCCTGCCCGATGAGGAAGACGACGAGGCCCGCCAGCGTGAACGCCATCGCCACGAAGGCGCCCACCCGCAGCGCCAGGCGCCGCTCGTTCGACGTGTTGCCAAAGAGGCTCATCGCGCCACCTCCTCCCGAGGCATCAACTCCTGCCGCCGCGCGTCCAGGAAGGCCCTCACCTCCGGCACCGTGGAAACCCTCATCTCCTCCGGCGTCCCCACCTGCACGATGCGCCGGTTGGCCAACATCGCGATGCGGTCGGACACCGTGAAGGCACTCATCATGTCGTGCGTTACCACGATGGACGTGCACCCGAGCTGCTTCTGCATGGAACGAATCATCTGGTTGATGTTCTCGGTGGTGACGGGGTCCAACCCCGTGGTGGGCTCGTCCCAGAGGATGACCTCGGGGTCCGTGGCGATGGCCCTCGCCAGCCCCACCCGCTTCTTCATGCCGCCGGACAGGTCCGCCGGCCGCAAATCCTCGATGCCCGGCAGGTCCACCAGCTCCAACTTCCGGGCCACCCGCTCCCGCATCTCCTCGAGCGGCATGTCCGGGAAGTGCTCGCGCAGCGGATAGGCGATGTTCTCTCCCACCGTCAGCGAGTCGAACAAGGCCGCCCCCTGGAAGACCATGGCCACGCGCTTGCGCAGCGCGTAGAAGTCCTCCTCGCGCAGGCCCGTCAGGTCCTGCTCCTCGAAGAGGATGCGTCCGGCATCCGGCCGCATCAACCCGATGAGGCACTTGAGCAGCACACTCTTGCCGGTGCCCGAGCCGCCAATCACCGTGAGCGTCTCGCCCGCGTACACGGAGAGCTGCACGTCGTCATAGACGCGCTTGGGCCCGAAGGACTTCCGCAGGTGCTCGAAACGGATGAGCTCCTCGCCCTTCACGGGCGGGTGGAACTTCAGGCGGGACGTGGGGTGGCGGAAGAGCATCTCTCAGAGGGACAGGGTGAGCTTGGTGATGAAGAAGTCGGCCAGGCACACCGAGACGGAGGTGATGGCCACCGTCTGCGTGGTGGCGCGGCCCACGCCCTCGGTGCCGCCCTCGACGGTGAGGCCCTTGAAGCACCCCACCACGCCGATGATTCCGCCGAAGACGAAGCCCTTGAAGACGCCGGAGAGGAAATCGCTCATCAACACGATGTCGAGCGCCCCCTGGAAGAAGAGGTGGTAGCTGATGCCGTACTGCACATTCACCACGAGGGCGCCGGCCAGCATTCCAATGACGTCCGCCAGCACGGTGAGCGCGGGCGTGAGCAGCAGGCAGGCCAGCACCCGGGGCACCACCAGCTTGCGCAACGGGTCCGCCCCCAGCGCGCGGATGGCGTCCACCTGCTCGGTGACCGTCATGGAGCCCAGCTCCGCGGCGATGCCCGAGCCCACGCGCGCCCCCACGGTGAGGGCGATGAGCACCGGGGCCAGCTCGCGGAAGAGCGTGAGCACCACCACCCGGCCCACGGTGTACTGCACGCCGAAGCGCGCCAGGAAGAAGCCGAACTGCAGGGAGATGACGAGCCCGGCGAAGGTGGCCGTCAGCAGGGCGATGGGCAGCGAGCGCACGCCCAGCGCCTCCAACTGGTAGACGGTCGCGGAGGGCGAGAAGGGCGGGCTCACCGCGCGCGCCGCCACCTTGCCCGTCATCACGATGAGCTGGCCCAGCCGCTCCAGCCGCTCCACCATGCGCTGCATGAAGGTGCCGCCCAGCGGGTTGATGGCCCCGGCCTCGGAGGCCTCCACCGGCCGGCGCGGGCGGGGGTGATGCAGCCCGGCTTCCGTCGTCATGACGCCTCCTCCGCGTGGAAGCCGCGCACCAGCGACTCGAAACCCTCCAGCCGCTCCTCGTAGCGCCCCAGCGGCGCCACGTAGGTGAAGTCGTAGACACACTGGTCCTTCTTGAGGACCACGAAGAGCAGCTCCACGGGCACTCCATCCAGCTTGGCCCGGTAGCGCGAGCGCAACGCCTCCCGCTCGTCCACCACCACCTTCTGCTGCTCCACCTCCAGCCGCTCGGTGAAGCCCATGACGAGGTGGCGGGTGAGGACATCCAGCGGCGCGTCCTCGTGCTCGCGGCAGATGGAGTTCACCGACAGCGCGTGGCCCGTCTCCCCGGTGTACCAGGCCAGGTCATTGTTGGAGAGCTTCACCCGCTCCCAGACGGGCGGCAGCGCGCCGAGCCGGTAGCGCACCCCGGGCTTGGAGAACACCTGGTTCTCGAAGCGAACCCCTCGGTGGCAACCCACGGCTGGCGCCAGCAGCAACAACAGCGGAAGGACGTGACGGAAGACTCCCCTGCTCATCGCCGCGAGGGTAGGCACCCGTGCAAGAGGCGGTGAGCTGCCGCGGGAATGAAAGGTTGAATCCCCGCCACGCGGAGGGCTGCCGGACATGCCGGGCGCATGCCGCGCCGAGCGTTCCTCCAGTGGTGGACAGATGCGGATGTTAGGGCCTGAACCCTTGCTTCTGGGAAATCCGGAGGAGGAGGCACCTCATGGACGGTGGGTTGGGGCTGTTCGGATTGGGATTGTTCCTGCTGTCGATCGCCCTCCTGTATGCCCGGGAGGCATTCGGGCTGGCGTGGCTGCTGCTGGCCATGTCGCTCGTTTCCATGGGCCTGGCCATGTCGGAGACGCCGCGGCGCCGGGACGTGGCCCTGGGCATCGGGGTGGTGTGCCTGTTGTCGGCGCTGGTGAGTCTGGCCTTCGGCGTGTCGTGGTGGTCCGTGGTGGCCACGGCGATCTTCGGGGTGGCCTACCTCGTGCTGTGGGCGGAGTTCCGCTTCGCCTACTTCCAGCACGTGCCCCAGGAGGCCGCGGGGCCGCTCAACAACCCCTTGCGGCGCTTGCGCCTGCGCCGCAGGGCGTGAAGAAGCAGTGGCCCGCCGTGACCCCCGCGGCGGGCCGGTGACGGACTACAGCTGCCCCTTCTGCTCGAGCACCCAGAGGGTGGCGGCGACGATGTCCGGGCAGTCGTAGACGCGCTGGGCCTCGCTCACCGAGCTCCAGGTGGAGCCCCCTTTGTAGATGCGGCCCTTCTCGATGGTGGCTTGCGTGCTGCCGCCCACCTCGACGGCGTAGTCATTGCCGCGCTTGACGGCCTTACCCCGGGTGCCGCCCCCCTTCTCGATGGTGATGTCCGGGCCCGAGGTGCGCACGGTGTATTGGGTGCTGCCGCCCTTCTCCACCCGGTTGCCATTGCACTTGTAGTCGGCGGCAATCGCGGGCGCCGAGGCCAGCATCAGCGTGGCGAGCAGCATCGACAGCTTCTTCACGAAACTCCTCCAGGGAATGGGACGCGCGGTCCCGCGTGCCCATGGACCTGGAGTACCACCGGAGCCTGACATGCCGCGTCAATTCAAAGGAGGCGCCTATAGTCGCGAGTCTCATGACACGAAGACCCGGAATGGGCCGCGCCCTGGGTGCGCTGCTGCTGTGCATGGCGTTCTCCGCGGCCGCGGAGGAGCAGCCCGCGGAGTTCACCGCCACCTACCGCTACAGCAGCAAGGTCAACCCGGGTCCGCCGGTGGTGCGCAAGCTCTACGTGGGTAGCACCGCGCTGCGGCTCGACAATGAAGAGGCCTCCGCGGGCTTCGTGGTGAAGGACCGCCAGGCGGGCACCGCGGTGGAAGTGGACCTGAAGCACTCCACCCGGGAGCGCATCTCGAAGTGGAACGGGTGGCCCTATGAAGTCGTGCCCGGCCAATCCCCCTGCCGCGACAGCGGGACCACCTGCGTCCGGCTCATGACGAAGGTCCGCAACGGCCGGAAGGTGGAGACGTGGAAGGAGACGAACCCCTCGTGCCTGAAGTGCGAGACCTCCTTCGTCTCGGTGGATCGCACGCTCGGCTTCGAGATCCGCCGGGAGATCGTGGGAATCGAGCTCCATGAGCTCAGGAACATCCGGACCGGCGCACCACCCGCCCCGCTGCTGGAACTCCCTCGCGGACTGAGGGACCCGAGCATGCCCGACGGAGCCGAAGCCGCGGAGTGCACGCGCCAGGACGGGAAGTATGCCCGGCGCGGCCTGCGAGGCTTCTGGGTGTGTGACCGTCCGACGAAGGACGCGGGCAAGGTGTGCTCGAACAGCGACGAGTGCGAGGCCCGCCTCTGCGTCGCCCCCAAGGGAGCCGCCGCCGGCACCCAGGCCACGGGCACCTGTTTTGGCAGGACCGTCAGCCTCTCCACCTGTCTGGCGGAGGTGAGCCACGGTGTCGTGAGGCATGCCCTCTGCGTCGATTGAGGTCCGTGAGTGGACGCTTGCCCGGCCGCCGCCCGCCAAGGGGTCCCCACCAGCCCGGCTGTTCCGCATCATCAGACCGGCTGTACTGGTTGTTGGGGCCGGAGCCGCGAACCGGTGATTTTCGGTTGTTGAAGAGGACTGTGGCCGTCCTTGAATCCGGGCGGACTGGAGGAGCGCATGGGAGAAGTCGTCATCGTCTCGCTGGTGGGCATGCTGGTGTTCGGGGGCCTCTTCCTGCTCCTGTGTCCCGAGTGGTGGAGCAACAGCCTGGGCACGATCAAGGACAAGCAGCAGCGCCCGGAGACCAAGGCCCCCGATGCAGGCAAGCAGGCCACTCCCATTCAGGCCGGAGAGGTGGCAAGCGGCGTTACGGCTTCGGAGCGAGCCCCAGCAGCGCGTCAATGAGCGGGTTGCGCTGTGGGCTCTTGCGCCAGGCCGCGTAGATGGGGAACTCGCGAGCCGGCTCGGTGAGAGGCTGCGCCACCACGCCGGGCACCTTTGGTCCGCGGGGCAGCAGCGACGCCAGCAGCGAGTAGCCGAGTCCCGCCGCGACGAAGCCGAGAATGGTCTCGGACGAGTCCGCCGCGTACATGCGTTGCGGCACCACGCCGAAGTGCGAGAGCGCCGCGAGCTGCAAGTCCCTCAACTGAGGATCCGAGCTGTAGGTGATGAAGGGCTCGTCCCGGAACTGCTCGGGGCTCACGGGGCCCTTGCGTGCGAGCCGGTGGTTGGACGGGAACACGAGGAAGGCGCGCGTCCTGCCTACCTGCCAGGCTTCCAGGTCCGCGGGCACCTCGGGCAGGTGGTCCACCAACAGATCGGCCTCCCCTGAGCGCACGAGGGACACCGCGGGCACCTTCGCCTCGAAGAGGGCCACCTCGATGTCGGGCCGCTGGCCTTGCAACCGCCGCAACCACGGAGGCAGCAGGTGGCGCAGCGTGTGCCCCGAGGCGTGGATGCGCAGCCGCCCTCCCATCGTCCCCGAGCGCAACGAACACTCCAGCACGGAGAGGCCCTCGTAGAACGGCGCCAGGTATTCGTAGAGCGCGCGGCCCTGCGGCGTGAGCACCACCCGGTCCTTGCCCACCCGCTCGAAGAGGCGCACGCCCAGCTCGGACTCCAGCCGCTTCACCTGCTGGTGCACGCCCGGCTGGGTGATGGGGTACGGGAAGGCGCGCGCTGCCCGGGCGTACCCCTCGCACCGCGCCACCCAGTAGAAGCCCTCGAGACGCTGGAGCTGAATCATTGACTGGAGCTTATCGAAGCAGGAGCCATTAGTTCCATGCGGTTTGCGAGGAACGGGTGCATCTTGTGTCTCGTCAACGCGCTTCCACCGGAAGCGCTCTCCCGAAAGAGGTGCACCATGTCCCGCCCCAATACCGCCGCCGTGCAGCCGACCCACAGTGGTGCCTGGGTCATCCAGACCTGGCTCTCCTTCGCCCTGGCCGTGGGCGTGATGGCCATCGGCATCTACCACCTGCCCATCGACGGCTGGCAGAAGGCCTTCCTGGGCATGGGCATGCTCTTCACCATCGGCTCCACCTTCAGCCTGTCCAAGACGGTGCGCGACCAGCACGAGCAGGAGCGCCTCACCGCCCGCATCGACGAGGCCCGCGTCACCAAGCTGCTCGCCGAGGTGGACCCCGTGGGCAGCCTCAAGTAAGCGAGGTGTCCGCCTCCGCTGGGTGCCCAGGTGAGTTCCGGTATGATGCGCTGGCGTGAGCGGGCAGGCGGGCTTCGCCCGGCGCCCGTGTCCCCCTGCTCGCTGGGCCTGCTATACCCGGAGCATGGCGTCCAGCCCCGCGCTCCCCCGTCCCGGGTCCTCCTCCGCTCCGTGGTTGGAGGAGCTCGACATCCTCATCCGCGCCCGCTACCCGCTCCTCTACCTCGTCTCGTGGGAGGAGCACCGCGTGGACACCCTCCTCGCGGACATGGCCCGCGCCCACGGCAAGGTGCTCCTGTCCTGGTCCATCAGCCGCGGCCTGCGCTACCTCGGCGGCTCTCGTGGCCCCGCGCTCCCCGAGGACACCCGCAGCCCCATTGACGCCATCGCCGCCATCGAGAAGCTCTCCGAGCCCTCGCTCGTCGTGCTCAAGGACTTCCACCCCTACCTCGAGGAGAAGTCCGTGGTGCGCGCCCTGCGCGAGCTCGCCCACTCCCTCAAGAGCACCTTCACCACCGTCATCCTCCTGTCCCCCACGCTCGTCATTCCCACCGAGCTGGAGAAGGAGGTCTCCGTCCTCGACGTCCCGCTGCCCGGCTTCCAGGAGCTGATGAACCTGCTCAAGGAGATCGTCGCGGTGGTGCGCCGCGGCAACAAGGCCACCATCGAGCTGTCGCGCGAGCAGGCCGCGCAGCTCATCCAGGCGGCCCAGGGCCTCACGCTGTCGGAAGCGGAGAATGCCTTCGCCAAGGCCATCGCCCACGACGGCAAGCTGAACGCCGAGGACATCCGCCGCGTCCAGGACGAGAAGCGCCAGGTCATCCGCAAGAGCGGGCTGCTTGAGTACTACCCGCCGGAGCAGGACCTGGGCACCGTGGGCGGGCTGCAGAACCTCAAGCAGTGGCTCACCCAGCGCACCGCCGCCTTCGGCGAGCGCGCCCGCCAGTTCGGCCTCCCCGAGCCGCGCGGCCTGTTGCTGCTCGGCGTGCAGGGCTGCGGCAAGAGCCTCACCTCCAAGGCCATCGCCGCGCACTGGAACCTGCCCCTGTTGCGGCTCGACATGGGCCGCATCTTCAGCGGGCTGGTGGGCTCCTCCGAGGAGAACCTTCGCAAGGCCATCCGCGTCGCCGAGAGCATCGCCCCCGTGGTGCTCTGGGTGGATGAGATTGAAAAGGGCCTGTCCGGCGTCGCCTCCTCGGGCACGACGGACGGTGGCGTCACCGCGCGCGTCTTCGGCACCCTGCTCACCTGGCTCCAGGAGAAGACGGCCCCCGTCTTCGTGGTCGCCACCGCCAACCGGATTGAAGGTCTGCCCCCCGAGCTGCTGCGCAAGGGCCGCTTCGATGAGATCTTCTTCATCGATCTGCCCGAGGCCGCCGAGCGCCGCGACATCTTCCGCATCCACCTGCAGCGGCGGAAGCGCGACCCGGCCGCCTTTGATTTGAACGCGCTGGCCGGTCTGGCCGAGAACTTCAGCGGCGCGGAGATAGAGCAGGCCATCATCGCCGCGCTCTACGAGGCCTTCGGCCAGGGCGTGGAGCTGGAGCAACGCCACATCGCCGGGGCCCTCCAGGAGACCGTCCCGCTCGCCGTCACCATGCGCGACGACATCGTCCGGCTGCGCGGCTGGGCCCGTGGGCGTACCCGTCCGGCCTCATCGTCCGGCAACAGCTCGAAGAAGGAGTAGGCGATGTCGTCCAACAAGTTCTCCCGATTCCTCCACCTCGAGCGCTCGCGCGGCGAGAAGCCCCACGCCGATGGACAGGTGCGACTGCAGGACGGCGGCCGCTTCGAGTCCGTCGCGGGGCCCAGCACCGACGCCCCTGCCTCCGTCTCCGTCCCCGAGGCCCACGTCGAGCGCTTCAAGCTCCATGGGCAGACCCCGCTGGCGCTCGATGACGCGCCGGCGGGGGGACAGTCTTTTCCGCGCTGCGTCCGGTGCGAGGCCGAGAACGGCCGCTTCGCCCGGGAGTGCACCACGTGCGGCGCGGACCTCCAGTCCCCCGAGCAGCTCGCGTATGACGCGGAGCGCTCGCGCGCCCGGGAGCAGGCCGAGGCCCAGACCCGCGAGCAGATGCAGGCCTACCAACAGGCCCGCCAGCAGGAAGAGGCCGCCCAGCTCGCCGAGCGGCAGCGGTTCGTGGAGGAGTTGCATCGGGAGCTCGTGAAGGATCGCTCGTTCCTCAGCCGGCTTCAGCCCTTCTTCGACCCGTGCCTCGCCCTGGGACTGCTGCGCCACATCCCCCACCCCGGCGCGCGCTGGATGGCCGTGACCTGGGCCATCGGCCTGCCCATGCTTCTCGTGAAGTTCGGCACCGGGCTCCTCCAGATGCTCGGCTTGTATCTGGGCGTGCTCGTCCTCGTGAGCTTCATCCCCACCTCGCTCCTGGCCGCCAGGCGCGGCGGGCGCTGGGATTGAGCGGGAGATAGCTACGCGGGCTCGTCCGCGGGGTGCTCCTGTACTGATGGCTCCTGCACCGGGCCCACGCTCGTGACTTCTCCCGTCCGCACTCCCAGCCACAGCGTGTCCTGCGCCGCTGCTCCCCGCACCAGCCCCGCGTCCGTCGTCGTCAGGAAGACCTGCGCCCCGCTCGCCGCCAGGTAGTTCATCAGGTACGTGTTGCGCTCCGGGTCCAGCTCGCTCGACACGTCGTCCAGCAGCAGCAACGGCAGGAAACCCATCGCCGTTTCCAGGTTCTCGATCTCCGCGATCTTCCACCCCAGCACCAACGCCCGCTGCTGGCCCTGACTCGCGTACGCCCGCGCGCTCCGCTTCCCCAATGTCACCGTCACGTCATCCACGTGCGGTCCCACCGACGTGAAGCCCCGGTCCAGGTCCCTCCGCGACCGCGCCGCCAGCGCCTCCTTCAACGCCACCGCCAGCGCCGCCTCGTCCGCTTCCGCGAAGTCCACGTCTCCCAGGTGCGCCGGGTGGTAGCCGTAGGCCGCCGGATCCGGCGTCCGCCCGATGGAGGCGAAGGTCGCCTGCGCCCTCGGCCCCAGCTCCGCCATCAGTGCCCGCCGCCGCGCGTAGACCCGCGCCCCCGTCTTCGCCAGCGTCTCGTCGTAGGCTTCCAGGTACGCCGCGTCCACCGGGCCCGCTTTCAACAGCCGGTTGCGGTTCTTCAGCGCCCGCCCGTACTCGCGGCTCTCCCTCAGAAACGCCGGGAAGCGGTTGAACACCGCCCGGTCCAGGAAGGCCCTCCGTGCCTCCGGCCCTCCCTTCACCACCTCCAGGTCGTCCGGGGTGAAGGCCACCACCGACACGCCCCCGAAGTACTCCTCCAGGCTCGACGCCTTCTTCCCGTCCACGAAGGCCTGCCGCACCCCTCCGGCCACCTCGACCGAAATCTCCCGCTCCGCTCCCTTGAGCAGGAAGCGGCCCGTCACCCGCGCCGAGGTCGTTCCCCACCGCACCAGCTCCGACAGGCGCCCGGCTCGCAACGGCTTGAGCGTCGCCAGGAAGTAGAGCGCCTCCAGCAGGTTCGTCTTCCCCTGCCCGTTCTGCCCCACCGCGATGGACGCGTGCGGACTCGGCACCAGGGTCACCTGGCCAAGGTTTCGGAAGTCCTGAACGTGAAGTGCCAGCAGCCGCACGGGAGGCCTTTCTCCCATCCGTACACGTGTGCGTCCAGGTTAAAGCCCTACCCCGACATCCTCGCCGTCCGAGGCCGCCCGGCTGCTTCCCGTGCCCGCTGCACCAGCCCTGGCAGGTCGTCTGGTTCTCCTCCCGGCTGTCCGCCCGGCGCCCGGGCGAGCACATTACGTTCCGGAGAGAAGAGCCGCGCTGGCGTCTGCCCCTGCCCCCTCAGCCGGATGAAGAGGCGCAGTGAATCACGCAACTGCTCCGCGTCCGGGCCCGCCTCGGACCTCGCCCGCTGCGCCGCCGTCCACAGCCGCACCCATGCGGCCTCCTCATTCCACGGCCCCACCGGACGCGCCCGCGACAGCGCCGCCAACTCCGCCGCCACCTCCAGCAGCCCCGCACGCCCCTCGCTCAGCACCTCCGAGGCCTCCAGCCGCGCCCGCGCCGTGCCCTCCCGTGCCACCAGCCAGCCGAGCAGCTCCGGCCACTCCTCCTCGCGCGGCACCACGGGCGACAGCCGGGACTCCAACAGCGCCTTCAACCGCGCTCGCGTCAGGTCGTGCCAGAAGGCCGCGTGCAGCAGCAGCTCCGGCCCACTGCGCGGAGGCCGCACCGGCGCCCGCCTCATCCGCTTCTCCAGGAAGCTCCTCACCCGGCCCGTGCCATCGAAACGGTCCAGCCGGGCCCACAGCGCCTCCAGGGCCTTGTCCGCCACGAGCAGCGCCCGCCGGACCGCGTCCGCCTCCGCCGCGTCGAAGGGCAGCGCGCCCTCCGCGGCTGGACGCTTGAAGACGCGCTCGAAAATCTCGCCCGCCGCGCAGACGGCCCGTAGCTCCGGTAGGTTGCGCGGCAGCAGCTCCACCGCCTGGGCCCACAGACGCCGCCCCAGCAGGGGCCCCGCGTCCAGCACCTCCTCCTCCAGCTTCAGCAGGGCCTCGCCGAGCTGCGCCGGTTTCTGCTTCGCGATGAGCCGCCGCTCCACCGCCCACGCGACGTCCTCGCGCAACCGCGCCACCTCGGCCAGCAGCACCATGGGCGCCGAGCTCCTCGGCCAGCCCTCGGCCGCCGCGCGCCGGGCCACCGCCTCCAGCGTGGTGTCCACCTGCGGCTGGGCCAGCGCCACCTCGCGCAGTAGCTCCAGGTTGTCCCGCACCCGGTCCTTCCAGAAGAAGGCCCGCAACAGCTTCTCCAGCGCGCGGTAGCGCAGGCGGGTGGCCTCGAGCAGCTCCCCGCGCTCTTCCAGCCGCGCTCGCAGGTTGTCCGGATGGGTCGCCACGATACCGTCCACTATAGGGACACCCGGGCGGGACGGCAGGCCCCCGGAGGCCTCTCGGGTGACGAGTGAACGGTGCCTTCCGTGCGGTATCCGTCATGATGACATCTGGGGCACCATGGGTAAGCGACCCGCCACCTCCGCAGACCTGGAAGCACTTCCCGAGAACGTGCAGGGATGTGTCCGACAGTTGGTACAGCGCGGGTTCGTGCTGAGCCCTTCGATGCCATCGAGTTGGAGCTGAAGGCCCTCTGGGGGAGTAACACCCGCCTCCTCGGTGTAAGGATGGGCCCCGATGCCCCCGCGCAAGCTCCCCCGGCACCTCGTCTGGCTCGAGTCCTTCGCCGCCGCCGTCGAGTCCGGCAGCATCGAAGGCGCCTCCGAGCACCTCGGCGTAGCCCGCTCCGTCGTCAGCGAGCACATCCGCGCCCTCGAGGACACCCTCGCCGATGGTCAGCCCCTCCTGGAGCGCGGCCCCGGCCGCCGCCTCCACCTCACCGCCCGCGGCGAGAAGCTCTACGAGGGCACCCAGACGCCCCTCCACCAGTTGGACCTCAAGCGCCTGAGGGACCTCGCCAGCGCCGAGGCCAGCCTGCGCCTGGGCCTCAACCCCACCCTCTCCAACTTCCTGCTCGCCGGCATCGCCGGAGACGTGGCCCGCGCCGGCATCAAGCTGGAGGTCAGCTTCGGCGGCACCTTCGAGCTCGTGCGCCAGGTGCAGACACGCCAGTTGGATCTGGCCGTGGACTTCACCCCGCTGCCGCCCCACCGCGGCGTCGAAGCCGAGTCCCTGCTCAACCTGCCCTTCGTCATCCTCGCCGGCCCCGGCAGCGAGCTGTCCCAGCGCCATGGCCCCCGCCGCACGCTCCACGTGCGCGACCTGGAGGGCCAGCCCTTCGTGGACTGGCAGCGCGAGGATCCCTACGGCAGTGCCAACAGCGCCCGCTTCGCCGCCCATGAGGTCACGGTGCGTGAGGTGTCACGCGTGCAGAGCTTCCTCCACCTCTTCGACTTGCTGCGCGCCTACCACGCCTGCGCCATCGCCCCCGACCTGCGGCTGTTGCGCTCCTTCCCCGAGGACCTCTGCGTCTGGCCCCTGCGCGAGGAGCAACCCCAGTTCGTCGAGGTGGTGACCCTGCGTCCCTCGGGTGGCCTCGGCTCCGAGGCGGCCCAGCTCGTCCTCGACGGGCTGCGTCAGCGCCTCGCGTCAAAACGGCGGAAAATCGACTAAGACGTCGGTTTTTATCGGATTTCCGTCAGGGCTCCCGGTGCGTAGATTTCATGCAACGGAGAAGCTCCCATGACGCCCACCGAACGGACCATTGCCCGACTGCCCGCGCATCTGCGGCGCTATGTGGTGAGTCAGGATTACGACGCCTACACGCCGAGGGACCAGGCCGTGTGGCGCCACATCCTCGGCCAGCTGCGCAGCCACCTGGCGGACAAGGCCCACTCCGTCTACCTGGAGGGCCTGGAGGCCACCGGCATCGGTCTGGAGCGCATCCCCAGCCTGGATGAGATGAACGAGAAGCTGTCCAAGCTGGGCTGGGCGGCGGTGGGCGTGCGCGGCTTCATCCCGCCCGCGGTGTTCACCGAGTTGCAGGCCCTCGGCGTGCTCGCCATCGCCGCGGACATCCGCACCCACGAGCACATCGAGTACACGCCGGCTCCGGACATCGTCCACGAGAGCGCCGGCCACGCGCCCATCATCGCCAACGCGCGGTATGCCGAGTACCTCAAGCGCTGCGGGTTGGTGGGCTTCAAGGCCATCGCCACGGTGGAGGACGAGGCCGTCTTCCAGGCCATCCGCAACCTGAGCGTGGTGAAGGAGGATCCCACCGCGACGCAGGAGGAGATCCAGCACGCGCAGGCGCGCCTGGAGGCCGCCAACCAGAGCCGCCGCTACGTCAGCGAGAGCACCCGCGCCTCGCGGCTCTACTGGTGGACGGCCGAGTACGGGATGATCGGCAGCATGGAGCGCCCGCGCATCTATGGCGCCGGCCTGCTCTCGAGCATCGGCGAGGCGAAGCATTGCCTCACCGACGCGGTGAAGAAGGTGCCGCTGAGCCTGGTGTGCGCGGACACCGAGTACGACATCACCCGCATGCAGCCCCAGCTCTTCGTGGCGCGCGACTTCGAGCACCTCTTCGAGGTGCTGAACGAGTTCGAGGCCACGCTCGCCTGGAAGCGCGGCGGGGACTACGGGCTGAACGAGGCCATCCAGGCGCGCACGGTGAACCACCTGGTGCTGGCCGATGGCCGGGAGATCACCGCCCGCGTGGTGGAGGCCCTGCCCGGGGTGCGTCCGGTGGCCGAGGGACTCACCAGCGCGCTGGTGCGCCTGGAGGGCCCGGTGATGGTGTCGCGCGACAGCAAGGCCGAGGGCAAGCCGTGGCCCGGACTGGCGCTGGTGGCGTTCGGCGAGGGGGAGCTGCCGGACAAGGGGCCCTTCAAGGTGGAGCTGGCCAGCGGCCTGAAGCTCCAGGGTTTCGCGGTGGGCGGGGGCGAGGTGCTCAACCTGCGCGGCGAGCTGGACGGCCGCCCGGTGGAGCTGCCCAACGTGGCGAAGCTCTTCCTGAGCACGGGCCTGCCCTCGGTGGCCGGAGGCCCCGCGGACCCGGGCGCGTGGGACCGCTGGTTCGGCGAGCTCAACGCCTTCGCCGAGGGCGAGGGCGAGGCCAAGGCCCGTGAGAAGAAGGCCACGGCCCTGCACCCGTCGCTCGCGGCGCTCTACCGCGAGGTGCGCACCATGCGTGAGTCGAAGTCCATCCACCTCGCGCGCCTGGAGCAGATCTCCAACGCCGCCAGCGACTTCCGCGACGACTGGCTCCTCAAGGTCGAGGTCGAGGAGCTGAAGCAGTCCGCGCGGGTGTAGCTCCTGCCGGGAGCCGCCTCCTCGGGAGGCACAGAGGGCCTGGGTCCCCTTCGGGGGGATTCAGGCCCTTTTTCTATTCACGTCTCATTGCAGCGAGCTGGAATACTCCTTACTTTTCAAGGCCTTGGCGCTGGTGCTACCCCCTGGTTTCCATTCATATTTCTATTCATGGACGCCCTCGAACGGATGCTTGGTGCGCTCGCTCGGCTGGGCGAGGCACAAGCGAAGGACCTGGCTCGGGAGCTGGGCGTGTCCCAGCCCACCGTGTCCCGGCTGATCGGCGCTGCGGGCGACCGCGTGTGCCGGATGGGGCAGACGCGCGCGACCCGCTACGCGCGGACACGCACGCTTCCAGGGCTCGGAACGCGGCTCCCCGTCTACCGGGTTCGTGAGACAGGGAAGGTCGAGCCGTTCGGCTCCCTGCACCTCCTCGAGGGGGGACGACACTGGCTCAGCGCTCCCGAGGGTACGGGGGACCTGTTCGAGGGCCTGCCGCCATTCGCCTCCGACATGAGCCCTCAGGGGTACGTCGGACGGACGTTCAGCGCGCGCTCCCCCGAGTTGGAGCTGCCCTCCCGATTGGGCGATTGGACCGATGACCACCGGCTCATCGCGCTGGCTCGCCGCGGCGAGGATTGTGTCGGCAACCTCATCCTCGGTGACGAGTCCCTGAACCGATGGCTCGCGAGCGGACTCGCGCCCACGGAACGCACTGTCTACCTGGACCTCGCCCGCCTCTCGGCACGGGAGCAGCCGGGCGCCTCCGCCGGAGGGGAACACCCCAAGTTTCTGACGTACTCGGAAGGCCGGCACGTCCTGGTCAAATTCGTGAGCGATGATGAGGGCGCGGTCGCTCGCAGGTGGAAGGAGTTGCTCGTCTGCGAAAGCCTCGCGCTCGAGGTCGTTCACGAGGCCGGACTCGACGCGGCCAGGACACGGTGGTTCGACGAGCGCGGCTACCGGTTCCTGGAGGTCGAACGCTTCGACAGGCTCGGAGAGAGAGGCAGACGCGGCGTACTGTCACTGGAGGCCCTGGACCACGAGTACATCGGCGAGTCCGGCCGTGGCGCCTCCTGGACGCGTGTCACGCCGAAACTGTTGGAGAAGAAGCTCATCGGCCCCGAGGACGCGCGGCGTATCCGCTGGCTCGATGTCTTCGGACAGCTCATCGCCAACACGGATCGCCACTTCGGCAACGTGAGCTTCCTGGAGTCGGAAGACGGTACACGGCGCCTCGCGCCCGCCTACGACATGCTCCCGATGTTGTTCGCTCCCTCGGGCACGACCGTTGTAGACCGGCCGTTCGAGCCCGCGCCACCGAGCGCGGACACGCTCGACGTCTGGGCGGACGCGGCCCGTCACGCGCAGGTCTTCTGGACCCGTGTCATCGGCCACGCGGCGCTCGGTGATGACTTCCGGGTCCTGGCTCAACGGTGCCGGAACGCGCTGGAGGCGCTCCGAGAGCGGGTCCCCCTCTGAGTCACAAGGAATCTGTGAGACGTCCGACCCGGGCAGCCGTCCAGGTGGGCAGTCCGAGCCAGCCAGTGTAAGTGAAGTGGTGAGCGTCCCCGTGAAGGAGTAGATACGGCCCATGACCTCAGAGGAGCAAGAGTTCATTCGTAGGTTCTTCCGCGCGGTCTCGGACCGGCCCATCGAGTTCAATGGGCTGGACGATCAGCGATACGTGAAGATCTACGAGGAACCAGCGTTCGAGGATCACGATCCGGTCAAGCTGCTCGCAAGCTCCATCACCCTGCTGCCTGGCCAGAGCGTGCAACTTCTGTCCGGCTACCGGGGAAGCGGCAAGAGCACCGAGCTACGCCGACTGCGGCGGAAACTGGATGGGCGCGGGGTGTACAAGGTCGCCCTGCTCGACATCGAGGATTACCTCAGCCCCTCGCAGCCCATTGATGTGAGCGACTTCCTCGTGGCCGTGGCGGGTGGCCTCGGAGACGCCTTGATGGAAGCAGGGCATCTGAATGGTGACCCGGCCCAGGAAGGCTACTGGACGCGGCTGGTCAACTTCCTGGTGCGCACCAACATCCAGCTTACAGAAGTATCCGCGGGAATGACCGCCGGAGCATCCACTCCTGACAAGTTGGCCTCCGCTGGCGCTTCCGCGAACTTCAAGGCCTCGCTCAAGAGCGATCCATCGTTCCGGCAGAAGCTCCAGGAGCGCATGGCCGGGCACCTCGGAGCCCTGGTCAGGGATGTGGGCACCTACGTCGAGGAATGCGTCAAGAAGGTCAAGGCGAAGTACGGGCCGGACACCGAGGTGGTGCTGCTGGTCGACTCCATGGAACACTTCCGAGGCGCTCTGACCAACGCGACCGCAGTGCAGGACTCGGTGGTCAACCTCTTCGCCAAGCACAGCGACAAGCTTCACTTCAACTTCCTGCACGTCGTCTACACAGTCCCCCCGTACCTCAAGGTGCTGCAACAGAACCTCGGCTCCTTCTACCAGCCGGGCGGGGTGCAGATGATTCCCACGCTGAAGGTGCGGCACAAGGAAGCCGCGAGGACGCCCTTCCAGCCCGCGCTCGACCTGCTGGAGAAGTTGATCTCGGAGCGCGGTGATTGGAAGCGGCTCCTGGGCCCGGATGCACGAGGAATTGTGGACGAGTTGAGCCTGCTGTCCGGGGGTCACCTGCGCGACTTCCTGCGGCTGTTCGCGGAGATCATCCGCCGGGCGGACCGCCTGCCCGTTCCCAGGCGCGTCGTGGAGGCCGCCATCCAGCAGATCCGCTCCGAGTTCCTGCCCATCCCCGATGACGATGCCATCTGGCTCGAACGGATCGCCAGCAGCCACACGACCGCGTTGAAGAACAACGATCGGCTGCACGATCTGGCCCGCTATTTCGACTCACACCTCGCGCTGAGTTACCGCAATGGGGAGGACTGGTACGACGTCCATCCGCTGGTGCGTGAGGTGGTACAGCAGCAGGCTACCGCCGCCCGGGATCGGTGGAGTGACAAGAAGGAGTAGGAGTCATGCGCCCTCCCGATGACATAGGGCTCGGCCCACAGGGAGAGGCGGAATGGCAGCGCTTGCGCCGCCAGGTGGAACTGGCGGAGGGGTTCTGGCTCTGCTTCATCTTCGCTCCCTCACCGCGATCGACTGAAATGCTCCGCCGCCGCACGGAGCGCTTGCTGCGTGCGCAGACGCGTCGATTGAGTTGGTATGAGCCTTCCCAGCCCGACGAACTGTCGGCGGTGCTCTCCTTGCTCATCTCCCCGGAAGCAAGAGACGCCGGTTGTCATTGGATTGAAGCCCTGCACCTCGATTCTGGCGAACAACCAGAAGGTCCCTGGCACAGGGCCTGGGTCGAACTTGCCGTCCTGATGAACGAGCGGCGCGATGCGCTGCGCCGCAACCTGCGGGGAGGGCTCGTGCTGGTCGCTCCCCTAAGGATGAAGCAGCACTTCCGCGACATGGCTTCGGATCTCTGGTCGGTCCGTGCGCTCGTGCTCGAACTGGCCCCCGTGACAGAGCCCACCGGAGGAAGGGGCTCGCCGGACCTGGAGCACTCCAGCCTACGTACATCGAGCATGGAGCGGAGTGACTCCATACCTGACGCGGACTTCGCACTCGCTGAGTTGCGGCGGCTCCAAGCCAGGTACACAGGAAGTGCAAGTGCGCTCGCATCGGTGCTGATGCGCGCCGTCGACGGACTGCTTGCGTCCAAAAGAGAGGGTGAAGCACTTGAGGCAGCAAATCAAACCTGGGAGCTCGTACACGCCCGTTCACAAGAAGATCCGCAGAACAGTGCATTGATTCTACATGCGCTCGCCAAATCGGAAGAAGCCAACGGAGATCTTGCAGCCGCATCCGATCACTTGGAACACGCCGCATCACTAACGAGGGGAGGAACGGATCGCCAACGCCTCTTCTTGTTGAAGGACATTATGCGACTGGCAGAAGTGCGGAAGGATTGGCATGAGGCGAGCCGCGCCGCAGAAGAGTCCCTCGCACTCACGCGGCAGTTGCGGCAGTTGCTGGGCGACACCCCGGAGGCCCTGCATGACCTCTCCGTTTCGCTCAGCCTTATGGGTGACGTCCAACGGACCTGGGGCGAGTTGCAAGCGGCCTCGACGTCCTTCGAGGAGTCCCTCGCGATCATGCGGCAACTGCGGCAGTTGCTGGGCGACACTCCAGAGGTC
>DASQMW010000310.1:0-42950 GCA_035645295.1 Archangium sp.
CCCTGGTGACGCATCGAAGTGCACCTCTCCCGCGGCCCGGGACCGCGGGAGAGGGGGGCCTCACGGGATCCGGGTGACGCGGCCCAGCGCGGGCACGGTCAACGGATTGTTGGCGCGCGTGTAGGCATCGAGCGCGTCGAGATCGATCACTCCCGTGAGCGGATCCTTGCCCTCGGTCAGCACCGCGAGGCCATCACCGCCGGACGCCATGAAGTTGTTCACCGTCACCCGGTAGTTCGCCGCCGGATCGATGGGCGTACCGTTGAGGGTGATGGACGCCGGGTCCACCTTGTCTCCCGCCGGTCCCGAGGCCTTCCAGGTGAAGGCGAAGCCCCGCGACACCTGGAGGATGAGGGGGCCCGCCGGCTGGAACTGCTGCTCCAGCAGCGTCTCGATCTGCGCGCCGGTGAGCGTCAGCGTCACCAGGTTGTTGGCGAAGGGCTGGACCGTGAAGACCTCGCCGAAGGTGATGTCCCCGGCGTTGATGTCCGCGCGGACACCGCCCGGGTTCTGCATGGCGATGACGGCCCCACCGCGCTCGGGAGCGCTCGTGGCCGCGAGCATTCCGTCCGCGACGACGTTGCCGAGGGTGGACTCTCCCGTGGCACCCGCGGGGACCGGCCGCACGGGGGCCTTCAGCTCGCTCGGGGTGTTGCCGATGATCCTGTCCCGGAGGGGCGCGGCCTTGCTGACGGTCTGCTTCACGAACGTGTCCACGTCGGCGTGGAGCCCGGTGTCACGGGTGACGATGACGTTGCGCGCGGTCACCTCCACCACGTCATGCGAGACGGGATCCAGCACCATGTCGATGTCGGTGACGAGCCGCCCGTTGCTGGCCGCGCTGGTGACGCGCTTGCCGTCGATGACACAGTTGTACGCTTGGTGCGTGTGGCCGGAGGCGACCACGTCCACCTCGTCATCGAAGCGCTCGACGAGGTCCTTGATGGGACCGGAGATGCCGGGACACTCATCATAGGACCCCGACGGCAAGCCGCCCTCGTGGATGACCACCACGATGGCCTCCACGCCCTGCTGCTTCAGCTCCGGGATGAGCGCATTGACCGTGTCCGCCTCGTCCTGGAAGGTGAGCCCGGCCACGCCCGTCGGCGTGACGATGAGCGGGGTCCCCTCCAGCGTCATGCCGATGAAGGCGACCTTCGCCCCCTGGAACTCGCGGATGTCGTAGGCCGGCAGCAGCGTCTGCCGGGTGGCCACGTCGGTGAATACGTTGGCCGCGAGGAACTTGAACTTCGCGCCGGTGAAGGACGCGCTCGCCTGGCACCCATCCACCGGGTGGCAGCCGCCGTTCTGCATGCGCAGCAGCTCGGTGGCGCCTTCGTCGAACTCGTGGTTGCCCACGGAGTTGATGTCCAGCCCCATCATGTTCATCACTTCGATGGTGGGCTCGTCGTGGAAGATGCCAGAGACCAGCGGCGAGGCGCCGATCAGGTCTCCCGCGGACACGACCACCGTCTGCTCGGGGTTCTCCTCCCGCAGCTTCTGGAGGTGGTGGGCCAGGAAGGCCGCGCCGCCCGCGTTCACGTTCACGGTGCCCCCATCCCCGTTGGGGGCCGCGATACGGCCGTTGCTGCCCGTGGGCTCCTCCAGGTTGCCGTGGAAGTCGTTGAAGGCCAGCACCTGGACGTGGATCGGCTCGGGATTGGGCTGGGGTTGGGGATCGTCGCAGCCGGGATGGACGAGGAGCAGAGCGCCCGTGGTGAGGGCACCGAGGACCGTGAAGGGGCGAAGACGCCGCCATGCGTTCGAAGCAGGGGAGTGGGAGTCGTTCATGAATTGGGGGGTTGGTGAGACAGGAAGGGAGGAATCACCCGGTCATGGGTGGGAGACGTTCCGGCGGCGGACCCGCCAGGTGTCGCGGTCCTGGCCCCAAAGCTCTATCGGGGTGGTGTCATAGGGCGGCGGCAGTTTCCCGGGGCCCAACAGGCGCGAGCCCAGACGGATGGCGACCTGCTGGGACGCGGTGTTGTCCGGAGCGATGGAGTGGATGATCTCGGTCCAGCCGAGGTGCTCGAAGGCCCAGTCCATGGTCGCCGCGGTCGCCTCGGTGGCGTAGCCGCGTCCCCAACACTCGCGCAGCAGGGCCCAGCCGATCTCCGTGCCCGGCCAGCCCTCGGGCTTCCAGGGACCGACGCGCCCCACCCAGCGGCCCGTCGCCTTCTCGAGCACGGAGAACATGGAGAAGCCTTGCAACACCCAGGAGCCTGCCATGGCGCTCATGGCCCGCCACGCCATCGAGCGCGGCTGCACGCCGCCGATGAAGCGCGCGGACTCCGGGTCACCAATGAGGGTCGTGAAGCCATCCAGGTCCTCCAACGCCGTGGGGCGCAGGAGGAGGCGCGCGGTTTCGAGGGTCGGTCCAGGAGCAATCACCTTCGGTCTCCGAGGAGTGGGGGAAGGGGCTGGGGTCTTACCACGCTTCCCCCCGGAGCAAGGGCCGCTCTACGGGAACGTCACCTTGGGGATGGTGAGACTGCGACCATCCGCCCCCCACAGGCGAATCGTCACCTCTCCATGTGGCACCCCAGGTGCCGCATCGGCCTCGATGAATACTCGCCGGACATGGTGGGGCTCAATGGGTTCAGCCTGCCCGACGCGCACCCCCTTCAACTCCTCGCCCGTTGCACTCACCAGGGATGCCCCTTCCGCACGCCAGGGCTCGGCGCCGGAGTTGTCGACCCACACCTCGGCCGCCACGCTGTGCAGGGCGCGGTAGGTGACTGCTCTCGAGAAGGAGAGGGCGTCGCCCATGTGCTGCTCACTTGGCTCCACCTTGAGCTGTCGCGCGGGGATGCCGCCTTCCCCCAGCTCCCCAGCGAGCAGCAGACCCCGCAGTCCACCGGACTGCGCGAGTCGGGCTTGCAGGTGATGGACCTGCTCGCGCAGTCGCTGATTCGCCGCGCGCTCTTGGGAGTTCTCCTGCAGCAGGGCCTCCCGGGAGCGCTGGTCGCGGTATACCTCCACCTGCCGGGTCGCACGCCCGGGATGGGCCACCACCAGGGCGAAGGTGACGCTCTGCTGGGAAGGGCCTTCTCCCCAGCGCGCCGTCAGGCGGAGACGCTCCCCAGGAGCCATATCCGGAGGCGGCACGAGGCTGAGGCCAGAGCGACCGCGCATCACCTGCGCGAAGCGCACCTCGTCCTGGAGCTCCACGACGGCGGGCGCGTCGGAGATGAAGCCCGTCATGAGCCCCGGGCTGACGCACACCTCCCGAGAGGCGGCGGGCGCGGACAGCTCGATGCGCTGGATCTCCTCACAGGCGCCAGAGAGCGGCGCCTCGCTGCCTGGGAGAAGCACCAACGCCAACAGGACGGAAGGGGGAGCTGGGAGCATTTTCTACTCGAAGTGCTCGACGGCGCGGACGCTGATCGAGGAGTTGACGAGTGCCCGGGTGGCCGTGCTGCCCGGCTCCACCTCGGCGCCACGCTCCTTCATCTCGCCCACCGTCATCAGTTCCAGGCAGACGGGGATTGTCTCTCCGCCGGGAATATGGGCGGCGGTGAAGCGGCCATAGACACGCCCCTGTGACAGGAAGAGCCGCCCGGAAAATGCGGTCCAATCCGGGAGTTTCCCCCACGGGCCGATGATCTCGGCGTGAACCTCGTCCCCGTGGCGCACAGGCACGTTCTTGATGCCCTGGCGAAGAGGCCCGATGTGTATGCCGTGAATGTCCCGATAAGGGATCCCGTAGCGCTTGTGCGCGTCCACGGCTCCAGGCGGGCACTTGTCCGGAGGGGGAGGGGGGCGCTGCTGCGGACCGCCGACGCAGCCGGACGTGCCGGCCACACAACCGGCGGCAACCAGGGTGCGAATCGTCTTGGACGTCTTCATGGAGGGCTCCTCGCTCTTCGTCGCGGTGGCGACGGGCGCGGGGGTGGGTGACGGCTGAGGTCCCGCGCCGGGCCCACCTTCTCCCGTCGTGGCCGGTTCCTCGACAACTCGGCCGGAACTGCCCTGGCGCGTCGCGGGGGAGGGGGACGACGCCGTGCGTGGGGTGTCCCCGTGCGGCACCACCAGGAGGGCCGCGCCGAGGGCGAGCCCTCCCGCCCACCACCACCTGGGGAGCCGGCGTCCGGGCACCGCCGGGGCGGGAGTGGAAGGGCGCTCGGAGGTGCCGCCCGCGGGGAAGAGCGGCGAGCGCCAGTCGCGGTCCGCCTGGGTGCACAGCTCCAGCAGGTCCTCGGCGAGCGCCTTCGCATCCGGGTAGCGGTCCTCGGGATTCTTCTCCAGCAGGGCCGTGCACACCTCGCTCAGAGCCAGGGGCACGCGCGGGTTGAGCTCATGGGGCGGCGGCGGCGTCTCCTCGAGGATGGCCCGGTTCAGCCCCGGGTTGCTCCGGTCTCCGAAGGGGAGCGTGCGCGTCAACAAGAGGTAGGTGACGACGCCCAGCGCCCACAGGTCATCCCCCGGCGCGAAGGGGTAGGGCTCTCCCTCCCAGGCCCGAGCGAAGCGCAACGCCTCGGGGCTGCGGTACTCCGCGGTGCCCGGCGGCAGCCGCAGGGTCAGCCGGAGCGCCCCTTCCTTGAGGCCCGCAGCGCCAAAGTCCACCAGCACCGGCTGCCCGTCCGCCTCGCGCATGACGATGTTGGCTTCCTTGATGTCCCGGTGCACCACGCCCGAGGCATGCACGTCCGCCAGGGTGAGCGCGAAGGGCAACAGCATGCGCATCACCAGCTCGAGCGCGGAGGGATTCTCCCGGGCCGCCCAGGCGTCGAGGGTGAGGCCCTCGACGAGCTCCAGGGCCAGAACGAGGAAGCGCGGCTCGTCCTCTGGCCAGAATCCATACCCGTGGAAGGCCACCACGTTGGGGTGCCGCACCAGGCGCAGCGCGGCTGCCTCCCGGTCTCCCCGCGGGGAGAGACGCACCAGCTTGAGGGCGTAGGGCCGGCCGCTCCGCCTCGCCCGGTACACGGTGCCGAAGCTGCCGGAGGCGATCGTTCCCTCGATGGTGAAGCCGGCCACCTCCGTGCCGGGGGGGAACTCAGGCGCCGCCCCCCATCCGCCGCTGTCGTCGATCATCCCTCGCGTCCCTCCGAAAGCGGCGGAAGCTACCAGGGTGGGGGCCGGGGGCCCCGAACGTGACGGGTTGGCCAGGTGGGGGGTGAACTGTCCACCGGCACCGTCAAGGGGCTGCGCGCCCGCCGATCTCCGGGAAGCGCTCGTAGGCCCGTTTGAGCGTGTCCAGGTGCGCGGGGTTGTCCAGGTCGAGCGGTGCATCGGTGAGTTTGACAACCCACCCGCCCGTCGCGGTAGGCCGTGCTCGTGACAGCAGCTCCGCATCGCGGGCCGGGTCGGGGAAGCCGATGGCCCGTGCGGCAGCGGCCGACCAGTAGTTCAGCCATCCAAGGCGAGCCGGAATCTCAGGCGAGCGGATTTTCTCTGGGAGCTTGAGGGCGGGCAGCCCCCGGGGAGGAATCCCTGGCTTATGTACCGGATCGATTGTTTGCCGTGCGATCTCCACCCCCGCGCTGAACGGTGTCGCATGCCCCCACAGCGCACACGCGCCCTCTGCCATGGCTTCAAGCACATCCGCCGCCGCTGCGAGGCCAACGGCATCCAGCGGCAGCTCTGCGTGGACATCGAGCAGCGGCTGACCGCCCGGGGCGTGGCGGGCGGATGTTTGTAACCCATAAACAGTTACGGGGAAGCGCTCATCGCCGTTGCACACAAGAGGGAATGCCCCGTCCTTGGTCCCCTTGATGAGCCATGTATCGCGCTGCGGCAATGCGTTGAGGCGCCCATTTTCGGAAACCTCCCACTCCATGCGCAAACCGGGGAGTGCCCGTTCCATCCCCTGGACAATAGCGAGCGTGCGTCGGTCGTTGCCCACCAGTGCAGGCGCATAAATGATAATGCCGAGTTTCTTTCGCTTAGTCATCGTTTGCACCCCGTTACGACGATCTTGAGTTCGGGCGCCTGGAACTCCAGCGCCTCTTTGTGTTCTTCGGTGCTAACCCCAACGACGAAGCCATATCCACATGCCGCCGCCGCGTCGCGCTGCTTGCGCAATTGCTTGAGTTCCTTCTCAATCTCCCGCTTTTGGATAAAGTCAGGGTATGTGTCAAATCGATGGGTCTTGATTTCCCACAGCACACGCACGCCGACTTGCAGTGCATCGAAGCTCACACCGCCCACGAGCACATCCATTCCGGGATAGCGGTTAGGCGGAAACCTATCGGCGCACTTGTTATGCGCGTCATCCTCGCCCGCGTGCGGTTCCGGGATGGGCTCGCACCTGCGACGGCGCTCTCGCTCAGAGATGTCGGTTGGCCCCACGGGCGGGAAATCTGGTCCTTTGGGCTCCGGCTTGGGCCTTTTTTTCGGCGAGGGTTTCTGCGGGGCGGGCGCTGTTTCAGGCACGGGCAGCGTTTCAGGCGCGGGCCTTACCTCGGGGCGGCCCATATCCAGAGCATACGCATCCAGGGCCTCCTTGATGACGAAGCCCACCACCACCACGCCCACGACGATCACCGTTCCCATGACGATTTCCGGGGCCGCCAGCACGCAGAGCCCAACCCCCAGGGCAGCGGCACCCGCCGAGGCCACAGCGCATCGTCCCGTGGTGTCGTGAAATTCGATCCGGTCATGGTCGAGGGCATGAAAGCACCGCTCCGCCAGCAGGGGCCAGGGCTCGGAAGCCTCCTGGACGGCGCACCGTCCCCCGTCCGTCCACGGCAGCGTCGCCGCGCGCTGGAGGTTGGCGAGCCTCGGGTCCCGGTCCGCTGGTTCTCGTGGGCTTGGGAGTGTCGTCGTACAGGCTGAGAGAAAGAGCAGAAGTGCGATGCACGCTCGGAGACGCATGGCCGGGTCCTCCGTTGGAGCTAGGGCCTAGCGGATCCTGACGGGGCCGTTCGGAGTATGCACAGGGGAACTACCGGATCCGGCCGTCAGGGGAAGCGCTTCGCGCCATTCATGAAGCCGTGAACGAGACGGACCTGTTCGCGCTCTACCCGCGGGTGTCCAGTGCCCTGCTCGTCTTCCTCCTGACCGCTCCCGCCGCACCGGTACCTGGAGGCCCTCCCTGGTTGCCCGAGTTCCTCGAGCGCTTCGCGAACGGTCGGCGCGTTTTCATGGGTAACCGGTTATGGTGGATTCCTCCCATTTCCTTTCCAGGAGCAGGGTGCATGAGTGAGCAGAACGTGGCGCAGCGCGCGGCAGCGGTGGTGGAGAAGTCCCAGCGGGCGCTGGCGAGCGGGGATGTGGAGGGCTACGTGTCCTGCTTCACCCCGGACGCCTTCCTGAGCGACCCGCTCGCCCCCTCCCTGGTGGGGCACGAGGCGATCCGCCAGGGCGTCCAGAAGCTCGTGGGGCTCTTCGCGAAGACCGAGCTCCAGGAGCTGAAGCTCTTCCCCGTGGGCCGCACCGTCGCCTTCCTGGCCCGGGTCCACTTCGTCACCCACCACGGCCGCGAGGCCACCCTGGAGTCCGTCGACGTGTTCGAGCTCAATGAGGACTTCCGGATCTTCAAGGGGAATGCCTACTACGACGTCGCCCCCATGCTGAAGCTACTCCAGGAGTAAGGAACTCCAAGGCATCCGGGTAGCGGTCCTCGGGCTCCTTCTCCAGCAGTAGGGGGTAAACAAGCCCCGCAGGGGCTCTCACAGACGCCGTCCGGCACCAGCGAGTGGAAGTAAGACGTCACTTGCAACGCCGAGCCGAACGGGCCTGTCTACTCCGGCTTCTTCGTCGAGGGAGTGCTCACTCTTCTACGGGGGGGGTTCTCCGACAAGCTCCTTAGAAGTTGGCGCAGCCAGCGCACTGCACCGTGCCACTGGTGACGTCGACACAAGCGCCCGCGGTACCGCTCGCGAACAAGCAGCTGCCCGAGCAGTCGGTGCTGGGGCAGATGAAGGTCGTGCCACATCCCAGACCGAAGGAACGAACCGTCAGCAAGCTCGAGAGATTGCCCGCCGCATAGCCGCAGTTGATCGCCAGGCGGCGCGTCCAGCCGCCGCAGCCGTAGTTGTCATAGAAGACGCACTGCGAGGTGGTGTCCATCGCGGTCACGCTCGAGCTGGCGCACTTCTTGTCCTGCTGATCCACGTAGGCGTCAAACTCTTCAGAGGTCCGGTAGGCCCGGGCCACGCCCGTCTTGAGGCTCTCATCATCGACGATGACGGAGAGCTGGCCCTGGTACTCAGACAGCGACTCCATCGGGCGGATGGTCCCATCCAGCAGCACGGACATCTGCGCCAACTTGAAATCCGGGCGATTGGAAGCCAACGACTCGACCACCTTCACGTCAGCCTTGGCTGGCTGCACCTGAAGCTTCTCCGCCGTCTGCGGCTCACTGGCCCCGCAGCCCGTCAAGGCGGCCATGCTCAGACCCACGACCACAGAAAACATCCCAAACAAGCTCTTCGTGCCGTTCATGATGCCCCCGATTCTCTACGGTGTCTTCGCGATGAGTGGAGCCGATCTGCCCCTCTCGAATTGAATGAGCCGGCGAGGAGGAAAATGATGCAGAAAATCCGCATGCGGTAGGCGGAGCCCATTCGTTGTCCGCCCCGGCGCACAGAGAGATGAGGAAAATCAGGCGCTTGTTCTCCTGCGCTCGCTCACGCCCGCTGGACCCGGCATGATTGTGTTCAAGATAAAACCAAGCACGGGCGTCCCGTTGAGCACCCTCTCCGTGACCATCGGGCGGACCCGCGAGGATTGGAGCCTCCTCGCGCCGCTCCTCTGTCGTTCGCGTTCTACCCGCGGGTGTCCAGTGCCCTGCTCGTCTTCCTTCTGATCCTTCCTCGCCGCGCATACCCGGTGACTGGACAGTTGGGCTTGCCCCGATGACGTAGTGGCGCCCTTCGTGCAGAGGCTCGGGCAGGCAGCACGCCTGGCGCCCCGCCGCGCGCCTCCTGTGAGGGCGGTCTGGACCGTGAGAGCATGTGGCCCCTGCCATTCCATGGCGGCCATTGGGGACACATGAAAACGAAGCAAGAGAAGAAGGGCAGCACATCGGAGCCGGGCCACAGCCGTCGTGGCTTCTTGCGGTTGGGTGGTGCGGCCGTCGCGGCGAGCAGCTTCTCCTTGAATGCACTGGGCTGCGGTGAGCCCGAGCCCGTCGGACCGGCGGTAGACCCGGGTGAGGCCGAGCGGCGCAGCATCCGGGCGTACGAATTCCGGCACGAGGCCGCGCTCGGCCATCGCCAGCAACCGGCAGCCGAGCAACTCACGAATGGGGATGAGGCGCTCTATCCGGACCACCTCGCCAGCTACTCCAAGGCGCTCCAGCATGACGAGCGCGGCGTCGTGGTGCCGGAGTCCTACGCCAGCCTCGTGGCCGCGCTGTCCAGCGGCAGGCCGGAGGACTTCGAGAGCATCCAACTCGGTGGCAGTACCCGGCTCGCCAGCCCGCAGTCCGCTTTCGCCTACACGCTCGAGGGGCCCGACACGCACGAGCTCGGCATTCCTCCGCCGCCCGCCTTCGCGAGCGCGGGCATGGCCGCCGACATGGTGGAGGTCTACTGGCAGGCGCTGGCGCGTGAGGTGCCTTTCAACGAGTACCTGACGGACCCGCTCATCGCGGCGGCCGCCGCCGAGCTCTCGGGCTCGAGTGGGTATACCGGTCCGAAGCCGGCCGGCTCCGTGGTGCCGGCGACGCTGTTCCGTGGCCATACGTCCGGAGACCTGGTGGGGCCGTACCTCTCCCAGTTCCTCTGGCTGGACGTCCCCTATGGCGCCACGACTCTCGTGCAGAAGTACAAGGTGACCGCGCCCGGCGATGACTACCTGAAGACGTACGCGTCCTGGCTCGCGGTGCAGCGTGGGGGAAGCTCCGGCTCCAACACGTTCGATGCGACGGCACGCTACCTGCGCAACGGGCGGGACCTGGGCGAGTACGTCCATCGGGACTTCAGCATCATGCCGTACCTGAATGCCTGCCTCATCCTGCTGAAGCTGGGCAGCAATGCGCTCCACCCCGCCAACCCCTACCTGCGCTCGGCCACCCAGCGCGGCAATGTCACGTGGGGCGACAAGCACGTCATCGACATGATGTCGCGCATGTCGTTCGCGGCGGAGAAGGCGTCCTGGTACCAGAAGTGGTTGGTGCACCGCCGCCCGCGGCCCGAGGCCTTCGCGGGACGCGTCCACAACCACCTGACCGGGGCGGCGAGTTACCCCTTGCATGCGGAGTTGCTCGGGGCGGGTGTGCTGCAGCGGCTCTTCAGCGCCCAGGGCACGTACCTGCTGCCCATGGCCTACCCTGAAGGCTCACCGACCCACCCCTCCTATCCGGCCGCCCATGCCGCCACCGCGGGGGCGTGTGTCACCGCGCTCAAGGCCTTCTTCAACGAGAGCTTCGTCCTCCCCAACACCGTGGTCTCCAGCGCCGACGGCCTGTCGCTGCTGCCGTACAAGGAGCCGCTCACCGTGGGGGGAGAGCTGAACAAGCTGGCCGCCAACGTCGCGCTCGGCCGCGACTTCGCGGGGGTCCACTACCGCTCGGATGGCATCGAGGGCTTGAAGCTCGGCGAGGCCATTGCCATTGGCATCCTGCGCGACTGGAAGGGGGCCTTCAACGAGGGCTTCAGTGGCGTGACCCTCACGAAGTTCGATGGGACGAGCGTGACCCTCTGATGCGACGTTGAGGCGGGCTTGGCCCCAGGTTGCGTGGAACCTGGGGCCAGGCCTCGAGGGAGCCGGCGTCCGTTTCGGCGCGGTCAGTTCACCTTGACGGAGATGGGCGCCGAGGTGGTGACGTTGCCGGCCGCGTCATGGGCCCTGGCCGTGAGCGTGTGCGTCCCCTTGGGCACACCGCCCAGGTTCCAGGTCACGCTGTAGGGGGCGGTGGTGTCGGTGCCGATGACGGTGGCGCCGTCGTAGAACACCACCTGGGTGACGCCCACGTTGTCGCTGGCGTTGGCCTGAATGGTGGTGCTGAAGGTGAGGAAGGAGAACGAGGTCCCGTTGGCCGGAGAGGTGATGGCCACCGTGGGCGCGGCGTTGTCCACCGTGACCGTGCGGAGGGCGGTGGACACGGTGACATTGCCCGCCAGGTCGTAGGCCTTCGTGGTGAGATTGACGCTGCCATTGGCCACGGTGGCCGTGTCCCAGTTCACCGAGTACGGCGCGGTGGTGGCCGTGCCGAGCAGCGTTCCTCCCGCGTAGAACTCGACCCGCTCCACCCCCACGTTGTCGCTGGCGGTGGCACTGACCACGACGGTTCCCCGGACATGGGCGGTGTGCGCCGGATCGCTGACGGCCGTCACCGGCACGGTGTTGTCGACCGTCACCTCGACCCCGGCGGAGGTGCGCACGTTGCCGGTGCTGTCGAACGCCTTCACCGTGAGCGTCTGGGTTCCGCCCGTCCCATTCGAGGTGTTCCAGAGCAGCGAGTAGGGCGCGGTGGTGTCGGTGCCGAGCAGCGTCGTGCCACTGTAGAACTCGACCTTCGTCACCCCCCGGGAATCGCTGGCGGTGGCTTCGAGCGTGACATGGCCCCGGAGGTACGTCCCCGGCGCGGGGGAGGTGAGCGCCGCGTCCGGCGCGGTGTTGTCGGTGTTCACCGAGACCGTGGTCGAGGTCCCCACCCGGTCCACGTGATCGTAGGCCCTGGCGGTGAGCGAGTGGGACCCGTCCGCCACGGTGGTGCTGTCCCAGCTCACCGCGTAGGGCGCGCTGGTGTCGGTGCCGATCAGCGCCCCGTCCACGTAGAGCTCGACCCTCGCGACCCCGACGGAGTCGCTGGCGGTGATGCTGACCGGGACGATTCCCCGGACCCAGGCGTTGTGTGCCGGTGCGCTGATGGCCGTCGCCGGCGCGTAGAGATCGACGGACACCGTCACCCCGGCGGAGGTGCGCACGTTGCCGGCGAGATCGTGGGCCTTCACCGTGAGCAGATGGACCCCATTCGACGCCGTGGACCAGGTCCACGTATAGGGCGCGCTGGTGTCGGTGCCGAGCAGCGCCGTGCCCCGGTAGAACTCCACCTTGGAGACCGTCTGGTTGTCCGTGGCGGTGGCCTCGATCACGACGGAACTGCTCGCGAAGTACGTTCCCTGCGCGGGGGAGGTGATCGCCGCGTCCGGCGGGGTGTTGTCGACGTTCACCGGGAGCGCGGGAGAGGTCCCCACGCGGCCCTCGGTGTCGTAGGCCCTGGCGGTGAGCGCGTGGGGCCCGTCCGCCATGGTGGCGCTGTCCCAGCTCGTCTCGTAGGGCGCGCTGGTGTCGGTGCCGAGCAGCGTCCCGTCCGCGTAGAAGTCGACCCGCGTCACCGGCGAGGTGCCGGCGGCCGTCGCGCTCACCGGCACCACGCCCTTCACCCGCGCATCGTTGGAGGGCGAGGTGATGGCCACCACCGGCTCCGACAGCACCGCGAAGGCCACGTCGTCATGGTCGTCGTAGAAGCCGCGGCTGCACGCCGAGCTGGAATCGCCGTCCATCCGGAACTGGGCGCGCACCGCCTGCAGGAGGCCCGCGGGCAGGACGTACTCCGCCGAGAGCACCTGGGTCGCGGCCGTGGGCTTCAGCGTCGTCAGGTACGTCCACGTGGGGCGGGTGGCATCGCCCGTGTAGAACAGGTCGAGCGCGGCCGCGGCGAGGTCCCAGGTGCCGGTGTGGACCTCAACCCGGACGCGCTGCCCCGCCGTGAAGGGCCCTCCCTCGACACTCGACAGCTTGACCCGGTTGATGAAGTGCCCGCTGGAGTCGATCTCTCCGTCCCGACAGGTCCCATTGAGCGTGTTGGGCAGGTTGGGCTCCAGGCCGCGCCGGCTCCTCACGAGGTTCGTGGTGTCGCAGACGTCGACCGGCGTGGCGCACTTCGGCACCCGGAGCGCGGCGTCGTACACGGCGCTGACGGGCTGGGACGTGGTCACCGTGAGCCCGGTGCTCGTGGTCATCTTGTTCGCCGCGTCATAGGCCGTGGCGGTCAGGGTGTGGCTCCCGTCCGCCGTCGCGCCGCTATCCCAGTCCATACCGAAGGGCGCCGTCGTGTCGCTCCCCACCAGAGCGCCGTCCAGCAGGAAGTCGACCCGGGTCACCCCGACGTCGTCCGTGGCATCCACCTGGAGCGAAACCACGCCGCTCAGCGTGGCCCCGCTGGCCGGAGAGGTGAGGTCCACGGCCGGGGCCGCGTTGTCCACCTTCACGCTCACCGGAGTGGAGGTGGCGACGTTGCCCTGGGAGTCCGTGGCGCGCGCGGTCAGCGTGTGGCTCCCGCCCGCCACCGTCAGGGTGTTCCAGGAGAAGCTGTAGGGCCAGGAGGTGTCCGTCCCGAGCCGCGTGCCGTCCAGGAGGAACTCGACCCTGGACACCGAGGAGGACGCATCGGTGGCGTCCGCCGAGAGCGTCACGGTCCCGCCGAGCGTCGCACCACTGGCGGGCGCGGTGAGCGAGACGACCGGAGGCGTGGTCTCGGTCACGACAGTCACCACCACCTGGGGCGAGAGCCCCACGTTCCCGGCCGCGTCATAGGCCCTGGCGGTCACGGCATACTGGCCGGTGGAGTAGAAATAGGCGTAGGCGACTCCGGAGGACGAGCCGGGGCTGGAGCTGTGCCGGCTGCCGCCAACGTAGAGCTCGATCTGGGTGACGCCCAGATTGTCCGTGGCACTCGCGGAGAGCGGCACCTGCTGGTTCACGGCCACTCGCACGCCAGGTGAGGGCGAGGTGACGGAGGCCACGGGCGCGACGAAGTCGTTGTCCGTCGTCACCGTCACGGGCAGCGAGGCCATCACGTTTCCGGCCACGTCCCGCGCCCGGGCCATCAACGTGTGGCTCCCGTTCGCGACGCTCCGGGTGTTCCACATCACCCCGAACGGTTCCGCGGCATCCGTCCCGAGCAGGGTCTCCCCCTCGAAGAAGTCCACCGCCACCACGCCAAAGTTGTCGCTCGCCGCGGCCGACACCGTGACGGTTCCGGTCAGCACCGCTCCAGGAGAGGGGGAGGTGAGTGCGGCCTCCGGTGGAACGGTGTCCGTCTCCGAGCCGGCCGGGAAGACCAGGTCGTCGCTATCGATCCACGTGTCCTCGGGCGTACTTCCGCCACAGGCGTTCCCCGCGGTGTTCGCCCCCGGGCCGAACCTCGCACGTACGGCCTGCAGGCCGCCGGCGGGGAGCACGTACTCCACCTGGAGCGTCTGCACGCCCACCCTCAAGGGCCTGACGGTGGCGACCGGGGTCCACGCGGGCTGCGTCGCATCTCCCGCGGAGTACACCACCAGCCTGTCCACCGGCACCGAGTCCTTGTTGTCGGTGACGACGTCCACCTCGACCCGGACCCGCTTGCCCGCCGTCAGGGCCGTGCCGTCCGCCGCGAGCACCCGAAGACTCCGGATGTGTTCCGCCAGGCCGGTGCGCGCACCGTCGGGGCACCCGTCCAGCGTGTTGGGCGCGTTCGGCTCGCTGTTCAGTCCCCGTCCCCTAACCAGCATCCGCGCATCGCAGCGCTCCGCCACGGTGTCGCACCGGGGGGCCTTCAGGAGCGGATCGTAGCGGGCGTTGCCCACGTTGCTCGTCTCGATTGTGAGGGGCACGCTCTCCGACGACTGGCCCGCCGCGTCATACGCCTTGATGCTCAGCGTGTGGCCACCGTTGAACACGCTCCCCGAGTCCCAGGTGAACGCGAAGGGCGGCGCCGTGTCGGCCTCGATGAACGCGCCGTCCACGGAGAGCTCCACCCGCGTCACCTCCCGGTCGTCGCTCGCGGCCACTTCGATGGAGACCGTGCCGCTCACGGTGGCCCCGGGGGCGGGCGTGGTGATGACGGGCGCGGACGGTGGGGTGAAATCGTTGTCCACCACCACGTTCACCGTGCTCTGCGTGGCGCCACCGGCCGCGTCGTACGCCCGTGCGGTGAGGGCATAGGGACCGTTGGACAGCGTCCCGGTCGTCCAGTCCCACGCGTAGGGGGCCGCGGTGAGCGTCGTGAGCAGGGTGGAGCCCTCGTACAGCTCCACGCGCCGCACGGCGCGGTCGTCGCTCGCCTCCACCCTGACGGTGACGCTCCTGTTCACCGTGGCGCCCTCCACCGGGGAGGTGATGCCCACCGCCGGTGGCGTGGTGTCCGGCGCCGCGTCCACCGCGAAGACGAGGTCGTCATGGTCGGCGTCGAAGCTCGAGACGCAGGCCGCGGTGCCGTTGCCCCTGCGGTACACGCCCCGGATGGCCTGCATCCCACTCCCACCCGCCGGAAGCAGGTACCTGGCCGAGAGGGTCCGCAGACCTCTCGTGTCCGGCCAGATGGTCGTGAGGTAGGTCCAGGAGGAGTTGCTCGCGTCGGCCGCGGCGAAGAGGCTCACGCTCTCGTAGTACCCCGAGTAGGAATCCAACTCCGCGTAGACGGTGGCCTGGATCGTCACCTCCTTGCCCGCCTGGAACGGGGTGCCGTCGCTCGGGAAGACGCGGAGCCGCTCCAGCGAGGGGCTCTTGAGGTACGTGCCATACGGCTGGTCCGCGCAGGAGCCGCCCACGGTGTTGGGCTGGTGGAGCTCGGGGCCGAGGCCCGCGCGTCCCTCCAGGAGCCGCCCCGAGTCGCACCGGTCGCCCACGGCCGCGCAGACGGGGGCCCCCCACACGGGGTCGAACACCGCCTGCCCGGCGTTCTCGAGCGTCACCTCGACCGGGGTGCTCACGGCCTGGTTGTAGTGGACGTCGGAGGCCCGGGCGGTGAGCACCCACGGGCCGTTGGGGGTGCCGCGGCTGTCCCAGGCCAGCTCATAGGGCGCAGTGACATCCGTGCCGATCAACTGGCCGCCGAGGAAGAACTCGACCCGGGCAATCGCCGATTCGTCCGTCACGGTGGCGGTGAGGGTCACCGTGCCGCCCACCGTCGCACCCGTGGAGGGGGAGGTGAGGGTGAGCCACGGCGGAGTCTGGTCCGCCCCGTTGCCACCGGCGTACAGGATCCGGTTCGGGGTATCGAGGGCGCTCGTATACGGCACCACCACGGGCATCATGTTGGGCGTCGCGCGGGTGGTGAGCTCGGTGGAGACTTCGCCGGGCGTGGCCAGGGGGTGGCCTTCCAGATAGAGCGCCGCCGCCCCCGCCACGTGCGCGGCCGCCATCGAGGTGCCCGTGAGCGTGGACGTGCTGGTGTCGCTGGTGCTCCAGGCCGAGGGGATGTCCACGCCCGGCGCGTAGAGGTCCAGGCAGCTGTCGGAGTTGGAGAAGATGTACCGGCCGTCGGTGGCGTCGGATGCTCCCACCGTCAGGGCGGCGGGAACCCGGCCCGGAGAGCGGGTGCACGCGGTGGATTGCCCGTCGCCCGCCGCGACCGTGTAGACGACCCCGGCGTTGATGGAGCGGGTGACCGCCTCGTCCAGCGACGTCGTCGAGGAGGTGGCCAGGCTGATGTTGGCCACTGCCGGCTTCACGTGGTTGGCCGTGACCCAGTCGATGCCGGCGATCAGGTTGGACACACCGCCCGACCCCACGCAGTCCGTCACCCTCACGGAGTGCAGGGTCACCCCCTTGGCCACGCCATACGTCGCACCGCCGATCGTTCCCGCCACGTGCGTGCCGTGGCCGTGGCAGTCGCCCGAGCCATTGCCGTCCTGGACGGCGGTGAAGCCCGGGACCGCCCGGCCACCGAACTCGGAGTGGGTGAGGCGGATGCCCGAGTCGATGACGTAGACGTGGGCCCCGCTGCCGGTGGCGTCGTAGGTGTACGTCCCATCCAGCGGCCGCTCCCGCTGATCGATGCGGTCGAGCCCCCAGGGCGCGTTGGCCTGGGTGCCCTGGAGGGACAGCTCGCTGTCCTCCTCGACGTAGCGCACGCGCGGGTCGTTGCTCAGCCGCAGCGCGGCCTCCTCCGTCATCGTCGCGGAGAACCCCTGGAAGACGCGGGAGTAGACGTGCTTCACGGAGGCCCCGTGGAGCGTGGCGAGCTGCTTCGCCAGCGGCTCCCTCTGGGCCTTGCCCTGGGCCTTCTCGTCCCGGGCCACGGCCGGCTCGTCCAGGACGACGATGTAGCGGCCCGGCGTGGCCTTCTCCGTCTTCAGTAGCCGGCTGCCCGCGACGAAGGACTTCGGCGTCTTCGCCGGGGCTTCCGCCTCGGCCGTGCGGTCAGGGGTCGTGGGCTCACACGAAGCGAGCACCAGTCCTGCCGCGAGCAGTGTCACCAGGCGCCGCATGGTTCTTCCCCTCGGGGACTGAAATCCGTTTTCCCCAGAATTGGACAAATACAGGATTGTACGTTTATCCTGGAATAATTCAATCCGGAGAGAAACGGCTTTCATTGCCCAAGGGAGAGGAGCATGCGGATCCTGGTGACCGTGCTGGTGGCAGGACTGGTGCTCGCCTCGTGTGAGCCTCCCTCCGAAGGCGGCACGGCCGAGCCCTCCCTCCGCGGGGCCTGGCAGGCGGCTCAGGTGGACGTGACGTCCGCGAACGCCGGGGACGCCACGTATGACGACACCTTGAAAGCGCCCGCCTGCGCGGCCGTGGGCAGCAGGTGCGACTCGGGCCACCTCCTGCAGGGGCGGGGAACCATCCGGAACATCCCCGAGCTCAACCAGCCCAACATCGTGAGTGGCTACTGCCCGGATGGCACGGGCGCGGGCGCGTATGGCAACGATCTCTCGCTGGAGCGGCTCGTCGTCTCCCGGAGCGATGGCACCGCGTTCGCCGCGGGCAAGGAGGTGACGGTCCAGGCCGTGGTCAAGCCAGCCAGTTACTTCGATCAGATCCTGGATCTCTATGCCGCTCCGGAGGTGAGCAACCCCACCTGGACCCTGATCGGCTCCTTGCCCGCGCCCAAGGGTCCCGATGCCAAGACCCTCACGACCACCTACCTGCTTCCGGCGGGCGGGCGGCAGATCCTCCGGGGGGTGTTTCGCTCGGGATCCGGGGCCACCCCGGCTCCTCCTGTTCCCTGCGAGCCGTCGTACCAGGCGTGGGTCACCGACAACGATGACCTCGTCATCGCGGTGGGCCAGGAGACGGACTCCACGCCGCCCGTCGTGGCCATCACCTCTCCGGCGGAGGGCGCCACGCTCGAGCGCCTCGTCGACGTCACCCTGGAGGCGAGCGACGACTTCGGTGTGCAGCGCGTGGAGCTGTACGACGGCGCCACCCTGATTGGCACCGACACCCGCGCCCCGTACTCGGTGAGCTGGGCGACCCGGACGGTGTCCAACGGACTCCACACCCTCACCGCCCGGGCGTATGACGCGGCCGGCAATGTCTCCACCTCGGCCCCGGTCCAGGTGTTGATCGACAATGACTACGTGGCGCCGCGGGTGGCGTTCATCACGCCCATGGAGGGCGCGGCCGTGAGCAAGACCGTCACGCTCGAGGCCAGTGCCAGCGATGACCGGGGCGTGGCGTTCGTCGCCTTCTATGTGGAGGGCACCCTCATCGCTAGCAGCTCCGCCCCGCCATACACCCTGAGCTGGAACACCCGGGAGGGCTCCTCCAAGGTGTCCAACGGGCCGCATGTGCTGAGCGTGAGGGCCTATGACACGGGCGGCAACGCGTCGCTCGCGAGCACGGTGAACGTGGTGGTGGACAACAACTACGTCCTCCCCCAGGTCACGCTCACCTCGCCGGCCAACGGGGCGGCCTTGAGCGGCATCGTTCCGCTCGAGGCCACCGCGAGCGACGACCAGGCCGTGGCGGAGGTGTCGTTCTACGTGGACGGCACGCTCATCGGGAGCGACACGACGGCGCCCTACGCTGTTTCCTGGGACTCGGCGCAGGTGTTCAGCGGCGGCCACTCGCTGTCCGCCCTGGCCCTGGACGTGGGAGGCAACCCGCAGTGGAGCGCGAGCGTCAGCGTGCAGGTGAGCAACCCGGTGAGCGCGCGTTACGACACGGCCTCGAGGGTGCCCCGGTGCGACGGCGTGGCGGCGCTTTGTGACAGCCGGACCCTGGTCGAGGGACGGGCGCGGCCCTGGGGCTACTGGGGAGTACGCGAGCGGAACCCGCCCAACACGCTGGATGGATGCCCCGATGGAATGAACGGGACCGACGAGTACGAGGAGACCATCCATCGGCTCCGGGTGTTCCGGGAGGACGGCACGCCCATGGCCACCGGGAAGCGGGTCCGCATCGAGGTCGACGTGTATGCCTCGACCTACGATTTCAGGATGAACAAGCTGGACCTGTATTACACGGCGAATGCGAACGGGTCGCCCGTGTGGATGTACCTCACCACCGTCATGCCCACGGCCAAGGGGGCTCAGACGCTCTCGGCGGAGTATGTCCTCCCCACCGGCGGCCTGCAGGCCGTTCGCGCGGTCTTCGGTCAGTACTCGGCCCTCGAGCCATGTGCCCAGGGATGGCCCGTCACCGAGCGCGATGACCTGGTCTTCCCGGTGGGCCCGCAGGAGGCGGACACCGTTGTACCGGACGAGGCCGTGCTCACCGCTCCCGCCGCGGGCGCCACGGTGACCGGAACCGTCCCGGTGACGGTCTCGGCTCGCGACAACCTCGGGGTGGTGGCCGTGGATTTCCTCGACGGGCAGACCCTGCTCGGCACGGATACCCAGCCTCCATTCAGCGTGAGTTGGAACAGCCGCAATGGCCCGAACGGCAGCCGCACCTTGACGGCCCGGGCCCGCGACCTGGCGGGTAACGAGACGGCTTCACAGCCCGTGACGGTGACGGTGGCCAACGATCTGTCGGTGCCGGTGGTGGCCCTCACCGCGCCCTCCGAGGGCGCCCGGTTGAGCGAGCCGGTGACACTCACCGTGGAGGCCACGGACCCCGAGGGCGTCACCCGGGTCGAGTTCTATATCAACACCATGCTGGTAGGCTCCGACTCCTCCGCGCCCTTCAGCTATCTCTGGAATACGCAGAACGAATCCATCGGGCCGCACGTGCTGGCCGCCCGGGCCTACGATGCGGCGGGCAACGTGGGGACCTCGGTGCAGGTGAGGGTGTCCGTTGCGCCCGAGTTCACGCCGCCCTCCGTCTCGCTCACCGCGCCCGCCAGCGGGGCGAGGCTCTCCAAGACGGTGACGCTCACCGCGAACGCCACCGACGCCTCCGGGGTGCGCAGGGTCGAGTTCCTGCTGGATGGCACGGTGCTGGAGATCGATGACTCCGCGCCCTACAGCTATTCCTGGAACACCCTGACGGCGGTATCCGGGGACCACACCCTGAGCGCGCGCGCCATCGATCTCTACGGCACCGCCGCCACTTCCACGGTGGAGGTGACGGTGGACAACGCGGGCCCGGCCGTGGTCATCACCTCACCGGCCAGCGGGGCGACACTGACCGGCGTGCTCCCGCTCCAGGTGGACGCCACGGATGGCGCTGGGGTCACCCAGGTCGATTTCTACGTGGACGGGCGTCTGCTGGCGAGCGACACGGCGGCCCCCTTCAGCGTGGACTGGGACACCCGCTTCGTCATCAACGGCACTCACACGCTGAAGGCCCTGGCTCGTGACGCGATGAGCAACGAGTCCTGGAGCGCCCAGGTGACGGTGACCACGGACCAGCCCGGTGGCGCCGCGTACGACCCGGCCCTCCGCGTGCCGAAGTGCGCCACGCCGGGCTCCGTCTGCGACACCACGGGGCTGGTGAAGGGCCGGAGCAGCGGGGAGCCCTCCGGCGGGCCCAACACCCTCAACGCGGCCTGCGCTGATGGCTCGAGCTCCCTCGGGCCGCAGATCACCCGCCTCAAGCTGTCGAGCGCCGATGGGGAGCGCTTCGCGCAGGGAGGGCGCGTTCACATCGAGGTCGACCTCACCGCCAGCTCCCTCACGGACGAGCTCGACCTGTTCTCCACGGGCAATGCCACCGGCCCCTCGTGGACGTACCTGACCACGCTGAAGCCGGGCGCGACGGGGAACCAGGTGCTCTCGACGGAGTACACGCTGCCCATGGGCGGGCTGCAGGCGGTGCGTGCCCGGTACCGCACGAGCAGTGCTCCCAAGTCGGCGTGCGGCACCGGTGCCCACGATCATGACGACGTGGCCTTCGTGGTGGAGGTGGGCCCGGCGGTGGCGATCACCGCTCCCTCCAGCAACGCGTACGTGACGGGTCTGGTCCCGCTGGCCGCGACGGCCACCGGCGGCCAAGGGGTGGCGCGGGTCGACTTCTACGTGGACGGGACGCTGCTCGGCACCGACACCAGCGCTCCCTATGAGCTGAGCTGGGACAGCACCGGCGTGGCGGAAGGGGCCCACTCGCTCACCGCGAAGGCCTACGGCACCGATGGCATCCCCACCACCTCTCCGGCGGTCACGGTGTTCATCGACAGCACCCCGCCGGACGCGGCGGCGCTCACTTCACCCGTGCAGGGGCGGGTGTTCGGGGGCAATGTCCTGCTCGAGGCCACCGCGAGCGACAGCGTGGGGGTGGTGCGGGTCGAGTTCCACGCGGATGGGGCGTTGATTGGCACGGACTCCACCTCGCCCTATGCGGCATTCTGGAACACCTTGGGAGCGGGGGAGGGGGCCCATTCCCTCACGGTGAAGGCCTTTGACGAAGCCGGTAACGTCCACACCTCCGCCGGGGTCTGGGTGACGGTCGACAACACCGCGCCGGCAACGGCCATCACCGCTCCCGCGCACAATGCCCGGGTCGGGGGGATCGTCCAGGTCAGCGCCACCGCCAGCGACACCCACGGAGTGGCGAAGGTCGAGCTCTACGTGGATGGGGCGCTGATCGGCACCGACACCAGCGCGCCCTACCAGGTGAGCTGGAACACCTCCGGTGTGGTGGAGGGATCCCACACGCTCACCATGAAGGCCCACGACACCGTGGGCAACGCGGCCACCTCGGCCGGGGTCGTGGTGAATCTGGACAACACCCCACCGGACGTGGCGCTCACTTCTCCCGCGCAGGGGAGTTGGCACCGGGGCACCGTCGAGCTCGAGGCCACCGCCAGCGACAATCAGGGGGTGGCGCGGGTCGAGTTCTACCATGGCGAGACGTTGCTCGGCACGGACTCCACCGCGCCCTACACGCTGAGCTGGAACACCCTCGCCACGTCCATGGACGACGGTGCCAATACGCTCGAGGTGAAGGCCTTCGACCTCGCCGGCAACGTGCGCACGTCCACCGAGGTGGGGGTGACGATCGACAACACCGCACCGGCGGCGGGAGTCAGCACTCCGGCGTACGGCGCCCATGTCCGGGGAGTCGTCCCGTTCACCGCCATCGCCCACGACAGCCTGGGGGTGGCGCGGGTCGAGTTCTATGACGGCGCGACGCTGCTCGGCACGGTCTACACGGAGCCGTACGCGGTGAGCTGGGACACCGCGCTCGTGCCGGACGGTCACCACGGCCTCGTGGCGAAGGTCTACGACAGGGCCGGCAACATGCGCTCCTCCCTCGAGCAGCCGGTGGCCGTCGACAACAGCGCGCCGGTGACGGCCCTCAGCGCTCCGGAGCAGGGCGCCCTGCTCCGGGGAGTCGTCCCGGTCAGCGCCACCGCCAGCGATGCGTATGGGGTGGAGCGGGTCGAGTTCTACGCGGGCACGACGCTGCTCGGGACGGCGACCACGGCGCCCTACGTGGTGAGCTGGGACACGGCGGCGGGGGCCCAGGGCAGCGTCACGCTCACCACACGGGCCTACGACGCGGCGGGCAACGTCACCACTTCCGCGGGCCGCACCGTCACGGTGGATAACGTCGCCCCCACGGTGGCCATCACCTCGCCGGCCAACGGGACCTCGTTCTCCTTCCTCACCTACAGCACCACCCTTCAGGCCAGTGCCAGTGACAACCGGGGCGTCACCCAGGTGGTGTTCTACGACGGCGTCACCGTCATCGGCACCGACACCACGGCGCCCTATAGCGTGAGCTGGAGCCTGAACGGCGTGCCCAAGGGGACGCACACGCTCACAGCGAAGGCCCATGACGCCGTGGGCAATGTCACGACGTCAGCGCCCATCTCCGTGAAGGTCAACTGACCCCTCTCCCGGGCCTCTGGCGCGAGGTAGGCGTAGCGGTCCTCCTGGTAGAACACGTAAGGTCCTGAATCGGTTGGAGGACGTGGACCATGCGTTTCCGAGCGTGCATCGTACTTCTGCTCTATGTCTCCGCCTGCGCTACGTCAGCGCCCAGTCCAAGAGAACCAGCGGCTCGAGACCCAAGGCTCGCCAACCTCCAGCGAGCGGCGGCGCTGCCCTGGACGGACGGGGGGCGTTGCGCCGTCCGCGAAGCTTCTGAGCCCTGGCCCGTGCTGGTGGAGGGGTGCTTTCATGCCCTCGACCATGACCGGGTTCGGTTTCGGGACATCACGGGCAGATGCGCCGTCGCCTCCGCAGGTGCGGCAGTGGGCGTCGGACTCTGCGTGCTGGCGGCACCGGAGATCATCGTGGGAGCGGTGATCATCACGGGCGTGGTGGTGGTGGGCTTCGCCATCAAAGAAGCGATGGATACCTACGCGGAGAAGAGGGGCCGTCCCCAGGTAAGGCCCGTGCCTGAATCGCGGCCCGTGACTGAAACAAAGCCCACCCCGCCGAAGCCCTCGCCGAAAAAAGGCCCAAGCCGGAGCCAAAAGGGCCGGATTTCCCTCCCATTGGGCCAGTCGAAGTCACGGAGCGAGATCGCCCCAGGTGCGAGCCCATCCCAGTGCCGTACCACCTTGGTGGTAATAAACTGCATGACAAGTGCGCCGACAGAATTCCGAACAACAGCTTCCCCGGCGGGGATGTGTTCGTGAATGGGAAAAACTTCGACGCGCTGCAACTGGCCACGCGCACGCTGTGGGAAGTTAAGACCAACGCCCTCGAAACGTATAATCCCTACGTCCTGCGGACTGAGCTGGAAAAACAGTTGGAGGAGGCGCGGCGAGAGCGCGACCTCGCATGGGCCTGCGGCTTTGACTTCCGGGTTGGTGTGCGCAGCAAGAGGCACAAGGAAGCACTGGAAGAAGCGGACCCGACCTTTGATGGCCTCATCGTCGTCATGGACTGGTGCTGAGATGACGGCCAAGCAAAAGATTACCCTCATCGTCTACGCGCCTGCGCTCGTGGGTGACGACAGCCGCCCTGTGGCCGTGGTTCATGGGATGGAGCGTGCGTTCCCTGGCCTGCGCCTGGAGTGGACTGTCTCTGACAGTCATCAGCTCATCCCTCTGCCGCAGCACGATGCGTGGCTCGCCCAAGCCAGCAGAAAAGGCGGTTTTCCACTCGTCTGTAACAATGACGAGCATTACCCCGTGATGATCTCCGGGATGGAAATCTCGGCAAGATCTGGATCGGGCGGCCAGCCACAGGCTGATATCCATGCGGACCTACCGTTAGACGCCTCCAGCATCGCGGCGGCTGCGGATGTATTGGAGGCCGTGGCAGAAGCCGCGCGCGCGTACTGGGGGCATGCCACGCCTTCCAGAGCGGGGCTGGACATCGCACGGCAGACGAAGAATTGGGCGACCAACCCGCAGCCTCCCCCCCGGGGATTGCCGGCACTCAAGCTCGCGTGGGACATCCCTTTGCCTGAGATTCCGCATCGCCTCGGGTGGGTGAACTACTGGTCGGCTGCTGCCGCACGGGCCATAGGGTTCCCGGACGCGGCCCGCGACGCGGAGCTGCTGTCACGCGCACGGCGTACCGCGACGGGCGGGTGGGTTGTCCGGCTCACCGATGCGCCGCTTGACCTCGACAACCCCGCCCACCTGGACGCACTCAAACGGGCCTACGAGCGTTTCCCGGAGATCGGCGGGCGCGCAGCCCCTTGAGACTCGGCACGGCTCGCGGGATTACCTGTTGGCGATCCTGGCGCGCATCCGGCTGGGCGAGCACGCGCTGCGCGAGTCCGAGCAGGGCTGGGTCGAGCGGGAAGAGCTCTGCCGGATGTTGGGGACCGATGCCAACAAGCTGAACGTGGACATCCATCGGGTGTGCAAGCAATTCAGTGCTCTGCGCATCCAGGACGCTGCGGCCGTGGTGGAGCGAAGGCCTGGCGCGGGCATGGTACGGCTGGGAGTGCCCCGCGTGGAGGTCTTCACTCTGTGATCGGCGCGGTCAGTTCACCTTAACGGAGATGGGCGCCGAGGTGGTGACGTTGCCCGCCGCGTCATGGGCCCTGGCCGTGAGCGTGTGCGTCCCTTTGGGCACGCCGCCCAGGTTCCAGGTCACGCTGTAGGGGGCGGTGGTGTCGGTGCCGATGACGGTGGCGCCGTCGTAGAACACCACCTGGGTGACGCCCCGGTTGTCACTGGCATTGGCCTGAAGGGTGGTGCTGTAGGTGAGGAAGGAGAACGAGGTCCCGTTGGCCGGAGAGGTGATGGCCACCGTGGGGGCGACGTTGTCCACCGTGACGGTGCGGCCGGTGGACACGGTGACATTGCCCGCCGCGTCGTAGGCTCGCGTGGTGAGCGTGATGCTGCCCTGGGCTCCCGCCGCCGTATCCCAGTTCACCCCGTAGGGCGCGGAGGTGGACGTGCCGAGCAGCGTCGTGCCCGCGTAGAACTCGACCCGCTCCACGCCGACGGCGTCGCTGGCGGTGGCGCTGACCGGGACGACTCCCCGGAGCAGGGCGCCCTCCGTCGGAGCGCTGACAGCCGTCACCGGCGCGGTGTTGTCGACCGTCACTGTCACCCCAGCAGAGACGCGCACGTTGCTGGCCCCGTCGAGGGCTCGCACCGTGAGCGTCCGGGCCCCATCGGGCACTCCCAGCGTGTCCCAGCTCAGCTCGTAGGGCGCGGTGGTGTCCGTGCCGAGCACCGCCGTGCCGTCGAGGAATTCGACCTTCGCCACCCCCAGGTTGTCGCTGGCGGTGGCCGCGAGCAGGGCCGTGCCCCGGAGGAACGTTCCCGGCGCGGGCGAGGTGAGGGCCGCGTCCGGCGCGAGGTTGTCCACGTTCACCATGAGGGCGGCGGAGGTGTACTCGTTGCCCGCGCGGTCGTAGGCCTTGGAGGTGAGGGCGTGGAACCCGTCCGTCACGGTGGTGCTGTTCCAGCTCACCCCGTAGGGCGCCGTGGTGTCGGTGCCGATCAGCGTCCCATCGACGTACAGCTCGACCCGCGCCACGCCCAGGTTGTCGCCAGCGGTGGCGCCGACCTGGACCATTCCCCCGACCACGGCGTTGTTGTTCGCCGGAGCGCTGATGGCCGTCATCGGCGCGGTGTTGTCGACCGTCACCTGCACCCCGTAGGAGGTGGTGGTGTTGGCGGCGAGATCATAGGCCTTCACCGCCAGGATGTGGTTCCCCTGCGCCTCCGACGTGGTGTGCCAGGTGATCGAATAGGGCGCCGTGGTGGCGGTGCCGATCAGCGCCCCGGTCCGGTAGAACTCGACCTTCCAGATTCCGTGGTTGTCGCTGGCCGTGGCCTCGAGCGTGACAGCGCCCCGGAGGAAGGTCCCCTGCACGGGTGACGTGAGCGTCACGGCCGGCGGGGTGTTGTCGACGGTCACCGAGACCGAGCTGGCGCTGGAGAGGCCCAGGGTGTCGTAGGCCCTGGCGGTGAGCGTGTGCGTCCCGTTCGCCACGGTGGCGCTGTTCCAGCTCACCGAGTAGGGATGGCTGGTAGCGGTGCCGATCAGCGTTCCGTCCACTGAGAACTCGACCCTCGCTACCCCCTGTGCGTCGGAGGCCGTCGCCTGCAGCCCGACCGATCCCCTCAGGAGCGCTCCGTTGATGGGGTTGGTGAGGGCCACCGTCGGGTTCGTGTTGTCGACCCTCACGCCCACCGTGGCGGTGCCAACGAGGCCGGAGGCATCGGTGGCTCGCGCGGTCAGCGTGTGGTTTCCGTCCGCCGCCGTCCGGGTGTTCCAGGAGAAGGCGTAGGGCGAGGACGTGTCGGTCCCGAGCAGGTTGCCGTCCAGGAGGAACTCGACCCGGGTGACCCCGGCCTCGTCGGTGGCGGTCACCGAGATCGCCACGGTCCCGGCGAGCAACGCACCGGAGCCGGGCGCGGTGAGCGAGACGGATGGAGGCGTGGTGTCGTGCCAGACGGTCACCGCCACCTGCGCCGAGCTGGCCACGTTCCCGGCCGCGTCGTAGGCGCTCGCCGTCAGGACGTGCTCACCGTCCGCTTCGGGCTCCGTATTCCACGTGAGGCTGAAGGGCGAGGTGGTGTCGGAGCCGAGCAGCCGGGTGCCGTCGTGGAACTCGACCCGGGTGACGCCCTGGTTGTCCGTGGCGTTCGCGGAGAGCGTCACCGTCCCACTCACCCGGGCGCCCGGGGCGGGATCGGTGAGGGAGACCACCGGCGACGTCAGATCATTGTCCGCCGTCACCGTCACGGGCGCCGAGGTGCCCACGTTTCCGGCCGCGTCGCGGGCCCGGACCTTCAGCGTGTGGGGGCCGTTGGGAACACTCCGGGTGTCCCAGCTCACGCCGTACGGCGCCGAGTCATCCGAGCCGATCAGGGTCTCGTCCACGAGGAAGTCCACGGCCGTCACCACGCCGGAGTTATCGCTCGCCGCGGCCGTCAGCGGGACGGCTCCGGTCAGCAGCGCTCCACTGGCGGGCGCGGTGAGGATCGCCGTGGGAGGAGTGGTGTCCGGCTCCTCGCCGCCCGCGGTGGCCCGGTAGGTCCAGACGTCATGCAGGCGGATCCCTCCGGAGGACCAGGAGCCTCCGTAGAGGATGGCGCGATCGCCCAGGGAGACGAGCGTCGCACTGAAGCGGTGGGGGGGGCTCTGGAGCGGGCTGACGTTCACCCACTGCGTTCCATCGAACTCCCACGTCTGGTCGCTCTCGTACAGGGGGATCTTCCCCGTGGTGCCTCCGAAGAGCAGCGCCTTGCCACCCAATGACGTCATCGCGGGCGAGTGCATCGCCGGGGGCGTGGTGATCCCCGTGAGCCGCGTCCAGGCCGAGCCATCGAAGGCCCACGTATCACCGAGCGCGGTGGTGCTCTTCTCGCCACCGAAGAGGATCAGCCTGTTGCCCGCTTGCGCCAGGCCCGCTTTGCTTCGAGCGGGTGGGCGGGGCGTGAGCGTGAGCTGCGTCCAGGTGGTGCCATTCCAGACCCAGGTGTCATCCCTGTAGCTCTCGCCGGGGAGGGTCTGGAGGAGATCCTGCCCGCCAAACAGCACGACGGTGCCGTTGAAGGCCGCCATCGCGGAATAGGCGCGATAGGTCGGGGTGGTGGCGGGATTCAACTTCCTCCAACTCGTGCCATTCCACTCCCAGGTCTCGCCTATCACCCGATAGTTACCGGTTTCATCGAAGCCGTTCTTCCAACCGAGCAGCAGCCCGTGCCCCGTCGAAGGATCGATGGCGAAGGCGTTATCGAGGAGAATGGGGAAGCTGTTGGTGGGGACATCCACATGCGACCAGGAGTTGCCATCGGTCCTCCAGAGCTCGCCATGGGCGGGCAGGGAGGTGGTTCGCCCATGGAGGGTGAACAGCCCCTGATGGCCGATGGCCACGGGCTCGTAGCCGGCGCCGGAGTTCGCTCCGCCCGAGAAGAAATCCGGTCCGGAGCTCGGGTGCTCGAGCCAGGAGGTCCCATTGAAGAGGAAGACGTCCGAGTCCGGGCGTGGCCAGTTATCCTGAAACGTCTGCGCGGTTCCGCCCAGGACCACCACGGAGCCGCCGAGGCTGCCCACGCCCGGAGACGAGCGCGCGGAGGGTCCATTGGCGGCGGTGACCTGCACCCAGGCCGTGCCATCGAAGCGCCAGACGTCCGACAGATAGGCGAGGTGGTGCGCCTGGGCGCCGGTGATGCGGCCCGCGACGATCCAGGCCTGCCCATTCACCGTCGCGGAGCCCTGGTCATAGCGGGCGCTGGGAGACGGGGTCAGCGAGAGCTGGGTCCACTCGTTGCCATCCCACCGCCACGTCTCACCCAGGGCGCCCGAGGCACCCAGCCCTCCGAACAGGATGGCGTGTGAGCCGGCCGTGCCCATCGAGCTGTTCGTCCGCGCCGAAGGTGAAGTGGTGGGAAGACGCTGGGTCCAGGTGGTGCCGTCCCATTCCCAGGTGTCCGCCAGCCGCGCGCTCGGGGTCTCCGCGGTGCCGCCGAAGAGGACGAGCCTGCCCTGGGCTTCGGTCATGACATGGCCGTAGCGGGGCGGCGGGGAGGTGGGAGGCGTCTTCTGGGTCCACGTGCCGCCGTCCCACTCCCACGTGTCGTTCAGGAGCGTGTTGGAAGGCGACATCCCTCCGAAGAGGACCAGCTTGTCGCCGAACCTCGCGAAGGCCGCCCCTTGCCGCTGGGGGGGCTGCACGGACGGAGCGAGACGCCTCCAGGACGTCCCGTTGAAGTCCCACAGTTCCATGACCGAGGTGGAGTCATGGGACTCCGCCAGGAGGTACAGCTTCCCGTTGAGCTCGGCCAGCAGCGGCTCCCAGCGAGCCCCCAGCAGGGGAGCGCGCTCCCAGGTCCTCCGCACGGTGAGCCCGGCCCGGCTCACCCCGGGATTCGGGTCCTCTCGGGGGACAGGCTCGCCGGAAGGCGTGCAGGCCACGGCGAGGACGAGGGCCAGGGCGAAGGTGGCGGTGCGGGTTCCTGCGGTCAGGACGTCGCGCATGGTTTTTCCCTGGGGGCTCAGTTGACCTTGACGGAGATGGGCGCGGAGGTGGTGATGTGGCCCGCCGCGTCGTGGGCCTTCGCCGTGAGCGTATGCGTGCCCTTGGCCGCGCCCCCCAGGTTCCAGGTCACGCTGTAGGGAGCCGTGGTGTCGGTGCCGATGACGGTGGCGCCGTCGTAGAACACCACCTGGGTGACGCCCACGTTGTCACTGGCACTGGCCTGAATGGTGGTGCTGAAGGTGAGGAAGGAGAACGAGGTCCCGTTGGCCGGAGAGGTGATGGCCACCGTGGGCGCGGTGGTGTCCACCGTGACGGTGTGGGCGGCGGACACGGTGACATTGCCCGCGGCGTCGTAGGCCCGCGTAGTGAGCGTGATGACGCTGCCGCTGGCCAGGGCCGTCGTGTCCCAGCTCACCACGTACGGCGCGGTGGTGACCGTGCCGAGCAGCGCCGTGCCCGCGTAGAACTCGACCCGGTCCACCCCCAGGTTGTCGCTGGCGGTGGCGCTGACGGCGACGATTCCCCGAACGGAGGCGCCCTGCGCCGGAGCGGTGAGGGCCGTCGTGGGCGCGGAGTTGTCGAGCGTCACCGTCACCGCGGTGGAGGTGCGCACGTTGCCGACGCTATCGAAGGCCTTCGCCGTCAGCGTATGCGCACCGTTCGCCGCACCCGCCGTGTTCCAGCTCACCTGGTAGGGCAAGGTGGCGTCGGTGCCGAGCAGGGTCGCGCCGTCGTAGAACTCGACCCTCGCCAGCCCCTGGTTGTCGCTGGCGGTGGCCGTGATCACGGCCGTGCCCCGGAGGAGCGCCTCCTGCGCGGGGGAGGTGATCGTCACGTTCGGCAGGGTGTTGTCGAGGTACACCAGGTTCGAGGCGGAAGTGCCGGAGTTGCCAGCGCTGTCGTAGGCCTTGGCTTTGATCGTGCGGTAACCGTCCGCCATGGAGGCGCTGTTCCAGCTCACTTCGTAGGGCGAGTTGGTGTCGGTGCCGATCAGCGTCTCCTCAGCGTAGAACTCGACCCTCGCCACGCCCAGGTTGTCACTGGCGGTGGCGCTGACCAGGACGGTGCCTCGGATGGTGGTGTTATGCGCCGGAGCGCCGAGGGCCGCCGTGGGCGCGGTGTTGTCGAGCGTCACCGCCACCGCGGCGGAGGTCGTGGTGTTGCCGGCACCGTCCAAGGCCTTCACCGTGAGCGTGTGGGCACCGGCCGTCACGCTCGAGGTGTTCCAGTTGAGCGAGTAGGGCGCGATGGAGTCGGTACCGAGCAGCGTCGTGCCGTCGTAGAACTCGACCCTCACCACGCCCACGGTGTCGCTGGCGGTGGCGGAGAGCGTGACGGAGCTCCGGAGGAACGCTCCCGGTGCTGGGGAGGTGAGGGCCACGGCCGGCGCGTTGTTGTCGACGTTCACCCCCACCGACAGGGAGGTGCTGGGGATGCCCAGGGGACCGTAGGCCTTCGCGCTGAGCGAGTGGGCTCCGTCCGCCAGGGGGGTGCTGTCCCAGCTCAGCGCGTAGGGCGCGGTGGTGTCGGTGCCGAGCAGCGTCCCGTCCACGTAGAACTCGACCTTCGCCACGCCTTCGTCGTCGGTGGCGTTCGCGGTCAGCGGGACCAGGCCCTTCACCTGTGCACCGTTGGAGGGCGAGGTGAGCGCCACCGTCGTGGTGGGCTGTTTCGTGGTCACCGAGACAGCGGTGCTCGTGGCCACGTTGCTCAACGTGTCATAGGCCTTGGCCGTCAGCGTGTGAGTCCCGTTCGCCCAGGAGCCACTGTTCCATTCCACGGCGTAGGGGGCCGCCGTGTCGCTCGCCAGCAACACGCCGTCCACCAGGAAGTCCACCCGAGTGACTCCGGCATCGTCCGTGGCGGTGGCCTGGAGGAGCACCACGCTGCCCACTGTCGCCCCACTGACGGGGGACGTGAGGGCCACGGCCGGGCCCGTGTTGTCGAGCGTCACGCTCACCGCCGGGGTGGTGGCCGTGTTGCCGTGGATGTCCGTGGCGCGCGCGCTCAGCGTGTGAGCGCCGCTGGCCGCCGTCTGGCTGTTCCAGGAGTAGCCGTAGGGCGCGTAGGTCACAGTCCCCAGCACCTGTGCACCGTCCAGGAGGAACTCCACCTTGCGCACCCCGGAGGCATCAGAGGCGGTCGCGGCGAGCGTCACCGTCCCGGAGAGCCTCGTTCCGTTGCCAGGCGCGGTGAGTGAGACGGAGGGCGGCGAGATCTCGGGCGCGACGGTCACCACCACCGGCGCCGAGATCCCCACGTTGCCGGCCGCGTCATGGGCCCGGGCGGTCAGGGAGGTCCGGCTCGTCGCGGTGATTTTCGTATCGCACGTGCAGCTGAAGGGAGCGGAGGAGTCGGAGCCGATCAGCCGCTCGTCCGCGTAGAAGTCGACCCGGATGACGCCCTCGGGATCCGTGGCGTCCGCGGCGAGATCCACGTAGCGCGTCAACCGGGATTCCGCGGCGGGAGAGGTGAGGGTGGCCACCGGCACCGACAGATCGTTGCTCGCCGTCACCGTCACGGGCGCGGAGCTGCTCGCGTTCCCGGCCAGATCTCGCGCCCGGGCCGTCAACGTGCGGCTGCCGTTGGGGCCATTGCGGCTGTTCCAGACGACGCTGAACGGGGCCGCGGTATCCGTTCCGATCAGGGTCGTCCCGTCATAGAAGTCCACGGCCGCCACGCCGAAGTCGTCGCTCGCCTCGGCCGTCAGGGTGACGGAGGTGGTCACCGCCGCTCCGTTGGCCGGAGAGGTGAGCACGACCGAGTGGGGAGGGACGGTGTCCGTCTCCTGGGCGACCGCGAAGACCAGGTCGTCGCGATCGGTATAGTCGTCCTCCTTCCGGCACTGCGGATGGTACAGGTCGATGTTCGACTGCATGCGCGCGCGAATGGCCTGCAGGTTGCCCGCGGGCAGGACGAATTCCGCCGAGAGCGTCTGGTAGGGCCCGGCTCCATCCGTGGGCCGCAGGGCGGCGAAGTGCGTGAACGAGGTCCCCGGGGCCGCATTCGCCGAGTGGTACAGATCCAGGGTGTCCGCGGGGATGTAGCCGGCCCGCACGTCGACCTCGATCCGGACCCGCTTGCCGACGGCCAGCGCCGTTCCGTCCTCCCGGATGATGCGGATCCGCTCGACGGCTTCCCTCATGTGGGACCAATCGAACGAGTTGCCGTCCACGCATCCATCCAGCGTGTTGGGCGTGTTCCGCTCCTGGCCTCCACGTCCCAGGAGCAGCTCGCGGCTGTCGCAGCGCGCCGTCGCGGTGTCGCACCGGGGAACCATCAGGGACGTGTCGAAGCGCACGTTGCCCGCGTTGCTCGTCTGGACGGGGACGTCCGCGCCGCGCTTGCTGTTGCCCCCGGCATCCCGGGCAATGACTCTCAGCTGGTGGCTGCCGTTGGACACGCCCGCCGAGTCCCAGGAGAGCGAGTACGGCGTCGTCGTGTCGGAGCCGATGAGCAGGTCGTCCACGTAGAACAGCACCTCCGCGATGCTCCGTTCGTCGCTCGCGGTGGCCTCGAGGGTGACGAGCCCGCTCAGGAGTGCCCCGCTGGCGGGCGAGGTGAGCGTGCTCTCCGAGGGCTCGGTGTAGTCGTTGTCCACGAGCACGTTCACCGTGCTCGGGGGCGAGGCGTTGCCGCCCGGGTCATACGCCGTCGCGCTGAGGACGTGGGCCCCGTTGCCCACCCCGCTGGACGAGCCTCCGGGGGAGTACTGCTGGCGGCTGTTCCAGCTCACGGTGTACGGCGAGCCGTACCGGGTGCCGATGAGGTTGCCGTCCACACGGAACTCGACGCGCGCCGTGCCCCGGTCATCGTTGGCGCTGGCCTCGAGCGAGATCGTCCCGCTCACCGTCGCACCGTCCCCCGGCCGGATGAACGCCACCTGGGGCGCCACGTAGTCATTGTCGAGCAGGACGTTGACGGGGGCCGAGGTGGTGACGTTGCCCGCCACGTCATACGCACGGGCGGTGAGGGTGTGGAGCCCGTTGGGCACCGTCCGCGTCGCCCAGCTCAGCGAGTAGGGAGGGCGGGAGTAGGTGGCGAGCAGGGTGGTGCCGTCGTACAGCTCCACGTGGTGCACGCCGTAGTTGTCGCTCGCCGCCAGGGTGACGTTGACGGTGCGCTCGAGCGTGGCGCCCTCCACCGGAGAGGTGATGGCCACCACGGGCGGGGTGGAGTCTGGATCGTTGCCTACCGCGATCACGAGGTCGTCATGGTCGATGGCGGAGCCCACGATGCAGGCAGAAGGCGTCGAGGTGCCCGGGCGGTACACGCCCCGGAGGATGTGCCGCCCACCCGCCGGAAGCAGGTACGTGGCCGTGAGCGTCCCGGTGACAGACCCGGAGGGCCCAGCCAGGGTGGTCACGAGGCTCCAGGTGGGGTTGCTCGCATCGGGCGCGACATAGAGGTCCAGCGCATGGGAGGTGTACCCGTCCGAACGGACCGTGGCCTGGACCGTCACCTCCTTGCCCACCGCGAACGCGGTGCCATCGCTCCGGAAGACCTCGAGCCGCTGCAGGGAGTACGCGGAATAGGAGTTGAGCTCATTCCCGCAGGCGCCGCCCACGGTGTTGGGCTGGTGGGGCTCGGGGCCGACGCTCCCCCGTCCCACCAGGAGATCCGCCGAGTCACACCGGCTGCCCACGGCCGCGCAGGAGGGCGCTCCCCACGTGGCGTCGTACGCCGCGATTCCGGCGTTCTCGATCGTCACCTCCACCGGAGCGCTCGTCGTGGATTGGCAGCGGGAGTCCTGGGCCAGGGCGGTGAACACCGCCGGGCCGTTGCCGTGGGTGGAGCTGTCCCAGGCCACCTCGAAAGGCGGCGAGCTGTCCGAGACGAGAAAAAGGCCATCGACGTAGAAATTGACGCGCGTGACACGCTCGTCGTCCGTCGCGTCGGCGGCCAGGGTCACCGTGCCGCTCAGGGCCGCACCCGGGGCGGGCGAGGTGAGGGCGACGACCGGCGGATTCGGGCCCAAGCCGCTGCAGTCGATCAGCTCGCCCTGCGTCGTGCTCAGGGTGGGCTCGGCCTCGGCCGTACCGCCTTCGGATGGCGGCTCGCAGGAAGCGAGCACCAGTCCTGCCGCCAGCCATGTCACCAGGGTCCGTTTGGTCCGCATGAGTCCACCCCCTCGGGGTCACGAAATCCGTTTTCCCTAGAATTATACAAATTCAGGGAAATTGGATCCCTCTCAGTGCGGAAAAGTGACGTGCCTCGGGAGGGCGGTCCCCGTGTCGGGGAGAGGATCAGTTCACCTTGACGGAGATGGGGGCCGAGGTCGTGACATGGCCCGCCGCGTCATGGGCCCTGGCCGTCAGGGTGTGCGTGCCCTTGGACACGCCCAGCAGGTTCCAGCTCACGCTGTAGGGGGCCGTGGTGTCGGTGCCGATGACGGCGCCGCCGTCGTAGAAGACGACCTGGGTGACGCCCACGTTGTCGCTGGCGCTGGCCTGGAGGGTGGTGCTGAAGGTGAAGCCGGAGAACGAGGCCCCGTTGGCCGGTGAGGTGATGGCCACGGTGGGCGCGGTGTTGTCCACCGTGACGGTGCGGCCGGCGGACACGGTGACGTTGCCCGCCGCGTCGTGGGCCCGCGTGGTGAGCGTGACGCTGCCATGGGCCAGGGCCGTCGTGTCCCAGCTCACCACGTAGGGCGCGGTGGTGGACGTGCCGAGCAGCGCCGTGCCCGCGTAGAACTCGACCCGCTCCACGCCTCCGGCATCGCTGGCCGTGGCGCTGACCGGGACGGTGCCCCGGACCGAGGCGTTCTGCGCCGGAGCGCTGAGGGCCGTCACCGGGGCGGTGTTGTCGACCGTCACCGTCACCTCGGTGGAGGTGCGCTCGTTGCCAATGCCGTCGAATGCCTTCACCGTCAGCGTATGGGCCCCGTCCGCCACGCCTGAGGTGTTCCAGCTCAGTGTGTAGGGCGCCGTGGTGGCCGTGCCGAGCAGCGTCGCGCCATCGTAGAGCTCGATTCTCGTCACCCCTCCGGTGTCGCTGGCGGTGGCCTCGAGCAGGGCCGTGCCCCGGAGGTACGTCCCCGGCGTGGGGGAGGTGAGGGCCGCGTCCGGCGGGGTGTTGTCGGTGTTCACCACGACCGCGGTGGAGGTCCGGACATTGCCAGCGGTGTCGTAGGCCCGGGTGGTGAGTGTGTGCGCACCGTCCGCCCCGGTGGCGCTGTTCCAGCTCACCGCGTAGGGCGCGGTGGTGTCGGTGCCGAGCAGCGCCGCGCCGTCGTGGAACTCGACCCTCGCCACCCCATGGGCGTCACTGGCGGTGGCGCTGACCTGGACAGTTCCCCTGAGCAAGGCGTTCTGCGCCGGAGCGCTGAGGGCCGTCGTCGGCGCCGTGTTGTCGACGGTCACCCCGACTCCAGCGGAGGTGCGGACATTGCCGGCTCCATCCCGGGCCTTCACCATGAGGTTGTAGGTACCGTCCCCCACGCCCGCGGTGTTCCAGCTCATCGTGTAGGGAGCGGTGGAGAGCGTGCCGATCAGCGTCCAATTCGCGTAGAGTTCGACCTTGGAGACCGCTTGGTTGTCGGTGGCGGCGGCCTCGAGCACGGCACTGCCCCGCAGGAACATCCCCGGTGCGGGGGAGAGGAGCGCCGCGTCCGGCGGGGTGTTGTCGACGGTCACCACGACGGCCGGGGAAGTGGTGGCGAGGCCTCCGGTGTCATAGGCCCTGGCGGTGAGCGAGTGGAGCCCATCCGCCACGGTGGTGGTCTCCCAGCTCAGGCCATAGAGAAAGCTGGTATCGGTGCCGATCAGCGTCGCACCGTCGTAGAACTCGACTCGCGCCACCCCCTGAGGATCGTTGGCCGTCGCGGACAGGTAGACCGAGCCCTTCACCGCGGAGTTGGAGCTGAAGTCGAGCGTCACCACCGGGCCCGAGTCCACCGCGAAGGCCACGTCGTCATGGTCGTCCAGCGGGCCGGTGCTGCACGCCGAGCCGTTGCCGCCGCCCACCCGGAACTGGGCGCGCACCGCCTGCAGCTTGCCTGCGGGCAGCACGTACTCCGCCGAAAGTACCTGGGCTCCCGCCGTGCCCGGCTGGAGCGTGGTCAGGTACGTCCACGAGGGGTTGTTGGCATCGCTCGCGAAGAACAGGTCCAACGCGTCCGTGGAGGGCTCGGCGGCGCTGACATGGACCTCGATCCGGACGCGCTGGCCCTGGATGAAGCGCTCTCCATTGACGCTCGACAGCCGGATCCGTTGGATCTTCTGCGCGTCGAGGGAGCCCGCTCCATCGGCACAGGCCAATTGGAGCGTGCTGGGACCTCCGTTGAACTCCCCGGAGTGCCGGCCCCTCACGTAGCCCGTGGTGTCGCAGACGCTGCCCGGCGTGGTGCAATTCGGGACGCGGAGGAAGTAGTCGTACCCGGCGGCGCCAGGAGGGTTCGTGCTCACCGTGACCTGGGCGCTCGAGGTCACGTTGCCCGCCGCGTCCCAGGCGCTGGCCACCAGCCTGTGGTTCCCGTTGAGCCACTGGCCGCTGTCCCAGTCCACACCGTAGGGGGCTGTCGTGTCGCTCGCGAGCAAGGCCCCGTCCACCAGGAAGTCCACCCGGGTGACTCCCTCGTTGTCCGAGGCGTGCGCCTGGAGGGAGACGACGCCCGCCACGGCCGCCCCGTCGGCCGGAGAGGTGAAGGTCACCGTCGGGGCCACGTTGTCGAGCACCACACTCACCCCCGGGGACGTGGCGACGTTGCCGTGGAGGTCCTTGGCACGCACGCTGAGGACATGGCCGCCGTTCGTCACCGACCGGGAGTCCCAGAGGTAGTCGTAGGGCGGGGAGGTCCGGGTCCCGAGCAGCCGTGCACCGTCCAGCAGGAACTCGACCTGGCTCACGCCGGACACGTCGGTGACGTTCGCGGAGAGCGTCACGGTCCCGCCGATCCTCGCACCGCCGCCCGGCGTGGTGAGCGACACGGAGGGAGGCGTGCTCTCGAACGGGACGACCACCACCTCCACCGGTGCCGAGATCGCCACGTTGCCGCCCGCGTCATAGGCCCGGGCGGTGAGGAGGCGATTGCTGGTCGGGGCGGGACCCGGCCTCCACTCGTGGCCGAAGGGCGGGTAGTAGGAGGTGCCGAGCCGCGTCGTGCCGTCGTAGAACTCGACCCGGGTGATGCCCCGATCGTCCGTGGCGTTCGCCCAGATCGTCACCGAGGAGGTCCCCAACCGGGTGCCCGGGGCCGGAGCGGTGAGGGCCACCGAAGGCACCACCAGATCATTGTCCGCCGTCACCGTCACGGGCGGCGAGGTCACCGCGTTGCCGGCCAGGTCGCGGGCCCGGGCCGTCAGCGTGTGGCTACCATTGGGCGCCGTCCGGCTGTTCCAGCTCACGCTGTAGGGAGCCTGGGTATCCGTCTCGATGAGGGTCTCTCCGTCCAGGAAGTCCACGGCCGCCACACCCAGGTTGTCGCTCGCCGAGGCCGTCAGCGTGACGGTTCCGGTCACCGTGACGCCAGGGGTGGGGGCGGTGAGCACGACGTTCTCTGGGGGCACGGTGTCCGGCTCCCCCGCGCCCACCGTGAAGACCAGGTCATCGACATCGGTTCTCGAGCCTCCCTGGCAGGGCCCAGTGGTGGCTCCGGAGTTGCGGAACGCCGCGCGAATGGCCTGCAGGCCGCTGGCAGGCAGGACGTACTCCGCCGAGAGCGTCTGCGCGCCCGTGGCCGTGGGCTTGACGGTGGTGAGGTACGTCCACACGGGCGTCCCGTTCACATTCGCCGTGAAGTACAGGTCCAGGAGGTTGGCGGAGGCGATGTAGACCCAGACATCGGCCTCGATCCGGACCCGCTTCCCGGCGGCCAGCGCCGTCCCATCCTCCCGGAGCACCCGGAGCCGCTCGATGGACTCGTCGCGTTGGTAGTACCCCTCCGTTCCGTCGAGGCATCCATCCAACGTGTTGGGCGTGTTCAGCTCGGGGCGCAGCTGCGCCCGTCCCCGGACGAGGGTGCGGGTGTCGCAGAGCGCCTCCACGGCGTCACAGCGGGGCACCTTCAAGACCGGATCGAACCGTGCGCTGCCCGGGTTGTTCACCTGCACGGTGATGGGCGCGCTCGTCGTGTAGTAGGGCACCAGGTCGCGGGCCTGGGTGGTCAGCGTGTGGCTGCCATTGATCACGTCCGCCGAGTTCCAGGAGACCGCGTACGGAGCCGTCATGTCGGTCCCGAGGAGCTCACCATCCACGTAGAACGCCACCTCGGCGAGCCCCTGGTTGTCGCTCGCGGCCGCCTCGAAGGAAACGAGGCCGCTCACGGCCGCCCCCGCGGTGGGTGAGGAGATCGCGATCTCCGGAGGGACATGGTCGTTGTCCACGAGCACGTTCACCGTGCGCTCCGTGGTGTTGCCGGCCGCATCAACGGCCGTCACGCGGACGGCGTGCGGCCCGTTGGGAAAGAGCCGGGTGTCCCAGCCCGTCTGGAAGTCACGCAGCGGGATGTAGTAGCCCGAGAAGGAGTTGATGAGGCGGTTCTCCACCACGACGGAGGCGTACGTCACGGCCCGGTTGTCGTTGACGAGGCCCGAGACCTGGATCGTCTGGCGCACGGTCGCGCCTTCCACGGGCGTGCGGATGCTCACCGTGGGGGGCACGATGTCGTTGTCGAGCTGGACGTTGACCGGGGCCGAGGTGGAGACGTTGCCAGCCAGGTCATACGCGCGGGCGGTGAGGGTGTAGGAGCCGTTGGGCAGCGTCCGGGTCTCCCAGGCAATCCGATAGGGGGTGGTGGGGGAGTGGGCGCTGGTGGCGACCCGCGTGGTGCCGGCGTACAGCTCCACGCGGTGCACGCCGAAGTTGTCGCTCGCCTCCACGATGACGTCGACGATCTTGGTGAGCGTGGCGCCCCCCGCCGGAGATTTGAGGGTCACGGCCGGTGGCGTGGAGTCCAGCTCCGTCCCCACCGTGAGGATGAGGTCGTCATGGTCCGCGAGGGGATCCGAGGTGCAGGCGGACGCGGTGCCGCTGCCCGAGCGGTACACGCCCCGGAGGATGTTCGGCCCGCTGGCCGGAAGCAGGAACCTGCTCGAGTGGGTCCAGGTCCCAGCCCCCTGGTAGGGCAGCTTCAGGGAGCCCACGAGCGTCCAGGTGGGGTGGCGCGCGTCGGGCGCGACGTAGAGGTCCAGCACCTCGTTCGCGGCGTGGGTGCTCGCGCGGACGGTGGCCTGGACCGTCACCTCCTTGCCCGCGGCGAACGCGGTGCCATCGCTCCGGGAGACCACGAGCCGCTCCAGCGAGGGGCTTGCGCCATACGTGCCCTCCGTCCCATCCGCGCACGCGCCGCCCACGGTGTTGGGCTGGTGCGGCTCGGGGCCGAGGTCCGCCCGTCCTTCCAGGAGCCACACAGAGTCGCACCGGCTGGCCGGGGCCGCGCAGGAGGGCGCTCCCCAGGTGGAGTCGAACGCCGCGTTCCCGGCGTTCTCGAGCGTCACGTCCACCGGAGCGCTCACCGCCTCGTTGCAGTGGGTGTCGTAGGCCCTCGCGGTGAGCACGGCCGGGCCATTGCCGGCGAGGGCGCTGTTCCACACCAGTTCATAGGGCGCCGTGGCGTCCCAGCCCAGCGAGCGCTCGCCGAGGAAGAACTCGACCCGCGTGACGCGCTCGTCGTCCGTCGCGGTGGCCGTCAGGGTCACCGTGCCGCTCAAAATCGCGCCGGTGGAGGGCGAGGTGAGGACGGCCAGCGAAGGACTCGGGCCATTGCCGGTGCACCGCTGCGCGTACAGGAGCAGGTTCGGAGACTGAGCGGGGAGGGCGCCGAGCTTGCCGGGCGTGGCGCCGCGGGTGAGCTCGGCGGAGACCTGCTCGGGGGTGGCCAGCGGGTGGCTCTCCAGGAAGAGCGCCGCCACGCCCGCCACGTGCGCGCTCGCCACCGAGGTGCCGCTGAGCGACGCCAGGGCGGTGTCGTCGGAGAACCAGGCCGCGGTGATGCCCTCGCCCGGAGCGACGAGGTCCACGCAGGGGCCGTGGTTGGAGGAGGAGGCCCAGGCATCGGTGCGGTTGGACGCCGCGACCGTCATGGCGGCGGGAAGCCGGGCGGGAGAGGCGGTGCACGCGTCCTGGGCGCCGTTGCCCGCGGCGACCGCATAGAAGACGCCCGCGTCGAGGGAGGCGGCGAGCGCGTCGTCCACCGCCTGCATCGCCGGGCCCGTCAGGCTCAGGGTGGCCACTGCCGGCTTCTCATGGTGGGCGGTGACCCAGTCGATGCCGGCGATCACCTGGGACCAGGTGAACGAGGAGGTGCAGCCCACCACCCGCACCGGGTGCAGGGTGACGCCCTTGGCCACGCCCTGGGCCGCGCCGCCGAGCGTGCTCGCCACGTGCGTGCCGTGGCCGTTGCAGTCGTTGGAGCCGTTGCCGTCCTCGATGGCGGAGAAGCCGGGGACCGCGCGCCCACCGAATTCGGCGTGGCTGAAGCGGATGCCCGAGTCGATGACGTAGGCGTGCACCCCGCTGCCGATGCTGTTGTAGCGGAACGTCTGATCCAACGGCAGCGCCCGTTGATCGATGCGGTCGAGCCCCCACGGCGCCTTGTCCTGAGTGCTCGCGAGGGAGGCTTCGCCATCCTCCTCCACGTAGCGCACGCGCGGGTCGTTGCTCAGCCGCAGCGCGGCCTCCTGCGTCATCGTCGCGGAGAAGCCGTGGAGGGCCCGGGAGTACACGTGCTCCACCGTGGCCCCATGGAGCGCGGAGAGCGGGTGGGCGAGCTCCTCCACCGGCGCCTCGGCCAGGGCCTTCTCGTCGAGGATGACGATGTACCGGCCCGCCACGGCCTTCTCCGTCTTCAGCAGCCGGCTTCCCTCGATGAAGGACTTCACCGTCCGCTTCGGTGCTTCGGCCTCGGGCGTGCGTTCGGCGGCCGGGCGCTCACAGGACGCAAGCACGAGTCCCGCCACGAACAGCGTCACCAAGACTCGCAGGGTCCGCATGGCCCTCCCTTTGGGGGTTGAAGCCCCTATTTCCCCGGAATTGAATAAATCCAGGATAACTGGTGCCGGGAGTGATCTCCACCGTGGGCTTCGACTCCACGGAGATGTCGGAGACGACGGCATGGACCTCGATCCGGGCTGGCCCTGCTCGAAGACTCCGCTCGGGAATCAAAGCCTCCTTTCTGGATATCGCATGAATCCAGGAAAGCGGGAGCACTCCTGGTGCGGGAGGTGATTCCCGGCGAGGGCGGGAGAAGAACGGAGACCCTCGCGGAGGAGGGGAGCGGACAGCGCGTCCACCGATATGGACGGTCACCCCGTTGCTCCCAGGGCAGCGGGCCGCACCTTTGGAGTGCCCCCCCACAAGGAGTTGCCCCATGAAGAAGATCCCCCTCCTGATTGCCTCCGGTGTGCTCGGCCTATGGGGTTGTGCCACCAGTTCGGTCGCTCGCTACGACGAGCCGCCCCTGGAGGATCTGCTGAACGAAACAGAAGTGGCTCGAAGGGACCGCCTGGGCGCCCCCACCGTCTACAATGGTGAGGCCACGGGCGGCGCGGGCTACACGGTGACGACCGGCGATGGACGACTCTGGGCGCCCGAGGTGGCTCCGGGCAATACCGTGACGAGAACCGAGTCCGACATCAGGCGGAGCATCGAGCAGCAGGACACCCAGTCCGAGGTGATCGACGAAGGCCCGACGCCAGACGCGTCGCAACAGTAGTTCCCAGAGACAGGGCTGCCCGGTGAGGCGCGCTTGGCTGGAGCGCGGCACCGGGCAGGACGGCGCACGAGGGGGCGCCGTCAGCCACGTCAGGGGCGGCTCTACTGGATGTTGGCCGAGACGCTCGCGTTGCCCGTCAGCGTGAAGGTGCACGAGGTGCGCTTCGAGCCGCTGGAAGAGCACGCGCCCGACCAGATGGCCGACCTGCCACTGTCCACCGACAAGGTGATCTGCCTGCCCGCGACGAACGTCGCCGAGCTGGGCAGGCCCACGGAGGAATAGATGCCCGTCGGGTTCGAGGTGACGACGGGACCCGAACGGCCGGTGGCGGTGACGGACAGGACGGCGTTGGTCGTCGTGGCGTTCGAGACGTTCACATCGATCTCCACGTTCGTGTAGTTGCCGCCGGTGTCATAGACGCGGAGGTGGAGGGTGTGGGCGCCGTTGGGAACGGAGGTGGTGTTCCAGTTCATGCTGTAGGGCGCCGTGGTGTCGCTGCCGATGAACGTGTTGTAGTCGGAGTAGAACTCGACGCGGGCGATGCCGACGTTGTCCTGCGCGGAGGCCGTCACCGTGACGGTCCCCGAGAGGGTGGACCCCTCGGCGGGCGAGGTGATGGAGCCGGTCGGGGACTGGCCGTCGACGCCGCCGGGGTTCAGGACGTTGAGGTTGCTCACGGTCGCCGCGGTCGTCACGTTGCCCGCGGCGTCATGGGCCTTCGCGCTGAGCGAGGTGGCCGCGTTCGGGACGGTGGTGGAGTCCCAGGCGAAGGTGAAGGGCGGAGTGGTGGAGCTGCCGATGAGGCTCCCGGCCCGGTAGAAGTCCACCCGCGCCACGCCGACGTCGTCCGTGGCGTTCACCTCGATGTTGACGAGGCCACTCACCGTGGAGCCCGTCACCGGCGAGGTGATGGACACCGTGGGGGCGGTGACGTCCGTGCGCGCGAAGAGGC
>DASQMW010000311.1:0-34400 GCA_035645295.1 Archangium sp.
GTAAGCACTCGCTCCACGTATTGCGCTTCGTCGAGCATGGACTGGGCCAGGGCGCTCCTGGCCAGCAACACGAGGACGAGACTCCAGGGAAGAGGAGACGGGCTGCGGCCGGGCGAGCGCGTGCTCATGGGCGGGAGCCTAGCACGCCTGCCTGGCTGGACCCCTGGCGCGAGGAGCCCGGACGCGGTGTCGCGAGGCTCGGGACATTTGCCGTCCGGCCCTCAGGGGACATACGGTTCACCCCGTTCATCAGGAGACGAAATGCTCAAGAAGATTTCCCTCGCGCTCCTCGTCGCCCTCATCGGCGTGGGCGCCGTGGTGGCCTCGAGGCCGTCCACCTTCCGTGTCGAGCGGTCGGTCACCATCGCCGCCCCGGTCGATCTCCCCTTCGGCATCGTGAACGACTTCCACAAATGGAAGTTCTGGTCTCCCTGGGCGAGCAAGGACCCGAAGATGCAGACGACCTTCGACGGTTCCTTCGCGGGGCCCGGCGCCATCTACACCTGGTCCGGCAATGACCAGGTCGGCAAGGGCCGGATGACCATCGTGGACGCGAAGCTCTACGAGTCCATCCAGATCCAGCTCGAGTTCCTCGAGCCCTGGGCGGCCACGAACACCACCCTCTTCACCTTCCAGCCCACGCCCGACGGCAGCATCAAGGTGAGCTGGGCCATGGAGGGGAACAACACCTTCCTGGGCAAGGCGATGTCCCTGGTCATGGACATGGATGGGATGATCGGCAAGGACTTCGAGCAGGGCCTGGCCACCATCAAGTCGCTGACCGAGAAGGAGGCGAAGAACCGCCTCGAGCGCGAGGCCCTGCTCAAGGCCAGGGCCGAAGCCGAGGCCGCCAAGGCCGCGCATGGGGGCCCAGCCCGCGCCCACCGCGCCAGCCCAGGCGGGCACCACCACGCCGTGAAGCACCCGCTGTTCCCCTGATCGCCGCCGGGCGGGCCTTCAGCGGCCGCCCAGGTTGCCGCAGGCCCGTTTGTCCCCGCCATCGCACGCGCGCTGGATGAGCTTCGTGGCCTCGGCGTCGTTCTTCTCGGCGCACGTGCCCGTGCGATGGCAGATGCCCGCGCTGAAGCAGCCCGCGGCGTCGCCTCCGTCACACGCGCGCTTGTAGAGCGAATAGGCCCGCGCCGGGTCCGCGCTCACGCCCCGCCCCTGCCAGACGAAGGTGCCCAGCACGTTGCACACCCGTGCGACGCCCGCGTCACAAACACGCGTGTACATCTCCACCGCGCGCGGGGAGTCGCCCTTGCGCTCGGCCTCCGTGGCCGCGTCCAGGCACCCCTTCACCGTCCCGCCGGGGCACTTCTCGTCCTTGTTCGCCAGGGCTGCCGCCTCCTTGTCCTGCGCGGTCTGCCCGGCCCCACTTCCCTGCTTCTCGGAACACGCCGCCACCGAGAGCAGCGCGCACATCCAGAACCACTTCATGTGTGCCCCTCCAACAACTGAATTCCAGAAACAAATGACAGAAAATGTTATCCCGACTAATCCGCCCGGCGCTTCCCCACCCACCGAGGAGCCCCGTGAACCGATTGAAACCGTTGCTGCTGCCCGCCGTGGCGGCGCTGCTGCTGGCCGGACCGGCGCGAGCGCAGATCGCCGCGTCGCACGTCTACCACAACCACATGCCCAACTTCTGGGCGTACTACGACGTCAGCAAGTACGCCTCGACGCCGGTGGGCGGAGCCATCCGCTACACGTATGACGGCCAGGTCATCAACCTGAAGCAGAACCCGCCGTCGAACTACACCTACTACCTGCCGTCGGGCGCGCCGATGCCGCACGACGATCTGGTCACCTACTACTCGCACCACGCGAAGACGGGCGCCTATCTGTACTGGCCCCCGAGTGTCGCGGCGGACATGAACACCAACGCTCCCACGGGGCAGGTCCACGTGACCATGTCCGGGGCGGTGGTGAACAACGTTCAGGATCTCAACGCGCTGCAGAACGTCACCGGGTACAACAACACCAACTGGGGCTCGTCCTGGCGCGACCGCTACAACACCCTGCGCACCCCGGCGGGAAACCGGACGCTGGATCTCATCCACTTCACCGGCCACCACACCATGGGGCCGCTGGTGGGGCCGGACTACTTCCTCAAGGATCTCGTCCACCAGAGCGCCACCCTCGCGCAGCCCTACTTCCTGGGCGGCAACTTCCAATCCTCCAAGGGCTTCTTCCCCACGGAGCTGGGCTTCTCCGAGCGCATCATCCCCACGCTCGCGAAGCTGGGAATCCAGTGGGCCGTCATCGGAGACAACCACTTCTCGCGCACGCTCAAGGACTACCCCTTCCTGAACGATCCGGGCTCGGACACGTTGGTGTCGCCGCCCAACCGCGCGGACCTGCAGAACACCAGCAACGTGGGCAGCTGGGTGAGCCTGCAGATGGCGCACGAGCAGCAGACCATCCGCAACAAGTACCCGTTCGCCTCCACGCCGCACTGGGTGCGCTACGTGGATCCAGCCACGGGCGCCGAGTCGCGCATGGTGGGCATCCCCGTCAACCAGAACGGCTCCTGGCTGGAGGGCTGGGAGGGCGAGGCCACCGTGGACGTGGTCAACCTCCGGAGCTTCGAGGGGCTCGTCCCGCAGAAGCAGTTCTTCGTCATCGCGCATGACGGAGACAACTCGGGTGGGCGCGCGGGCTCGGAGACCACCTGGTACAACGGCCGCGGCGTCACCTGCACCAATGGCGTGCAGTGCATGGGCATCAGCGAGTACCTCGTGAGCAACACGCCCCCCGCCACCGACGTGGTGCACGTGCAGGACGGCTCGTGGGTGGACACGCGCGATTCCTCGTCCGACCCGCAGTGGCACCACTGGAAGCTGCCCTTCGGCATCTGGAAGGGCCAGTTCCCCGCGTTCAACTCGGCCACCGGCCTCAACCTGGCGCCCAAGACGAACCTCAGCGGCGCACAGGAGGGCATGACGGTCTCCTTCGAGCACGGCTGGCACTACCTGGAGCGCAACTTCGCCCTGCTCCAGGCCTCGCTCAACTACGCGAAGACGGCCGAGCAGATCTGGCTCGACGCCCACCCCAACCACTGGAAGCCCACCACCCCGCTGGACAGCCAGGTGACGCACGCGGGCAACCAACTCAACCCGTGGATGATGTCCTTCCCGGTGAAGGGAGACGCGGCCAACGACTGGGCGGGCGGCGCCAACCCGGCGGAGCTGGCCTGGTACTTCCTGCTGCCGGCCATGGACTCGGGCTTCGGCTACTACGACGAGAACCAGGACGACATCGTCAAGCCCACGCTCTCCTTCAACCAGTCGCTCTACTTCTCCAAGCCCTACGTGCAGGACCGCCTCACGCTGGACCGCACGGGCCCGTCCGTCTGGTGGCCGCAGCGCTGGCCCTACAACCCGGGCAGCGCCAACACGGACAAGTCCGAGGGCTGGACGCTCCACCACTTCAACAACACCTTCGCCCTCTACACCTACGCGTACGACGTGAACGGCATCACCAGCATCAAGGCCCGCGTCCGCGTGCACACCCACAAGAGCATCGACCCGCTGGACAACACCCACAAGGTGTATGACCCGGCCGCGCTCAAGGCCGCGGGCGTGCCCAACATCGACACCACGCGCGTGGGCGCCTGGGTGGACTTCCCGTTGACCCGGCGGGACTTGAAGCCCGTCATCAACGGCGTCTCGTGGCAGCCCGCCTACCTGCCCGTCATGGCGAAGGTGCCCGCGCAGGAGATCGGCGACCTCTACTACGTCTACCTCGGCAACTACCGGGACCAGCTGCTCGACTACTACATCGAGGCCACGGACAGCCGGGGCAACGTCACCCGGAGCGAGATCCAGTCCGTCTACGTGGGCGCGGGCCGGTACAACCTGGTGGGCGGCAAATACCTCGAGGACGTCAACGGCACGGTGCAGGGCACGCACCCGTTCCTGGTGATCGACACCACCGCGCCCTCCACGCCCACCGGCCTGGCGGTGGCCACGAAGACGGATCGCTCGGTGACGCTCTCCTGGAGCGCGGCCTCGGACAACGTGGGAGTGACGGGCTACGACGTCTTCCGCAATGGCACACAGGTGGGCTCGAGCCCCAGCACGAGCTACACGGACAGCGGGCTCACCGCGAGCACCACGTACAGCTACACCGTGAAGGCTCGGGACGCGGCGGGCAACACCTCGGCGACCAGCACGGCGCTCTCCGTCACCACCCTGGCGCCGGACACCACCGCGCCCTCGGTGCCCACGGGGCTGACGGCCTCGGGCACGACGAGCTCCTCGGTGGCCCTGCGCTGGACGGCCTCCACCGACAACTACGGCGTGGCCGGGTATGACGTGTTCCGCAATGGCACGCAGGTGGCCTCCGTCACGGGCACGAGCTACACGGACACCGGCCTGTCTCCGAGCACCACGTACAGCTACGCCGTGAGGGCGAAGGACGCGGCGGGCAACGTCTCGGCGGCCAGCACCGCACTGAGCGTCACCACCGGCGCGGGCAACACCACCACCGTCTATTACAAGAAGGGCTTCGCCACCCCGTACATCCACTTCCGTCCCGCGGGCGGCACGTGGACGGTGGCGCCGGGCTACGCCATGCCCGACTCCGAGGTGAGCGGCTACGCCAAGTACACCGTCAACCTGGGCGCGGCCACGCAGCTCGAGGCTGTCTTCAACAACGGCAGCGGCACCTGGGACAACAACAACGGCAGCAACTACTTCTTCCCCACGGGCGTCTCCACCTTCAGCGCCGGCACCATCACCCCGGGCGCCCCGGTGGTCGACACCACGCCTCCCAGCGTTCCCGGAAGCCTCACCTCTCCCTCGAAGACGTCCTCGTCCGTGTCCCTCTCGTGGACGGCGTCGACGGACAACGTCGGCGTGACGGGCTACCTCGTCTTCCGCAATGGCACGCAGGTAGGCACGCCCACGGGCACCACGTATACGGACAGCGGGCTCGCGGCGAGCACCGCGTACAGCTACACCGTGAAGGCTCGGGACGCGGCGGGCAACACCTCGGCGGCCAGTACGGCGCTCTCCGTCACCACCAGCGCGGGCAACTCCGTCACCGTCTATTACAAGAAGGGCTACACCACGCCCTACATCCACTACCGCCCCGCAGGTGGCACGTGGACGGCCTCGCCGGGTGTCGCCATGCCCGACTCCGAGGTGGCCGGTTACGCGAAGTACACCGTCAACCTGGGCGCGGCCACACAGCTCGAGGCCGTCTTCAACAACGGCAGTGGCACCTGGGACAACAATGGCGGGCTCAACTACTTCTTCCCCGCGGGCGTGCAGACCTTCAACGCCGGCACCATCACCGCGGGCGCTCCGTCCTCGGACTCCACCGCGCCGAGCGTCCCCTCGGGCCTGGCGGCACCGTCCAAGACGTCCACCTCCGTCTCGCTCACGTGGACGGCCTCCACGGACGCCAGCGGCATCGCCGGGTATGACGTGTACCGCAACGGCTCGCTGGTGGGCTCGCCTGGCTCGGCCAGCTACACCGACAACGGCCTGAGCGCTGGCACCCCCTACAGCTACACGGTGCGGGCCCGGGACACCGCGGGCAACGTCTCCGCCTTGAGCGCGGCCCTGAGCGTCACCACCAGCACCACCGGCGCCACCGTCACCTTCAACGAGACGGCCAGCACCGTGGTGGGCCAGAACATCTACGTCGTGGGCAGCATCGCCGCGCTCGGGAGTTGGAGCACCGCCTCCGCCATCCTGCTCTCGCCGGACAACTACCCGACGTGGCGTGTGGCGCTGAGCCTGCCCGGCTCGACGTCCTTCGAATACAAGTACATCAAGAAGGACGGCAACGGGAACGTCACCTGGGAGAGCGGCACCAACCGCACCGCCACGACGCCCGCGACCGGCGCCGTGACGCTCAACGACACCTGGAAGTAGTCCGACCCCGGCGCGAGGCCTACGAGCCTCGCGCCGGTCCCCTGTGCTTCTCTACGTGCCGCTGGCCAGGGTGTGGCTGCCGCTCCACGCCCGGTTGAGCGTGAGCCACAGCACTCCCGTGCTGGAATCGAAGGAGGCGAAGTAGTCCACGTCCGCCTTGAGCAGCACGCCATCCAGGTAGAGGCGAGCCGGAACACTCGTCACGGAGCGGACGAGGAAGAGCGGGTTCTGGAGCTCTCCCCCGGCGGCATTCAGGGTCGCATTGAAGAGGCCAGTCATGTCCGCGCGAAGCTCGTAGGCCGCGTAGCTGCTGTTGTACCCGGGCACGGGATAGGTGGCGGTATCGGAGCGGGCCACGCCGAGGGGCCCCGAAGTCACCACCGCGCCTTGAGTCACGCTGAGCTGGCCCTTGAGCAGGCGCTCCACCTGGGTGGCCTGGGCGAGAACCTCTCCGGCGCTCTGCTGACCCATGACCATGAAGACGGAGTAGCTCTGGTAGGGATGGCCCGAGTACGTCCTCTCAGCGCCATAGCCACTGTAGGAAGGCTTGCCCACGGCGCCGTACATCAAGCCCCAGGCGAGGCGCTTGCTTCGGGTCGGGCTGGTGTCGTTCATCTCGTACTGGCACATCTGATAGGGCCAGTTCCAATTGGGCGGCATGCGCCAGGAGCCGAAATTACCGGGGTTCGCACGGGTCTCGGAGGCACGGCCCCAGTTGTCGTTGAACCAGGTACCGCCCGTGTTGTGCTGAAGCCAGCTGAGCGTCTGCACCACGCCCATCTCGGCATCGGCGGCGCGGGAATAGAGCAGGGTGTAGGGGACGACGTTGGGCTGGCTGTAGTCCCAGTGGCTCTGGGCCGTGAAGGGTTCGGTGCGAGAGAAGAACTTGTACTTGTCGCCCCACTTCACACCGTCCACGAGCGCATGGGTGCCATCCCCGTCCCAGGCGATGTCACCATAGGGCGCCCGGGAGTCAGCCTCGGTGGGCAAGCCCGTGGAAGGCGCGACGCTGGTGTCGAAGGTGATGGCGTAGACCGGATGATCCCGTCCCGTGGCGAAGAACCAGTGCACGGTGACTTTGACCGGGGTGCCGCCGATGGGCATGTTCCAGGAGAACTCGTGGATGGCATGGTGGCGGCCAACGAAGACCCGGCGGTAGTTGCCCGCGAGGTTTCCGGAGTGGCTCACCCCATTGCCGCTGAAGTGACTCACCACATAGCCCCAGCCATTCCAGATGTAGCCGGGGCCGCTGCTGGCGCCGGTGCCCGTGGCGACGCGCTCCGACGTGCCAGTGTAGAAGCGGAACTGGCGGAGCATGCCGCCGTAGCTCCCGCCGGGATCGCGAGCGGTGTTGCGCGTGAGGACCGCCGTCCGCCTTTGCTTGCCTGAATCCAGCCAACGGTAGACGTCCGAGTCATAGTTTCCAGGCCGCTCGTTGGCCCAGGCAAGCGACGTCCAAGCCTCCGGAACAGTCACCGTCACCGTCACCGTGGTGGTGGCAGTCGTGCTGCCCGCCGCGTTGGTGGCCGTCAGCGTATAGGTCGTCGTCGTGGCCGGGCTCACCGCCACACCCGCCCCTCCCGACACCGGACCCACGCCGGGCTCGATGCTCAGACTCGTGGCTCCCGCCACTTCCCAGTGCAGCGTCGCACTCTGACCCGCGTTGATCGTCTCCGGCACCGCCGCGAAATGCGTGATCGTCGGCAACAGCACCGGCGGCACGGTCACCGTCACCGAGGACTCCGCGTACTTGCGCGAATCCGCCACACTCGTGGCGCGCACCGTGTACGTCCCCGCCGCGCCCGGGGCCGTGTACACACCCTCTTGGGTGATGTCACCGCCCGTGGCCGTCCAGGTCACCGAGGTGCCACTCGCGCCCGACACCCTGGCCGTGAAGCGTTGCGTGCCTCCCGTGGTCAGCTCCGCCGTCGCTGGTTCGAGGCCCACCCCCACGCTCGGGCGGTCCACGATCACCACCGGCGTTCCGCCCCCCTCACAACCCAGCAAGGCCAGCAGCGGGAGCATCAACACCAGGGAACTCAGGGTCCGGCACATCGTGGGCCTCCGATCTGGAAGGGAATACACGCGGGGGGGCGTGACGCCGGCACTTTCGTCTGTCCTCTCATTCCAACGAAGCACATCCGCTGACAGTCGAAATACACAACACCCCGGCACGAGCCCCGTAAGCCTTACGCCGAGACGTTCCCCTGTTCCCATACATCCGGTCTCCAAACCCAAGACGGGCGGGGCCCTCGAAATACGAACACATCCACTCGCAGTGGGTATGCCCATTCACGGCGAGGGGATCCCTGGTTCAACGCCCTCGTCGACCAGGCCCTTCCTCACCCTTCAAGAAGGCAAGAAAAACATGATAGGCGAGTTTTGCACGAATCCGGTTGACACGTGCGCTTGAACCCTCACAGGGCGGGCCTCCAGTCCCTCGCCTGTGCAGCAGAGGCTCATCACAAATGGAATCCCCCAGCGGCAACGGAATCCGATGGAAGCCGTAAAATCCCAGCCACAGCGAAACACGATGGACTGTGTCCGCCAGCGTATATGATTCGACAATGCCGTACCGGGGGGGCGGTATCCCAGACAGCGCAGTACCTCTGTGAGGAAGGCTCCATGAATCCGCGACAACTGATCAGCGCCACGCTGCTCGCCATCAGCCTGATGGCGGCACCCGCGTGCGACTCGGGCCCCAACCCCGGCCCTGGCCCGGACCAGCCCACCGACACGGGCCCCTCGCCGCTGCCCACCGATCCCAACGATCCGAGCAACGCCGCCAAGGACACCGACTGCGATGGCCTGAGCGACAAGATCGAGTACGAGGCCGTCTACGACGGGATGAAGACGAACCCCGGCATCTCGGACACCGACCAGGACGGGCTCCCGGACGGGCTCGAGGTGGGCGTCGGCCGGCCAGTGACCGGAACCTCCTGCACCGTTCCCGCGGACGCGGACGCCTCGCTGCAGACGAGCCCTGTGAAGGCGGACTCGGACGGTGACGGCCTGCTGGACGGCGTGGAGGACCGCAACCACAACGGCAAGGTGGACGACGACGAGACCCACCCGCTGCTTCTCGACACGGACTGCGATGGTCTGCGCGACGGCCCGACCAGCGGCAGCGTGAAGGGCGAGGACCAGGACGCCAGCGGCACCCGCGAGGCCTCCGAGACCGATCCGCGCCGCTTCGACACCGATGGCGATGGCATCTCCGACGGCGTGGAGACGGGCGCCACCACCAACCTGGACGAGGCCAACTGCAAGGACATCTTCCGCCCGGACGCCAACCCCGGGACGTCCACCGACGCGACCAACCCGGACTCCGACGGTGACGGCGTGAGCGACGGCGCCGAGGACAACAACCAGAACGGCAGCGTGGACCTGGGCGAGCTGGATCCCCAGAGCAGCGACGCCTCCGGCCCCGCCGGCCAGGTGTGCACCGCCAACAACCTGCGTCCCGTGACCTTCCAGTCCGAGGAGGGGCCGGACATCAAGCTGGCGCTGCCGCCCACCTTCACGGAAGTCACGCAGATCAAGTCCGGCACCGAGGTGAAGGGACTGGTCGGCTACGACAGCACCACGAAGATCGCCTTCCTGGCCTTCCGCACCACGCCGCCCGCGGGTGCCACGGATGCGCTCGGGGACGAGGAGGAGCTGCAGCCCGACATCGCGTCCAAGGGTGCGTTGAGCAACCGCACCGCCCAGGTGTTCAAGACGTGGGAGGGCTTCGAGGCCGTACAGGCCTTCTATGACCAGGCGGGTACGACCACGGACCTCAAGCGCCGCACGGACCAGCTGGTGGACGCGCTGGTGCCGGGCAGCACGGGCCGCCTCAGCAGCAGCGCGGCGGGGGTGACGGGCAACTTCCGCCTCCAGTCGCTCTTCGTGCACCGCTCGAACCAGAGCCTCGTGGTGCTCATCGCCATCGCGCCCCTGGCGAACGTGACGGGTGGCAACCGCAGCACCCCCGCGGCCTTCTCCGCCCAGGACCTCTCGGATGGCTCCGCGCTCGCCCAGTTCGGCGAGCCCACGGCGGTGCAGTGCGAGCGCTTCCAGCTCCCGCAGGCCAAGGTGGACTTTCTCTTCGTCGTGGATGACAGCGGCTCGATGAAGACGTCCCAGCTGTCGCTGGCGGCCACCGCCCAGTCCGCGGCCAACGCGCTCAACGCCTCGTCGCTGGACTGGCGCATGGCGATGGTGACCTCGGCCTACCACGTGGGCACCTCGGGCACGGGCAACAACGTGGCCAAGCTGCGGCGCTTCACCCGCAACGTGAGCAAGGTGAAGTCCTGGCTCACCGAGGGCAGCACCTGCTCGAGCACCTCGGGCGGAACGTGCAGCCTCCCCGCCGCGCCCGAGTCCGCCTCCTGCCCCGGTGGCTCCACCGAGGGCGTCAACGGCGGCTGCTGGGTGGGCCTGGGTGGCAACGGCAGCGAGGGCGTGCTCGGCGCGGCCCGCAAAGCCATCGACGACATGACACCCGGCACCGAGCCGGCCGCCGCCGAGTCCCCCACGCTGGCGCGCAAGGACGCCACCCTCGTGGTCGTGCTGCTCGGTGACGCGGACGATCAGACCACCGGCTACACCACGAGCGCCGAGAACTGCGGCACCGGCGGAAGCAAGGACAAGGCGGGCAGCCAGTGCCAGGCCGTGGCGACCTTCGTGGAGTTCTTCGGCAACCGCTCGGAAGTGCTGGTGCCCAAGAACAAGACGGGCAAGCAGATCACCGTGCACGGCATCGTGTGCCCGTCCGGCAAGGCCTGCGGCTGCAGCGAGGGCGTGACCTGCACCACGACCGAGGCCTCCCGTGAGTTCAACCCGCTGCCGGTGAACGGCCCGCAGCGCCACGCCTCGGTGGTCAACGCCACGGGCGGCGTGCTCGGCTCCATCCTCGATACCGCCTCCATCGGCGCCTCGATGGACGCCATCATCGCGGACGCCATCGGCAACGCGGGTTACAAGACCCTCAAGCCGCCCATTGGCGCGTCCATCAAGGTGGCCATGGAGAACGTGCGCGACCCGGCGGTCTGCACGGCCAGCGGCAACATCCCGCGCAGCACCGTCAACGGCTTCGACTTCGACGGCAGCGCGCGCACCCTGTCCTTCTTCGGCGCCTGCCGCCCGGCGAGCGATGCGACCCAGGTGGCCGTCTCGTACCAGTACTGGGTGGACGCGGTGAAGGATCCCAACGGCGGCATCGCGTGCGAGGACGACCCGAACTACACCCCGACCGAGCCGGACCACTGCACCGGCCCGCTGCTCGGCTGCAACGAGTCGGGTGACCAGTGCGTCTGCAAGCCCAACTGCGGTGACTCCTGCGGCACGGGCGCACGGTGCAACATGACCCGCTGCGCCTGCGAGCCGATCCTCAACTAACACCCGGTGCGCTCCGGACCCGGAAGCCGACGGGTCCGGAGCCCGCCCGGCTACCGGGCGGGAGCCAGTGCGAACAGCAGCAGGGCCGCCTGCTCCGAGGGACTCCGCTCCAGGAGCTCGGGCGGCACGAAGAAGCGCACCGGAGGCAGCAGCTTGCTGTCACAGCTGCGCGGCCCTTCGTACCAGCCCCCCGCCTCGGTGGGCTTCAGCTCGTAGCGGCACTGGTTGATGTAGACGTGGAGATTTCTCGGGCTGAAGCGCAGCGTCACGGGCCCGTTGATGAAGCCGCCCTCGGCGAACAGGGTGTCTCCCTGCTTGCGGACCTTCAGGTTCACGGGCGAGCCGTTGATGGCCCCCGAGGCGCCGTCCGGCTTCAACGTCAGCTGCGCCATTCCGCCCAGCGCCCTCCCCCGGATCTCCGTGTCGGAGCGGTGCAGCTGGAGGTCGCGCGACACGACGTCATCTCCACGCAGCTGCAGGTTGTAATTGTCATACGGCAGATCCACGGAGATGACCGGCGTGGATTCACCCAGGGCCACTCCTCCCACGAGGAGTCCAAGACCCAGAACACTTGACCAGGAGCGAAGACGGGGCATGTAGTCAGTGTAGACACCCGCTCGCCCCCTCGCACCAACCTCCTCCACCCGCGCCGCGACCCCGGGGCTCCCGGGTGTGGACTCTTCATCACCCGGCGCTCGGCTGTCTGGCCGCCTGGAGCGTGTGGCCTCGCGAGGAAAGCGTGAGCCTCCAGTTTCACCCCGAGAGCGCGACACGGTGCGCACGAGGGAACACCCTTTCCCATCCCAGGCTCGCCTGCGTCCTTCTTCCCACCGTTCAGCCCGGTATGCCGCTTGCTCCCGCATGTCGCGGCACGAGGGGGCGAGGGTGATCCGGAAACTGCTGGGGGCGTGTGGGGCGGTGGTGTTCGTGGCAGCAGCGTGGGCGTGCAGTGACTCGACCGGACCGGTGAGCCCGGAGCAGGGGGAAGAGCTCGCTCCACCCGACGCGGGGCCTCCGCCCTCGGGCGATGCCGGCACGTTCCCACCCGACGCGGGGGAGTCCTCCGAGGACGCGGGGACCCAGGAGCCCCCGGACGCGGGCACCGGAGCGGACGCGGGCACCGATGGTGGTAACGGCTCCCAGCCCCCCGCGGTGGATCCGTGGCCGAAGGAGCCGTCGGTCAACTACACGCAGCGCTTCGGCGTGGGCCAGCCCCAGTCGGTGGCCGTGGATGACGCCTTCAACGTCTGGCTGCTCGCCGGAAACCGCATCGGGGTGCTGCGCCCCGGTGACACCCAGCCCCTCTGGTCGAGCAACCTCGGTCAGGCAGCCCGGGGCTTTTCCTCCACCGTCATCTGCGGCGGCAGCGCGGGCCGCGCCTACGTGGGCTACTACGCACGGGAGCTCGACAACCCCCAGCGTGGCTCCTACCAGGATCCGGCCTTCCTGGAGGGCGACCTGGACGCGGTGAAGCTCACCCCGGAGGGCACCGTGGTCCTGGAGGAGCACATCACCCGCTCCTTCCGGCGCGACCGGGACAAGGGCGACGGCAGCCTGAGCTGGAATCCGCCGAACAACACCGGCATCCGCAACTCCAATGACTGGAGGTACGACGAGGATCGCGCGGTGCTGAGCTGCGTGAAGGTGATGCGCGGCCGCGACAAGGGCGAGGTGTATGTCGGCACCAACCACGGCGTCACCCGCATCCGCGGGCTGGACTACAACAGCCACCGCCACCCGGTGTGGTGGGAGAACGGCAGCCAGCGCGCCGGCTACACCTATGCGGTGGGCATCGCCCAGGATGGGGACGTGCTCATCGCCAACGATTGGACCTTTGGCATCGTCACGCCCAACGCGGATCTCGGCCTCTGGGATGCGATGACGCCCAAGACGCTCAATCCCATGAAGGTGGAGTCCTCGTACCTCCCCGAGCTCAACCCGCTCCCTGAGTTCGACAACTGGCGGGGCTTCCAGCAGACGAAGGATGGCCGCTACTACCTGGCCAGCAAGGATTACGGCCTGTGGCAGATGAGCATCATCTCGCGCGGCAATCCCTCGCAGAAGGGCACCCGTATCGAGGGCCTTCCCACCCAGGGGCTCACGTCCCTGGCGGCCACGGATGACGGCTCGCTCTTCATCGGCACCGCCGGCTCGGGGCTGTGGCGGATGGACGCGAACAAGAACCTCTCGCACGTGGCGAACGTCCCGGGCCGGACGGTGAAGCAGCTCCTCTACGATCCCAACGGCACCCCGGCGATGCTCTACGTCCTCACCGAGTCCGGGCTCACGGTGCTCCGCGGCCATTGAGTTACACCACGGGGCACACCCCGGGTCACGCCACCATCCACCAGCCGCCGAGCATCACCGAGCCGAACGAGGCCACCGCCGGCACGTGGCGCAGGAGCGCCTCGGGCCGGGGCATGGCGCTCGAGCTGGCCGACAGGGCCGCCGTGAGCGCCGCCATGGCCACCGTGCTCCCCAGGACGAAGCCGCCGAGGTACAGCGCCTGCCACACGGGCGAGGCGGCCACCGCCGCGGGGAGCAGCAGCAGCACCGCCGCGGCACCCGTCAGGCCATGGATGAAACCGATGGAGAGCACACTCCAGGTGCTCGTGGGGCCGGCCTTGGAAGCGGCGGCTCCCTTGCCCGGAATGCGGTGGGCCAACCAGCGGCGTAGGCCCACCATCCCGGTCATCACCAGCGCGCCGCCCGCGATGCGCTCCCCCCACGTTTCCAGCACCTGGAGGTCCAGCGCCGCGGCCACCAGCACCACGGCCGCCACGCACAGCAGGGTGCCAAGCGCATGCCCCAGGCCCCACATCAGCCCCACACGCCACGCCTTCCGGCCGATGCCCAGGGAGAGGGGCGCCAGGCTCAGCAGGTGATCCGGGCCGGAGACGGCGTGAAGCGCTCCTGATCCCAATCCGGCAAGGGCAGCAACCATGGACATCCTCCTGAGCCAGCACGGCGGCATGCCGGCTTCGCGTCACCAGAAAGATGCGTCCCGGACATTTATAACGCCAAGACAACGTCTTCATCGGGCTGATAGCCCTGCCCTATCAGCGGCTCAGGCCTTCTGGCCCCGTAGCGGCCGGAAGAAGTTCCGGATGTCCTGGACCAGGCGCTCTGGCTGCTCCATGTGAGCGAAGTGGCCGCCGGCGGGGAGGACGTTCCAACTGCGGAGGTCGTAGTACTGCTCGGCCCAGCTGAGCGGCATCTGGACGACGTCCCTGGGCATGATGGCCACGCCCGTGGGGACGTTGACCACGCGGGGACCCGGGTGCGAAGGCGTCCAGGGGTGGTGGGCGGTCTCGTAATAGAAGCGCGTGGCGCTGTTGAAGCTCTCGGTGACCCAGTAGAGGGTCATCGCGGTGAGCAGCTCGTCCTTGGTGAAGACCTTCTCCACGTCCCCGTCGCAGTCACTCCAAGCCCTGCGCTTCTCGAGGAACCAGGCGCACATGCCCGCGGGCGAGTCGTGCATGGCATACGCGAGCGTCTGCGGGCGGGTGCTCTGCAGGCCCACGTAGCCGGTGCCCTCCATCAAGAAGCGCAAGGTCCGGGCGAGGGCTTCCTGCTCGTCGGGAGCGTAGGCCTCGGGAGGGGGAATGGCCCTGGGATTGGTGTTGGCATCGAGGGGCATCGGGAAGGTGAGGTGGAGGCCGAGCACCCGTTCCGGGTACTTGTGACCGAGCTGCGAGGAGACGAACGCGCCCGCGTCACTCCCCTGCGCGCCGAAGCGCGAGTAGCCCAGCCCCTCCATGAGGCGCACCCAGAGGTCCGCCGTCCTGATGAAGCCGACCCCCGTTTGCTTCAGGGGCGTGGAGAAGCCGAAGCCGGGCAGCGAGGGCACCACCACGTCGAAGGCATCTTCCGGCTCCCCCCCGAACTCGGCCGGGTGCGTCAGGGGGCGGATGACCTTGTGCATGTCCCAGAACGTCCAGGGCCAGGAAGGTCGTGGCCACGCCGCTCGGGCAGGCCGTGATGACGATCACGTTCATTGACGCGTCTCCCCGGTGGGTCGTGGCACGGGCAGGCTCCGGACGAGGGTCTGCTGCTGGAGCACGTCGAAGTCCCCGGCATTCGGATCGCCGACGCCGATATGGCGCACGGACTCGGCGGCGAGCGCCGTCGCGAAACGCAGGCTGCGCTCGCGCGGCCAACCGGACATGACGCCGTGCAGCGTGCCGGCCAGCAGCGTATCGCCCGCGCCCACGGTGCTGACCACCGTCACCCGCGGAGACTCGGCCATCAGGGTCTCGCCGCCGTGGGCCCAGATCACGCCCTCGGCACCGGCGGAGACCAGCACGTCCTCGACACCCTCGGCATTGAGCCGCAACGCCGCTTGGAGCCGTGCCTCGGGCGTGTCCAGCGGGTGGCCCGCCCAGTCGGCCAGCTCGATCTCGTTGGGTTTGACTCCGGTGGGCCGAGCGGCCAGACCGGACACCAGTGCCGGACCACTGGTGTCGATCCACACCGGTAGCTGGCGTTCGCGAATCCGGGTGATGAGGCCAGCGAACTGCGCGGGAGTCATGTTGGGGGGCAGGCTGCCGGAGAGCACGACCGCATCGATTCCAGGCAGCAGCGGGCTCAGGCGCACGGACAGCATGTCCAGTGCGTGCGACGGAATGAGCGGACCCGGCCCGTTCAGGTCGGTGACGCGCCCATCCGGTTCGGAAAGCTTCGCGTTGATGCGCGACTCGCCCGGTATCCGGACGAACGCATCGTGCAACCCGTACCGGGCGAAGGCCCGCACGAAAGCCGTCTCGTTGTCGGCCCCCAGCAGGCCCGACACGGTGACGTCATGGCCCAGGTCCCTGAGGACGCGCGCCACGTTGATGCCCTTGCCAGCGGCATCGAGCCGGGTGCTCTCGGTGCGGTTGACTTCACCGAGCCGGATGGGGCCGAGACGGATCGCGAGATCCAATGCGGGGTTCAGCGTCAGCGTCAGGATCCTCGCCATCACACCACCTCCAGGGCTTCGCGCACCGCGGCGGCCGTTGGCTGCTTCAGGGCGATGGCGGCCAGTTCACGCGCCCGGGGCAGCGTCAGCTCGCGGATGGCGGCCTTCACCAGCGGCACGCGGCGGCTGCTGACGGACAGCTCATCGACGCCCATGCCGACCAGCACCGGAATGGCCTGGGGATCGGAACCGAGCTCGCCGCAGACGCCAACCCAGCGGCCCTCGGCATGGGCGGCCTCGACCGTCAGGTGGATCAGCCGCAGCACGGCCGGGTGCAGTGCATCGGACTGCGCGGACAGCTGCGGATGGCCGCGGTCGATCGCCAGCGTGTACTGGGTGAGGTCGTTGGTGCCAATCGAGAAGAAGTCGGCCTCCTTCGCGAGCGAGGGGGCGAGCAGCGCGCAGGAAGGCACTTCGATCATCACCCCGAGCTGGACATCCGCCGCCTTCACCTCGGCCTGCACGCGGTCGAAGATCGCCTTGCCCGCGCGGAACTCCTCGATGTCCTTGACCATGGGGAACATGATCCGCACCGGACGGGTCCCGGCGGCGGTCAACAGGGCGCGGATCTGCGTCTCAAGCACCTCGGGCCGCATCAACGTGAGCCGGATGCCGCGCACGCCGAGGAACGGGTTGTCCTCCTGGGGCATCGGCCAGTACGACAGCGGCTTGTCGCCACCGACATCGAGGGTGCGCGCGACCAGCGGACGGCCCGCCAGCGCATCGAACGCCTCACCGTACTCGGCGATCTGCGTCGCCAGATCCGGCGCCTCCGCATGCGCCATGAACACGAACTCGGTGCGCAGGAGGCCAATGCCCTCGGCCCCCCGGTCGACGGCATCCGCGGCATGCGCGGTGTTGCCGAGGTTCGCGGCGACCTCGACGCGGTGGCCGTCGAGGGTACGCGCCTCCTCGTGCCGCCGGGCATGGGCCGCCCGCCGTAGCGACTCCTGCTCCTCGATGCGCTTCTCGGTGCGCTGGCGGCGCGCCAGGCTCGGAGCGGCGACGACGCGTCCGCTCTCACCGTCGACGATCAGCTCGACACCGGAGGTCAACGTCAGCACGCGCTCGCCGGCACCGACGACGGCGGCGATGCCGAGCGCCCGCGCGAGAATCGCGCTGTGCGAGGTGGCTCCTCCACGCGCGGTGACGAGCCCGCGCACCTTCGCCGTATCCAGCCGCGCGACGTCGGACGGACCCACGTCGTCGGCCACCAGGATGTAGGGCTGCTCCGGCGGCATCGGCATTTCGACGCCACACAGCAGACCGAGCACGCGGCGGCCCACGTCTCGCAGGTCCGCGGCACGTTCGGCCAGCAACCGGTCGGCGAGCGCTTCCTGCGTGCGCGCCGCGGTGTCGATCGCACGCCACCAGCCCGCCTCGGCCGAGGCACCTTCACCAATGGCCTCGAAGGCCGCATCCCGCAGATCCGGGTCTCCGAGCATCTCCGCGTGGATGGAGAGGATCTGCGCGACCTCCCCGCCGACCGTCCGCTGCACCAGCGTTTCGATCTGCTGGCGGGCGCCGTTGAGCGCGCTCTCGAGCCGTCCGCGTTCCCGCGCGGCGTCCTCCGCCCGCTCGGAGTAATGGAAGTCCGGCAGGCGCAGCACGTAGGCGGGTGCGATGGCGAGGCCCGGCGAGGCCGGCACGGCCGTCAGCGGCTCGTCGGCCACGGGGGCGGCGACCGGCTCCACCGGGACGGCCCGAGCCGAATGGGCGACACGGGCGGCGCTCTCCTCGCGTGTCTCCTGGAGCGGCGTCACCGGCTCACCGAGGCCACCCCGCACCGCCTCGGCCAACGCCGAGACGGCCTGCGCGGCCCCCTCCCCTTCCGCGGAGAACACCAGCGTCTGGCCACGCCGCGCGCCAAGCCCGAGAACCTTGGTCAGACTGGCGGTGGAGACCGCCTCCCCGTTGCCTTCGAGCAGGCGGACCCGGACCTGCGCTGTCTGCGCCCGTGCCACCTGCACCAGCTCCCGGGCTGGCCGGGCATGAAGACCATGGGCGTTGAGCAGGCGGACGCGGACGGTCTCGGCCTGCGCCGACTCTCCCGCCAGCCGCGCGAGGATCTGCTCGGCTGGCAGTCCGGCGAGCTGCTCTCCGCCTCCGCGCGCGAGCAACTCGTCGAGACGCACGAGCAGCCCGCGATGGGTGTCCCCCTGGGCGGCCAGACAGAAGACGCCGGAGACCTCTCCCGCGTCGTCACGGAAGCGCTGCTCCGGGGTCGCCAGCGCCAGGGCCGGTGCCTTGACGCCAGAGGTGCCGAACACGAGCCAGAGCCCCTGGCCGAGGGGCAGCGGCGGCTCTCCGGCGACCGAGGCGACGAAGCTCGCGTCCACGCACCCGGCATGGCGCAGCCGCGCCGCGGCGGCCAGGGCCAGCTCCAGACGGTCGCGGGCTGGCACGCCCAGGCAGAGTGTTCCGGCATCGAATCTCGCGGACACCGGCGTGCGGGACAGCGTCGCGATCACCTCAGCGGCGTTCGTCGCGCCGGCCAGCGTCTCGGCCACGCCGTCGCGCTCCAACACGTGCGTGAGTTGACGCAGGATGTCGAGATGCTCGTCGGACTGCGCGGCGATCGTCACCAGCAGGTTCACCCGGGTGCCGTCGTGCCACCGGACGCCGTCTGGGAATTGCAGCACGCGCACGCCCGTGGAGCTCACGTAGCGTCGGCTCTCCGGCGTGCCGTGGGGAATCGCGATGCCGTGACCCAGGTAGGTGGAGGACTGCGCCTCGCGGGCGAGCAACCCCTCGCGGTATTCCGCCGACACACGGCCTGCTTCCACCAGCGCATCGGCGGCCTGGTCCAGCGCCGCACGCCAATCGGCCGCGCGGCAACCCAGCCGGACATCGTCCCGAGTCAGCGTCAGCATCCGTTGCATCCTCCCCGTCCCGAGCCACCGGAAATTCGCGGACTTCAGGAGGTCGCAATGACACTAACGACATCGCCCGGCTGGCGGGTGGCTCGCGGACCACGGCCAGTCCTGTGCTGAACGGCGAGCACGTCCACGAGGACGCCCGCGAGCTCAAGCGCCGCGGCTGAGCGGGTACCCGGCGGAAAGTGGCCGCCCCACGAGGTGTTTGACACCTTCGAGGACGCGGTTGGGTTATCACTGCGGCCATGCCGGAGCCGGTACGCCGAAGGCAACGGCTGGAGAGGAGCTCACGGTGGAGCTGATCGCAGGGGTGTGGGAGTCGCTGAAGGCGGTGCGGGAGCGCTCGCCGCTCGTGCACAACATCACCAACTACGTCGTGATGAACAACACGGCCAACGCCCTGCTCGCCGTGGGGGCCTCGCCCGCCATGGTGCATGCGCGGGAGGAGGTGGCCGACTTCGCCGCCATCTCGCAGGCGCTGGTGGTGAACATCGGTACCCTCTCGCCGGACTGGGTGGAGGGCATGCGGCTGGCCATCCACTCCGCGCGCCAGGCACGGGTGCCCTGGGTGTTGGATCCGGTGGGCGCCGGGGCCACGCGCTACCGCACCACCACCGCCGCTGAGCTGGCACGGCAGGCGCCGGCCGTCATCCGCGGCAACGCCTCGGAGGTGCTCGCGGTGGCGGGCGAGGCGGGCGCCACGCGCGGGGTGGACAGCACCCAGTCCTCCGAGGCCTCGCTCGAGGCGGCACGGCGGCTGGCCTCCAGCCTGGGCACCGTGGTGGCCGTCACGGGCAAGACGGACTACGTCACCGACGGCTCCCGCGTGGTGGCGGTGGACAACGGCCACCCCCTCATGTCCCGGGTGACGGGCATGGGGTGCTCCGCGTCCGCGCTCGTGGGCGCCTTCCTGGCGGTGGAGCCCGACGCCGTGCTGGCCGCCGCGCGCGCCCTCGCCGTGCTGGGCTTGGCTGGGGAGCTCGCCGCCGAGCAGTCCAAGGGACCGGGCTCGTTGCAGCTGCACCTGCTGGACGCGCTCCACACCCTGGACGAGGCCACCGTGCGCGCCCGCGCCCGCGTGCGCTGAGGAGACTCCCGCCATGTCCCGCCCCGTGCCCGACCTGTCCGTCTACCTCGTCACCGACCGCCTGCTGTCGCGGGGGCGTGAGCTGGTGGACGTGGTGCTCGCCGCGGTGCGCGGCGGGGCCACCGTGGTGCAGCTGCGCGAGAAGGAGTCCTCGGCGCGCGAGACGCTGGAGCTGGGCCGGGCCCTGCTCGAACGGCTGCGGCCGCTCGGGGTGCCGCTCATCGTCAATGACCGGGTGGACCTGGCGCTGGCGCTGGGGGCGGACGGAGTCCACGTGGGCCAGGGGGACCTGCCGCCCGAAGTGGCCAGACGGCTGTTGGGCCCCAAGGCGCTGGTGGGCCTGTCCATCACCGGGCCCGCGGACCTGCCCACGCTGGACCCGGCGGTGGTGGACTACGCGGGCGTGGGTCCCATCTTCCCCACGGGCTCCAAGGCGGACGCCACCCCGGCGCTCGGGCAGGAGGAGCTCGCCCGGCTGCGGCGCCTGCTGCCCGTCCCCATCGTGGCCATCGGTGGCATCACCGCCGCCAACGCTGCGGCCGTCATCGCCGCGGGGGCGGATGGCGTCTCCGTGGTGTCCGCCATCTGCTCCGCGGACGACTGCGAGGTGGCCGCGAGCGCCCTCGTCAGGGCTGTCCGGGAGGGGCGCGCGAGCAGGGCCTCTCCGCACCCGGGGTGACCCTCACGGCAAGGGCACTCACGCCCAGGAGATCGTCAGCACGTTCTCCCGGGGCGCCACGCGCCGCACCTGAACGGTGAGCTCCGAGCCGTGGACGGCCTGGCACACATGCAACACCGCTCCCTCGATGAAGGGAGGCGGGAGCAGGTTCCCCTGGAGGTGGAGCCGTCCGCTCCGCTCCCCCACCGCCTCGTCCGCTTCACTCCGCACCGCCTCCAGGCTGGTGGTGAAGACGAAGCCTCGCGCCATGTCACCCGAGGGGATCAGATTCAGGCGTTGTTCCAGCTCCTCTGGCGAGCCGAACGTCAAGACGACCTCCCGCGGGGCGCCGCGAACGTACCTGCATACTCTTTGTGACGGAGATGTCCCTCTCCCTGACCCGGACGAGGTGATGCGCGTCGCCTGGGCGACGAATCCTCCCCGTCCTTCTTCTCCCCGTCCATGGGCCTGACGCTATGGTCGCCGACGTTCCGAGACTTGGCGTGAGCCTGGAACTCCAAACAGGAGAACGTATGAGCATGGGCAGGCAGAAGTTGCACCCAGAAGGACCGGAGTTCTCACGCCTCGTCTCGGGTCTCTGGCGTGTCCTCCAGAGCGAGGAGACGCGTGAGCCCACCGGGCTCGCACGGTGGCTCGACGCCTGTCTGGAGTTGGGCATCACCAGCTTCGACCACGCCGACATCTATGGCGACTATCAGATCGAGGCGCTCTTCGGCAGGGCGCTGCGGGAGTGGCGTGGCGACCGCAGCCGCATCGAGTTGATCACCAAGTGCGGCATCATGCTCCAGAGTGGCCAGCGGCCATCGCACCGGGTCAAACATTACGACACCAGCCGTGTGCACATCCTCAACTCGGTCGAGAGTTCCCTGCGTCACTTCGGGACGGAGTATCTCGACCTGCTGCTGCTCCACCGGCCGGATCCCTTGATGGATGCCAGCGAGACGGCGGCGGCCCTCGAGGAGGTGTGCCGGTCTGGAAAGGTCCGGTACGTGGGGGTCTCCAACCACACGCCCGAGCAGATCGATCTCCTTCAATCCCGCCTGTCCCGGCCGTTGGTGACGAACCAGCTCGAGCTGTCGGTGGTGCACCTGGAGCCGCTGCACGACGGAACGCTGGATCATGCGCAGCGGCTGCGCATGGCGCCGATGGTCTGGTCCCCACTTGGAGGCGGCAACCTCTTCACGGCCCAGGGAGGACGCGAGCAGCGGGTCCGGGAAGCGCTGGCGTCCGTGGCGGCGGAGCATGGCCAGGACGACCTGGGAGCGGTCGCCATCGCCTGGCTGCTGCGGCACCCCGCCCGTCCGGTGCCGGTCCTGGGCACGAGCAAGGTGCCGCGGTTGCGCGGCCTGGCCAGCGGCGCGTCGCTCGAGCTGACCCGCCAGCAGTGGTTCTCCATCTGGCAGTCCTCCGCGGGGCACCCCGTGCCTTGAACCGGCGCGGCACTCGGGGAGCCCGGACCACCCCATCCCCTCCCCTCTCCCCGTGCCGTGGAGCTAGACTCCGGGGCCATGAAAGTCTTCATCGTTCACGCCCATCCCGAGCCCCAAAGCTTCAACGGAGCCCTCACCCGTCACGCCCAGCAGGTCCTCCGGGCCGAAGGGCACGAGGTCCAGGTGTCCGACCTCTACGCCATGGGGTGGAACCCCGTCTCGGACCGCCACAACTTCACCACGGTCGCCAACCCGGACGTCTACAAGCAGCAATCCGAGGAGGCACACGCCGTGGCGCACCACGGCTTCTCGCCCGAGATCCAGGCCGAGATGGACAAGGTGAACGCGTGTGACGCGCTCATCTTCCAGTTCCCGCTGTGGTGGTTTTCGATGCCGGCCATCCTCAAGGGCTGGGTGGACCGCGTCTTCGCATCGGGGTACGCCTATGGAGGCGGCCGTTGGTACAGCCGGGGTGTCTTCAAGGGCAAGCGGGCCATGTTGTCGCTGACCACGGGCGGAGGGGACACCTACTTCAGCCCCGAGGGCCTGAGCGGCGACATCCTGATGCAACTCTACCCCATCAACTACGGCATCTTCCGCTTCTGCGGCTTCGACGTGCTACCGCCGCACATCAGCTTCGCGGCGGCGCGCGTGAGCCCGGAGGAGCGCGCGGCGTACCTGGACTCCTACGCGCAGCGGCTGCGCACCCTGGCCACGACGCCGCCCATGGTCTACCCGTCGCTGGAAGAGTTCGACGCGACGTTCCGCCGCCGCGTGGCGGGGTGAGCCCCTCCTTCCCAGGAAGACAGAAGGCTACTTGCGCGAAGCCACGGCGCCCGAGAGGTCGGGCGTCCCCGCCGGAGTGGAGGGTAGGACGCGGAGGTTCGGGTCGTTGATGCTGTCGACGATGGCCACCATGTCCCCTACCTTCAGCGCGTCGTAGAGGGCGAGGATGTCGGCATTGCCGTGGCGGACGCACCCGTGCGACACGTCCTCTCCGAGCTGGGCGGGAGCGCTGGTGCCATGGAGCTCCTCGCCCGAGCGCGAGCCATCGGTCCACGAGAGGTCGATCATGCGAGGCCCGAAGACGGGGCCACCCCACAGCTTCTTGCCGAGGGCGTGCGACTGGGCCTCGTTGAGCTTGCCCGTCACCTTCTTCAGGCCGGGGTCCGTCTGGGTGGCGCGGGTGCCCACGGCATTGCCGAAGATGGACTGGAGTTTGCCCTGGGCGTCGAAGAGGAAGGTGCGGTGCTCGTTCTTCACCACCACGACGCGCACGGGCGTGCCCTTGTAGCCGGGGGCTGGCAGGTGCTGCGTCTGGCCCCGCTGGTCCGGAGCGGGGGCGAGCGCATCCAGGGCGCGCAGGGTGGCGGCATCCACCTTGCCGGTGGCCAGCACCCCGGGGAAGGCAGAACGGGCATGCGTCTGGAAGTTGCGCACGGCCTTGGTCGACTGCGCACCAAAGGCGCCATCCGCGCCCCCGTGCATGCTGAAGCCCATGTCGAGGAGCGCCTGCTGCACAGCGCGCACCCCTGGTCCCTTCGAGCCCACGCCGAGCTGGCTCTGTCCGGCGAGCACCCCCACCAGCTCCGGTTGGTGGGCGAAGCGCTCGTTGCGCAGAGGCGACTGGCCTCCCGCGGGCGGCGCGGCGGGAGGAGTCGAGGATCCAGCGGAATCAATGGTCATGGCGCACCTGGTTCGGGAGAGAGCGGCGTCCAGGGAGCTTAAACCTTCCGGCGGTGGCGATGGAGGGTTCAGGCCTCTACTGGCTCACGCCGGTCCCGCCGGAGAACTTCGGCACGAAGTCCGCGGGGGGAACGGCGGCGGGCTCGCGCAGGGGCGGCAGCCCCACGCCCGTGGGCAGCCACGTCTCCTGGAAGGAGGAAGTCCCCAGGTCCGAGGCGCGAATGACGAGCGCGGTGGAGACCTCCGCGAGGACGTGGTCCTCCACCTTCAGCAGCTCGGCCCGGGCGCGGAGCGGCTGCTCCTCGCCGAGCACCTCCTGGGCCCGCGCGTCATCCAGCACGTAGAGGAAGGTGCGGAAGGGGCTGGGGCGCTCGCTCACCCCGGGGCCCACCAGCGCGCCCTTGCGCTCCAGCCGCGCCGAGGGCATCGCCGCGCCGGGGCACCCGAGCTGCACGCGCACCGGCGCCTGTCCGAAGCCCCCCTTCTCCCACAGGGGGTGGCGCTCCCTCAGCAGCGCCAGGTCCGACTTCAGGGCGCCCAGCAGCTCCCCGCTCCGCTCCTTCAGGGCCGGCGCCAGCTCCACGCACACCTGCAGGCCGGTGCGCTCGCCCACCAGCAACGCATTGTCGAGCATCAGGTGGGGATGTACGGACTCCACCTCCTCCATTCCCGCGCATCGGACTCCGATGAACAGCATGCCCACCATCGCCACCACGTGGGCCACTTCCCGCCGTGCGAACTTGCTCATGGCTTTCCTCCCTCTCACCACGTGTTGGCGCGGTCCGCGATCCGCGTGACCGAGTTCTTGTCATTGGCCGTCGGGTACCAGACCGGGTCGGTGCAACCCATGCTCGAGTACAGGTCGTTGTGCATGACGCTGTTCAAACAGTGCCCGTAGTAGTCCGGGTCCTTGAGGCCCAGGATGTGACCCGTCTCGTGGTTGATGAACTTGCGCGCGCGGGTGTCGTAGCCGTTGACGTGCTCCGTCTGGAGATACGAATACCCCCACTTGTAGTGGGTGTGAGACCCGTCGTAGACGCCGTTCTCGAACACCACGCAGCTGTAATAGCTGCCGCAGAGCGAGACCTCGTTCCAGTCGTCCTTGATGTGGTACTCGTACTCGATGGTGGCGCGCGTGGCCGAGTCGTAGTCGAAGCAGAACTTCGAGGCGCGCCACAGGTCGACGCGCCAGTTCGCGGTGCCGTCCCAGATGGTGCTCAGCTTGGCGAGCGTCTCCTCGATGAAGTTGGCCATCCGCGTGCCGTCGATGCTCGCGGTCCGCGACTGGACGCAGTACTGCTCGTCCTGGTCTCCCGGGCTGGTGCTCGTCCCGTTGTTGCCGTGAATCGTGGCGATGTGCAGCTGGGTCCCACCCGTGTGCGTGTGATTCGCGTGGGCCTTGGGGATGTGGTGCCATGCAACCACCGACAGCACGGCCACCCAGGCCAGGCCAATCCAGCCGGGGGTAGTGCGGGGGCGCGGGGGGACTTCCGCTTGCTCGGGAAGAGACATGATGCGGCTCCTGGGACGTCGAGGCGGAACCGCATCTTCTCACAAGTCTAGAATTACTGGGTAGCACGGATTTGAAGATTCTTGCTCATTCCAGCCCCCTGGAGGGAGAATCCTCCGTGAGGAAGGCCCGCGCTGCTTCAAACCACGTGCACGCCCTCGCCCTGGAGCACGGCGGTCCGCGGAATCTCCACGATGAAGTTGGAACCGTGCCCGAGCTGGCTCTCCACTCGCACGTCGCCCCCATGCGCGCGCACGATCTCCCGGGTGATGAAGAGCCCAAGCCCGAGGCCGCTGACCTCGGAAGAGCCCACCACGCGCTCGAAGCGCTCGAAGATGCGCTCCTGGTTTTCCGGGGCGATCCCCATGCCGCGGTCGCTCACCTCGAGGCGCACCCGCTCTCCTGCTTCGGCCACGCGCACGGAGATGGGCTGCCCGCCGCCGTAGCGAATCGCATTCGTGAGCAGGTTCGTCAGCACCTGCTCCATGCGGAGCCGGTCGAAGAAGCCGATGATGGCGGTGCTCGCCGATAGCTCCGGCACCGGCAAGCGCGCGGCGCTGAACTGGGGTTGCATCCGCTCGAGCACCTCGCGCACGAGCCCGACGAAATCCGTCTCCTCGGGCCGTAGGGTGAGGCGGCCCGTACGGATGCGCGAAATATCGAGCATGTCGTCGATCAGCCGCTCGAGCCGCCCGATCTGCCGGTTCGACTGCTCCGCCAGCTGGCCGATCCGCTCCGGGTTGATGAGACGAGCGTCGTTCTTCTCCACTCCGCGCTGGAGCAACTGCGCCTGCAGCTTGAGGGTGGTGAGTGGGGTCTTCAGCTCGTGGCTCGCGAGGGAGAGAAATTCGTCTCGGGCGCGCACGGAGGCCTGCAGCTCCTGCGTGAGCTGGAGCAGCTCGGCCTGGGCGTGCTTCTGGTCGTCGATCTTCGTCCAGGTCCCGTAGTACTTGTCCACCTCGCCGCGCTCGTTGCGGTGGGGGTTGCCCTGGGTCAGGAACCAGCGGTACTTGCCGTCGGAGCCGAGCAGGCGGAACTCGTAGGAGATGGGGATGAGCGCATCGCGGCAGCGCTGCCACTCCACGAGCACGCGTTGCCTGTCATCGGGATGGATCAGCTCCGACCAGCCCCAGCCGAGGAAATCCTTCGGGCCATAACCCACGATTTCGTAGAAGCGCTGGCTGAAGTAATCAGCCGAGCCGTCCAGATTGGTGCGCCACACGGCCTGGGGAATCGTTTCGGTCACGCGGCGGAAGAGCTCCCCAGATTGGGCCAGGAGCTCCTCGGCGCGTTTCTGCTGGTCGATATCGGTCGAGGTTCCGAGCCAGCGCACGACCGCGCCATCGTCGCCGCGAACCGGAATGGCGCGGGTGAGAAACCAGTGGTACGCACCATCGCTCCCGCGCCGCAGGCGCGACTCCAGGTAGAGGGGCTCCCCCGTGCGGATCGACAGCAGCCAGGCTTCCCGCGCCTTGGCGGAATCGTCTGGATGGACCACGCCCTCGCAGGACACCGGGCCTATGGGCGCTGTCTCGGAGAGTCCCGTGTACTCGAACCAGCGCTCGTTGAAGTAATCGAAGGTTCCGTCAGGGCGAGCCATCCACACGATCTGGGGCATCGAGTTGGCGAGTACCCGGAAGCGGCGCTCACGTTCCTCCACGGCCAGGAGGGCCTGCTTCGCCTCGGTGATATCCTGCACGATCCCGATCGTATCGAGCGGCCGGCCGGCCGGGCCATGAGAGCCGGCCACGGCCTCGAGATTGACCCAGACCACGCGGCCATCTTTGCGCACATAGCGTTTCTGCGTGCGAAAGGAGGGAGTGCGTCCTTCCGCGAAAACACGAAAGCCTTCTCGATCCTTCTGCCGGTCCTCCGGGTGCGTGATGTCGCTAAAGGTCAATCGCGAGAGCTCTTCGGAAGAGTAGCCGGTGATCTCCTCGAAACGGCGATTCACCTCGAGGTAGCGGCCGCTCAGGGGATCGCTTCTCGCGATGCCTACGGCGGCGAGATTGAAGATCGAGCGAAACTTGGCTTCGCTCTTCTCCACGGCGCGACGAGCGGATTTTTCGTTTTCCAGGAGCTGACGGCGCTCCGTCACGTCGCGCACGGAAATCACACCCAGGCGCAAGTGGCCTTCGGAATCGTAGATCGGCGTGCCGCTATAGGCACCGATCCAGGAGCTGTCTCGCTTCAGCAACCGCACCAGGAGCTCCACGTCGGAGAAGCGCTCGCCGCGCAGCACCCGCATCACCGGCCACTCGGACAGCGGAAGAACCTTTCCCTCGGCCGTGCGCACTTCGAAGTTGGCTTCGCGGCTCGAGACCTCTCCCTGCGCCTCTGCCAGAGAGGAGTAGCCGTGCATGCGCAAGGCCACTGCGTTCATCTCCACGATGTTGCCGTCGACGTCGGTGATGAAGAGCCCGTCGGTGAGGTTCTGCAGGATGTTGGTGAGCTTGTCGCGCTCCTCCATCAGGCGGCGCTCGCTCATCACCTGGGCGGTGATCTCAGCGAACGTCACGAGCACGCCCGCCACGGCGCCGGAGTCATCGCGCACGGGGCTATAGGAGAAGCTGAAGTAGCAATCCTCGGGGTAGCCGTTTCGCTCGATGGTGAGCCGGAATTTGTCGGACCCGAAGGACTGGCCCTTCCATACTTCGTCCCACATGGGGCCAATGGTGGGCCAGATTTCCGGCCAGGTTTCCGGCGCACGCCCGCCCATGGCCTGGGGATGTTTCGTCCTTCCCAGGATGGGGCGGTAGGCATCGTTGTAGAACTGCGTGAACTCGCGGCCCCAGGCGAGATACATGGGCAGGCGGCACTCGAGCAGGGTGCGCACGGTGGCTTTGAGGGTGCTCGGCCAGCTCTCCACCGGGCCTACCGCCGTCTTGCTCCAATCCAAGGCGCGCACGAGCGCGCCCATCTCCCCGCCTCCCGGGAACTGATGGACCCATGCGGTTTTCGATGTTTCCGGCGCTGGCAAAAACAGTCCTTTGTGAAGGCGAGCTGTTTTCCCACGCTGGTGCCCAGAATCAAGTCGCGCCGAGCAGGACGTTCGACTTCGATAAACCGAGCGGCATGTTGACCAGGGCTGGAGCCAGCCATCGCGCTGCCCCCAAAGTGCCTGGATGGGGGGTCCGGGCTACCTGGCAGGCGCCCGCGGAGGAGCAGAAGCTCACCCCGCTGGTGGAGAGCCCGCGCGCCGTGCGCAAGCACCAGGGGCCCCGGCCTGGCATATAAGCACTCGTGCCGCATCCCGGGCAGGAAGCGGCCTTCGCTGTCGAAGCTCTGTCTGTCTTTGCTCGCGGTCGAAGACCGTCTCCGTAAAGCCTTTGTTTAGCTCCAACGGAATGGGGGAATTTCGAGGCTCTGACTGGCCTTTGAGGGGATCCCAACCCGAACCCAAGGCATGCCTTGCGAAAGCCCGCTCCCATGCCGCGCTCCTCTCCGCATCGAGACTCCCTCGCCCGTTCGACGCTCATCAAAATGGGCATGCGAATCGCGGCCGTCATCCTGCTGAGCACGATCTTCAGCTACCTCCACATGCTCCGTACCCTGCGCTACGAGGCGCTCGCGCAGCTGGAGCAGCATGTCTCCGAGCGCAGCCAGCGCGAGCAGTCCATCTTCGTGCTGGCCGAGGACAATCACGCCATCCTCAAGAAGGCCCTGGAGGAGAGGATCCGCACCCTCCAGCGGGAGGACGTGACCGCGCGCTTCGACAGCCTGTTCGTGCGGTTTGCCGATGGCACGGTCCGCAGACGCCCCGAGTCCTTCGACGGCACGAAGATGGTGGGCCTTTTCGTCCCCTCGGGCGTGGTGCTCGATGCGGAGTTCCGCACCCGGGTGCTGGCCGCGTACGACGTGCTCACCTCGTACGGACCTGCGTTCCTTGTCCGTTTCAAGACCACCTACATCGTGCTGCCGGAGGGGGCGATCATCGAGTACTGGCCGGAAGAGCCGACGTGGAGTCTGGACATCGAGCCCGGCTTCCTCCCTTCCGCCCTCGAGTACTTCACCATCAGCCAGCCGGAGAACAACCCGCGCAGGCAGACGGCCTGGACCGGCATCTTCGAGGACGAGATCTCCAAGCTCTGGATGGTCTCGGCCTCCACGCCGCTGGACCTCGATGGCCGCCATGTCGCGACGATCAGCCACGATGTCCTTCTCAACGAGTTGATGGACCGCACCATCAACGACCACCTGCCCGGTGCCTACAACCTGCTCTTCCGCGACGATGGCCAGCTCATCGCCCATCCCTGGCTGACGCAGGATGGCGCCAGGGAGGCCTACAACATCCTGAACGCCGCCGAGCAACCGGAGGCCGCCAGGCGTCTGGGCTCCCAGGAGAACGCGATCCACCTGCGCCGCCTGCTCGAACGGGTGAAGGCCCGCGGGCCCGGTCAGGCCGTGCTGGAGTTGCCGGAGTACGACGAATACGTCGTCGTGATGGGGCTGCGGGGCCCCGGCTGGAACCTCGCCACGGTGTTGCCGGAGAGCGTGGTGGCCCGGCCCGCCTTCCAGGCGGCACGCACCGTCCTGGTGCTCGGCGTGCTGTCCCTGCTGTTGGAGCTGGCCATCATGTACTGGGTGCTCCGGCAGCAGATCACCCGCCCGCTGGCGGACTTCACACGGGCCACCGACCAGGTGACGGCCGGTCACTTCCAGGTGGGGCTGGACACCGCCCGCGGTGACGAGCTGGGGCAACTGGCCCGCGCCTTTCAGTTGATGGCCGACGAAGTCCACCGGCGCGAGGAGGCCCTGCGCCAGGTCAATGAAGGCTTGGAGCAGCGGGTGGAGGAGCGCACCCGCGAACTCAAGGAACTCCATCTGCAGTTGCTGCAGACGGCCCGGCGCGCCGGCATGGCGGAGATCGCCACCAACGTGCTGCACAACGTGGGCAACGTGCTCAACAGCGTCTACACCTCGGCCCAGCTGGCCAGGGAGCGGATGAGTGGCATGCGGATCGAACACGTGGGCCGCGTGGCCAACCTCCTCGAGGAGCGCCGGACGGACCTCCCGGTCTTCCTCACCCAGGACGAGCGTGGGAAGAACCTCCTGCCCTTCCTGAACCGGCTGGGGCAGAACCTGCTCGACGAGCGCCAGCAGATCACCTCGCTGCTCGACGACGTGGGCCGGTACACCGAGCACGTGGGCGACATCGTCAAGGTGCAGCAGAACTACGCCCGTACCCCGCGCATCCAGGAGCAGGTCCACCTGGCGGAGTTGGTGGAAGACGCGCTGCGCATCAACGCGGCGGGGCTCTCACGCCATCAGGTGAAGGTGCAGCGGCAGCTGGCCGAGCTGCCGCCCGTGCTGGCCGACAAGCACAAGACGTTGATGATCCTGGTCAACCTGGTGAGCAACGCCAAGTACGCCATGGATGAAGTGCCCGTGGTGGAGCGGCTCGTGACGGTGAGGATGGAGCGCGTCGGCACGGAGCATGTCCACATCTCCATCCACGACAACGGCATGGGCATCGCGCCGGAGATGCTCACCCGGATCTTCCAGTACGGCTTCACCACGCGCGAGGAGGGGCATGGCTTTGGCCTGCACTCCAGCGCCCTGGCGGCCCAGGAGATGGGCGGAAACCTGACCGTGCACAGCGACGGGCTGGGGAAGGGGGCCACCTTCACCCTGGAGTTGCCCTGCCTTCCGGTACCCGAGTGAATCTCGTCCTGGCGCCGCCCCCACTGGATTATTGCCGGAGCGTCAGAATCCAGCTAGGCTCTCCATCCAGGGAAAGCCCGAAAACGTATGGCAGAAGGCCCACGTTCCCTCGGGCACGGGAGCGCGGCGATGACGCAAGGACGACGTGGAACCTGGTGGGTGGGTGTGCTCGCGGGATGGCTGCCCCTGGCGGCGGCCTGCGGTGGTTCCACGGGAAGCGAGGCGGGAGCCGACGCGCCGTCCGCGAGCGTGGGACAGACCATCGTGAACGGGACAGTGACCTCGCGCGACGTGCACGTCGGCTACTTCGACATCGGCTGTACGGGAACGGTCGTCGCGCCGAACGCCGTCGTCTATGCCGCCCATTGCAACCACGCGAATGTCTTCTACCGGGATGGCCTGTCGTACCCGGTGAAGTACAGCGTCCTCCATCCCCAGTATGGCGTGACGCCCGCGGGCGGCTCCCTCGCGTCGTATGACCTAGCGGTCGCCGTCCTCTCCACCCACATCACCGGCATCGCGTACGGCCGCCTCGCCACGCGCCCCCCGCCGATGGGAGCAACCGTGTGGATGGAGGGCTTCGGCTGCACCGGGCCCAACTCCAACGAGTTCGGCACCCACCGGTACGGCACCAACATCATCGGCCGCATCGGGGAGGACTTCGACCCCAACCGCACCGAATCAGACGATCGCCTGCGCCTCACGTTCGGGTGGAACACGGCCGGCATGTCGACGACCTGTCCGGGTGACTCCGGCGGCCCCGCCTTCCTCGCCGAAGGAGACGTCTCGGTCCTCGCGGGCGTGCACTCGCTGACGGACAGCGTCTCGCTGGGGTACGCCACGCGCGTCGACCCGCACGTGGAAACACGCGCCTGGCTCGATTCGCAGCTCGAGGCAGCCCATGAGTTGATCGCGCCCAGCTCCGCCTACCCCTGTGGCGAGGTGCAGACCGGCCGCTGGCTCCGGACCTACGACACCGTGAAGTCCTGCAACGGCATGGCGACCCTCAAGCACCAGTCGGACGGCAACGTCGTGCTCTACCTGAACGATGGCCGGCCGCTCTGGTCCACTCAGACCAACGGCCACCAGACGCAGCGCTTCACGATGCAGCCGGATGGAAACGCCGTCGTCTACAACGTCCGCAACCAACTGCTGTGGCAGAGCGGCACGGCGGGGCTCTCCGGCGCCCGGATGGTGCTCCAGGATGACTGCAACCTCGTCATCTACGACTCCACCCATACGCCGCGCTGGTCCTCCAATACGACCTGTGATTGCGGCGTCATGCGGCCCGGACGGGCATTGGCCCGAGGCCAGGGCATCCGCTCGTGCAACGGCAAGGCGACGCTGCTCCATCAGGCCGACGGCAACGTCGTGGAGCTCCAGAACGGAGTGCCCCTCTGGTCCACGAACACCGCGGGCCACTCCACCAGCCAGCTGGTGATGCAGGGGGATGGCAACCTGGTGCTCTACAGCACCACGGGGCAGGCCCTCTGGCACACCTACACGAGCGGCAACTCCGGGTCGATCCTCGCCTTGCAGGACGACTGCAACCTCGCCATCTACGCGCCAGGCCACCGCCCCATCTGGAGCACGGGCCGCACCTGCCGCTGAGCCCCGGTGCCACGCGCCACATGCGAGGCCCCCGCGCCCTTCTCGGGACACGGGGGCCGGGCTGACGGGCACGAGAAGGTGACCCAGGTGTTGCTGGCCAGGTGGATGAGCCCTACTTCACGTCGCCGCTGGCGGTGGTGCCCTCCGTCGGGCTGAGCAGGATGGGGGGCCGGTCCTTGCCCTCCACCGTGCGCTGCAGCTCGATCTCCTGCAGCAGCACCGGCGGCGCCACCGTGGACACTGGCACGTTCCCGCTCTCCGCTCCGCAGTAACCGTTGAAGATGCCCTGCTTGCGGCCCGTCGCCATGATCCGATTCATCGACGACAGCGGCGTGCCCACGATCTCCACTCCGCGCACCAGCGACTCCTGCCCCGTCTTCACGTCCACCCGGTACACCATCCTCGGCACGCCCTTGAACGCCTGGTAGCCGTAGCTCGAGGTGTTCGTGTTGCCACCCGTGATGTCCCGGATGATCAGGCCGTAAGGCTTGCCCTGCCGCTTCGCCTCGGCGATGAGCTGCTTCTTCAGCTCCGCGTCCTCCACCTGCTTCGTCGACTCGATGATCAGGTTGGCCATGCGCGCCACCGGCTTGCGCGTGCCCTGGCTGCGCCCGTGCCCGTTGGACTGCATGAAGCCCTCCACCGGCCGCCTCGACAGCAGGTAGTTCTTCAGCACGCCCTTCTCCACCAGCACCGTTCGCTGCCCCTTCACGCCCTCCTCGTCGTACTCATAGAAGCCGTTGAGCGGCTCGTCCCGCAGCGTGCGCACCGTCGGGTCATCCACGATGCTGATGAACGGCGGCAGCACCTGCTTGCCCACCTGGCCCCGGAACGTCTTCCCCTCCCCTTCCCCATCCTGCCGGTCTCCCTCCAGCCGGTGCCCCATCGTCTCGTGGAAGAGCACCCCCGAGGCCTCCGCCGCCAGGATCGCCGGTCCCGTGTAGGGGTCGATCGCCGGCGCCTTGCGCAGCGCCAGCAGCTCCTCGATGACCTTCTTCGTGGCCTCGGACAGCTTCTTGTCGTCCGGCAGCCCGGCCTCGGTCGGCGCGTAGTAGTTGCGCGAGTTGTCCAGCAGCTGCCCGTCCTCCGCCCGCGTCACCGCCATCACGTGCAGCCCGTACATCGTCTCTTCCGTCACGATGCGGCTGCCCTCGGTGGACACGAACAGGCGCCGCACCTTGTCCGCCGTCACCCGCACCTCCGAGTCGAAGATCTCGGGGTGCGCCTTGAAGCGCGCCGACACCTCGCGCGCCACCCGGACCCAGCGGTCATGGTCGAACGGGAAGGCCACCGCCGGCTGTACGTACGTCGCCGCCTTCTCCTTGGAAAAGGACGCCGCCTGCTTCGGCTCCTCCACCGCGTAGACGTTATCGGCCTTCTTCTTGAGGAACTGGGAGAGCGCCGCCTTGTACTTCTCGTCCGTCACCAGCCACAGCGCGGTGCGCAGCGCCAGGGGCGAGTCGTCGATGGGCGCGTCCTTGTTGGCGATATGGCTGGAGCCCCGACCAGTGCCGAAGAAGTCGTACTCCTCGGGCCCCGAGTTGTCGAAGTCATACGAGCCCACCCGCATGTCCACGTACAGCTTGCGGTCACGGTACGAGTCCTCCAGGAAGAGCGCCCCGTAACG
>DASQMW010000312.1:0-7488 GCA_035645295.1 Archangium sp.
GGGGGTGAACATCAGCGTGAGGCCGTTCTCCACCCGCCGGAAGGCCGCCGGCACGCCCGTGAGGACCCCCGGGCGCTCCGCGCAGAAGTAGCGGATGCCCGCCGCCACCGCGGGCGGCCTCATCAGCTCCAACGGCGCGCCCAGGTGCAGCCGCAGCACCTGCTCGAACAGGCGGATGCCGAGCGCCTCATCGAGCAGGAACTCCCGCGAGTCACCGATGGTGCGGTAGTTGATTTCGATGACGCGCGGGCCGGATGCGGTGAGGACGAACTCGGTGTGGCACGCACCGAACCCGACGCCCACGGCGCGCAGCACCGCCACCATCTCCTCCTCCTGCCGCTCCGTCAGCCCCGTCCCCCACCAGGCCTCCTTCTCGATGAAGTACGGCGGCGGCGACAGGTGCGTCCGGAAACCGCCGAGCACCTGCAGGCGCTTTCCGTCCCCCAGCGTCTCCAGCGTGACGAGCGGACCCTCCAGGTACTCCTCCAGCACCACCCGCTGGCCCGGCCGCGCGCGCCAGATGTCGCGGCAGGACGCAGCCACCTCCTCGTGGGTGCGGGCCAGTTGCACCTGCTCGCTCGCCACTCCCTCCGCGGGCTTCACGATGCACGGCAGCGGCACCGGCTCGCCGAGCCCCCTCAGCCCCTCCTCGTCCGAAACCGCGGCATGCCAGACGCGCTCCACCCCGCGCTCGCGCAGCCACCGCCGCATCTCCGCCTTGTTCTTCGCGCGCAACGCCACGGTCCAGTCCTTGCCCGGCAACCCGTGGTAGGCGGCCGCCAGCGCCGTGCTCGTCTGCAGGTGGTCGCTGTTGGAGAAGAGCGCGGCCGGACGCCCGCCCAGGCGCAGCGTGGCCTCCAGCACCGACAGCGGGTTGAACACGTCGCAGGCGATGATGGACTCGGGCGCCTCGGCGGCGGGCAGCCGGGAGAAGGTTTCCTGCTGCTCCTCGAGACGATCCGTGAGCAGGACGACGGGGAAGCCCAGGCGGCGGGCCGCGGGGACGAAGCCCCGGGTGACGGGCTCGCTGGGAACGTGGGCCAGGATGACAATGGGTTTCATGGTGGGGTTTCCTTTCAGTGCTCGAAGTCCAGCGTGACGAGCACGGAGCGCCCCGGAGACGGCACGCGTCCGAGGCTGTAGTCGACGTTTCGGGTGAAGGAGCGGGCATCGAGGACGTTGTTCACCCCGAGCCCGACCCTGAATTGCGTCTCCTCGACGCGGAACGACTCGGAGACATGGACGTTGGCGATGCAGCCGCCGGGCACCAGTCCCTTGGAGCCGGTGGCGTTCTCCTCCACGGTGTTCTCCGCGTCGGAGAAGGCATCCGAGCGGCAGGAGCCATTCACGTTGCCGGTGAGCGTTCCCCGGCGGTACGCCACGCGGAACGTCCCCTCGTGCTGCGAGGCATACGGGAGCCTGTTCCCGGAGAGCACTCCCGAGCGCTGGGTGGCATCCAGGTACGTGTAGGCCAACCGCACGTCGAGCGCGCGGAACGGGTGGAAGCCGAGCGACGTCTCCAAGCCCCGGTGCCGCGCGTTGCCCAGGTTGCGGAAGCCCGTCGCCGCGTCGACGAACTCCAGCTTGTTCTGGAAGCGCATGTCGAACCATGTCAGGCCCACGTCCAGCCACTTCAACGGGGAGGCGCGCGCGCCCAGTTCGAAGTTGTCCGCCTTCTCCGACACGAGCTCGTTGCCGTAGGTGATCTGCGTGAACTGCACCGGCCGGAACGAGCGGTGGTAGTTGCCGAACAGGAAGAGGGGCTTCACCACCTGGTAGCCGATGCTCAACCCGGGCAGCACGTCCTGCGTGGCGTTGTGGTTGCGGCCGCCCTTGAGCCGGTCGTCATGGCGCAGCTCCAGGTGCTCGAAGCGCAGGCCCGGCGTCACCTTGAGCTGGCCGTCGAGCAGCGAGAGCGTGTCACTCACGTACCCGGCGAAGGCGTGCGTGCGGAAGAACCAGTCCCGCGTCACGGTGAGCGCGTCCGTGGCCAGGTCCCGGCTATCCACGAGGTAGTCGACCCGCTCGCCGAGGTAGCGCAGCCCCCACGTCACCTCGTGCGGCACGAGCGCCTCGAAGGACAGGGCATGGCGCACCTCGGCGCCGAACACGCCGTAGTCGCGCGGCGAGGAGGACAGCTTCGTGGGATTGCCCCCGGCGTCGAGCGGCGTGGCGAAGGAGAACCCGCGGTGGGCCTGGTGGCCGAACGCCGTCACGCTGAGCGAGCCGGTACCGAGCTTGCGCGTGAGCACCAGCGAGCCCCGGAGGGCATGGCCGTTGAAGCGATCCAGGGGGCGCTGCGAGCGCGTCACGTCCTGCTCGTAGGCCTCCGGCGTGAGCGCGCCCGGCAGATCCGAGCCCGCCTGGTAGTACTGGAGCTTCGCCTTGAGCGTCAGCTCGTCCGAGGGGCGCCACTCCGCGTCACCGAGGAGGTTGGCCGCCCGGGTATGGGAGTGCGAGCGGAACGAGTCGCCCAGGAGGGCGTTGGCCTGGAGCTGCAGGCCGAGCCGCTCGGAGAGGAAACCGCCGGCGCGTGCGTAGGCATCTCCCAGCGCCATTCCCTGGGGCCCCAGCGCCACGCCCATGCGCCCCGCGACGAGCAGCTTCTGGGGAATGGACTTCGTGACGAGGTTGATGACGCCGCCCACGTTGTTGGGCCCGTAGTGGGTGGCGATGCCGCCGCGGGCCACGTCCACCGCCTCCAGCGTCTGCAGCGTCACCGGGAACAGCGACAGGCCCGTCTGGCCATAGGGCGCGGGGCTGACGGGAATCCCATCCATCAGCACCAGCACCTGCTCGCTGCGGGCCGGAGACAGCCCGCGCATGCCGATGTTGGGCAACAGCCCCGTGCCGCTCTCGTCCTGCACGCGCACGCCCGGCACCACGCGCAGCGCATCGTCCAGGGTGCGCGCTCCCGAGTTGGACAGCGCCTGCTCATCCAGCACCGTGCGCGCGCCGGGGTACGTCCGCACCGTCCGCTCCGCGGGCGGACCGAGCCACGTCCCCGTCGCCGTCAACGGCGCCACCTGGAGCGCTCCGTCTCCCCCCTCGGCCGTGGGCGGGGCCTCCACCGGCGCTCCAGCGGGAACCTCGGAGGTGGGCACAGGCTCCACGCCCGCCTCGGGCCCGCTGGCGAGCGGCACGGGAACCGGCTGCGCCCCCTGCCCCTCCTCCGCCTTCGCCAGGGACGAGAACGCGCACACCGCCAGCAGCACCGGGACGCGCGCACCCCTGTTGTGACGCGGGCCCATGAAATTGATAATGCGCATCAATTTCAACTTCGAGAAACAAGAAGACGTGAGACGGGAGGGGATGCTCATGGGAGGCGGGAGGTGAGGGGAAGGCCGGGAGCGGACTCACTCCAGGCGGTATTGGAAGGGGACGTCCACGGCGATGCTCCCGCCGAGCTCGGCGGGAGGCGGTGGAAAGGGAACGGACTCGCGCACGGTGCGCAGCGCGGCGTCGCACAGCATGGGATGCGGACAGGGGCCCTGCACCCGCATGCCGAGAAGCTGGCCGCCGTGGCCGATGGACACGCGCAGCGTCACGATGCCCTCCAGCCCCAGGTGCTCGGCTTCTGGCGGGTACTGGAAGCGGGCGGCGATGCGGCTCCGGAAGAGCTCCTGGAGGTAGCTGCTCGTCAGGGACTGGCGCTGCTCGCGGGTGAGGGACGGCGGTGGCGGCGGCGGCATGAGACCTCCCGCGCCCCCGAGGCTCCCGCCCGTCACGCCGCCGGGCACACCCCTCCCAGCACTTCCGGCCACGGCCTCCGGAGCGGCCTCCGTGCTCGCGGGCTCCGCGCTCTCCGCTGGAGCCTGCTCGGTGCCCTCCACCGCCGCTTCAGCGGGCGGCGTGCGTGCGACGGGCTGTTGCGCGGTGGGGGGCCGCAGGGTGAGAACCTTCGCCGGCTGCGTCGAGTGCCGGCGCACGGGAGCGGGCTTGCTCGCGAGCGGGCGGGACGCGGACGGGGCCGAGGGCGCCTGAGCGCGCGGCACCATGAACCGCACGGCGACTTCCCGGGAGTCCCCTCCTCCTCCGGTGGCCACGGACGGCCCCACCCGCGAGGACGCGCCCACGGAGAGGAGGAGCAACACGGCCGCATGGACAGCGAGGGCCAGGAGCGCGGCCTTCACGAAACGCCCGCGGCCCCAGCCATCGGCTCGCGACTGGAGGACGGCACCGAACAGGGAATGGGAGGGCACTCCGGCGCTGGCCGGGACGCGACTTCCACTCGCGACCTCCGGTCTCTCCCACCGCTGCATGGCTACCTCCGCCACGACGCCTCCATGTAACGATTCTGCAAATCAGAATCAACTTTGATGGGGTCATTGCTACTTCACCGCCGGTTTCACGTCAAGTTACGAAATACACGCGCACCGTGACGGCGTTTGCTGCCGCGAGGGAGCCGCCCTGGCATAGGGTCCGCGGCGTCATATGCGTGACCCCCTTCGGCTCCTGCTGGCGGCGAGCCTCCTGCTGACGGCCTGCGCAACGGATGGGACGCGGAGAGCCATCCGCCTGAAGACGGAGGACGGCCCATCGCGGACCTTCGTCCCTCCACGCGCGGTGACCGTGGAGGTGAGTCAGGCGCAGTTCGACGCGGCCATGGCCCGGCTGGTGGCGGAGCTGGAGCTGCCCTCCCCTCGCCGTCAGCGGCTGGCACTCGTCACCTGCGGCCAGTCTGGCCTGCTGGTGGTCCAGGGCCGCTTCACCCTGACGCTGGCTCCAGGCGCTCTCGCCATGGCCTCCCAGGGGACGAATGGCGGCGGAGACGTTCCGAGCAAGCACCACCTGCCGTCCATCGAATCCTGGCGCAAACCGCGCTTCACCGAGGATGGGAAGATCCTGCCCTACAAGGGCACCAGGAACCCGCCCACGCCCATCACCAACCTGGGCCGCAACCGGGCCGGACAAACCATCACGGATGGCAAGAACAATGTCCGATTCGACAAGGATGGATTCGCGGAGTTCGACGCGAAGTTCGAAACCATTCTGGATGACCTCCACATCGGCAGTGGGCGCTCCGAACAGCACATGCGAGCAGCCAACAAAAGACTCTTCGATGCAATCAAGTCGGAGCCTGGTCTGGCCCAGGAACTCGGGCTGAGCAGAACGGCCATCGAGCAACTCTTGACCCTGGACAGAGCGCCGAGAGGATACATCTGGCACCATCATCAAGATGTATGCAGGATGCAACTCGTACAAGAGGAAGCTCACATCCTCTCGCGCCCTCATACGGGAGGTATGGCAATTTGGGGCGGAGGACATGGATGACGGCACTGAAATGGATACCCTATGTCTGGGACGAACCCCACCCGGCTACGTCTCGAGAGATCGAGCACCTCGAGCATCGGCTGGGTGTCACTTTTCCCAAGACCTACCAGGAAGTGGCTGCTCAGTATCAGGGAATGACTCCCCACCCCGCTGTCTTCAACGTTGGAAAAGGCACCAATGCCGTCAACGTGTTTCTGACGATCATCGAAGACAATGAGTGGCGCACATACTCCATCATGCGTGCGTACGAGGCAGTGAAGCCGCATGTCCCTGATGGCATCTACCCGTTCGCCAGCACCCCGGGTGGCGAGTATTTGTGCTTCGACTACAGAGAATCATCGGAGCAACCCAAGGTCACCCTGGTCTCCGTGGAGATGTTCATCTACCCCGTAGCGGACAGCTTCACTGACTTCATGACCAGCCTGCATGACGGACAGGCCATGCTTGCATAGTTTCCTCACGCCCGGCGGCGAGTACTTGTAGCACCCCGCCGAGCCGCGCCTCTACCTGGACGGCTTCCACCGTTTGCGCAGGGCGGTGGCCTGCGCGGGGTTGAGCATGGAGAGCCAGTCCAGCACATGGGTGACCGGGGCGTGACGGCTGGAACGGTCCCCCACCCCGTGACGGTCACCCGGGAATCACGCTCGTGCGGCATCTCTCCGTGCACGACCCTTTCCGGAGGATTCCTACCTTGCAGCCCACGCCCATCCGGCGCACCCCACCGGGGCCGCCTCCCATGCCCCTGCTCGGCGAGTTCGGCAGCCAGTTCCGCCTCTTCAGCGACTTCATCGGCGGGCTCACCGAGCTGCAATGCCATGGTCCACTCGTCAGTCTGGCGAGTGGCTCCGGGCGGCGGATCCTCGTGTTCGGCCCCGAGTACGTCCAGCAGGTCCTCAGCAACCCGGGCCTCTTCCTTTCCCTGGAGCCAGCGAAGAACGCCCCGGCGGGCTCGTCCCCGCAGCGCCTGTGGACGGGGTTGGGCACCACCAACGGCGAGGTGCACAAGAGGGGGCGCCGGCTGATGCTGCCCGCCTTCCACAAGAAGCGCGTGGAGGGCTATCGCGACGACATGGTCACCCTGTTCCAGCGCATGCTCGACGGGTGGCGGCCCGGCGAGGTGCGTGATCTCTCCGCGGACATGCGGCGCGTCACCCTGCTGGTGGTGACGAAGGCCCTCTTCGGACTCGAGGACGAGCAGGAGTGCCTTGCCCACGGAGAACTCCTCTCGGAGTGGTTCCGCCTGTTCGGCTCCGCCTCGGTGCAGCTCCTCCAGCACGACTGGCCGCTGCTGCCCTACCGCCGGGTGATGCGGCTCTCCGAGCGGGGCGAGGCCGCCATCCGCGACATGATCGCCCGCAGGCGGCGGGAAGGCGGCGGCAATGACGTGCTCTCGCTGCTGCTCGAGGCCCGTGACGAGGACGGGGGCTCACTTTCCGACGAGGAGCTGGTGGGGCACATCACCCTCCTCTTCATCGCGGGCCACGAAACCACCGCGAACGCGCTCACCTGGACGCTCTTCCTGTTGGATCACAGGGAACGTACCCCCTCGGGTCCGAGCGGGAGCAGCTCCACCACCCGGGCCACCCCCGCGTCCTCCAGGCTCCGCACCAGGCTCCACAAGCTCTCCGAGCCCGCCCCCTTGCGCAGGCCCTGGATGCACCGGGGCAGGCCCGCCCCCCTGGTGGGGTACATGCGGCCGAAGGAGTAGCGGGCCAGCGCCAGGTCCGCCTCGGAGAAGTAGTGCATGTCATCCGAGACGAGCGTGTCGTAGGCCCCCATCAACCGCGTGGACATCTCGGTGATGGCATCGAAGAGGCGCATCCGGTCCGGCTCGCTCGCCACGGGAGGCAGCGCCTCGCCCGGGTGGGCCAGCTCGGGGAGGAGCCGCGACAGCTCACAGCGGGCCCACTCGGGAACCTGGACGTCCGGGCGCACCGCCCGCCACGTCCGCAGCGAGCGCACGGTGGTGGCGAAGGGCACCTCCCTGTCTCCCGGGCGCCCATCCGTGCGCACCCAGCGCCCGCGCGACTCGGCGAAATCGGTGATGAGCCGGCTCTTGCCCAGCCCGGCGCCCCGATGATGACGAGCACCTGGCCCTCCTCCCAGGCCTTCAGGGCGGCACTGCGCCGTCCCTGCAGGTAGTGCAGCCGCATGAGGTGGCGGCCGGCCTCCTCGGACTTGGGCTCGCGGCTGGCCCAGGCCTCGGCGAGCGCG
>DASQMW010000313.1:0-14767 GCA_035645295.1 Archangium sp.
AAGTGGAGGACGGCTGGAGTACAGTGCGTCATGCGGGCGTACGTTTCTGATGCGGCCTGAGTCTTGAGCAAACCCAAGCTAAATCAGGGCGTTACGCCCGCAACCGCCCTCCTTCTCCTCTCTCCCGATGAATAATCCGGGTTAGCGCCGCCGGAGTAGCTGACCGCGCCGGCCACGTAGCGGATGCGGTAGCGGTCCGGCGTGCTGAGCGCGGGCTGGGCCGCAGTGGCGGGCAGACTCGGGGTGGTCAGGTTCGTATTCGTGCAGTCCCTCTTGCCCAGGCGGGAGTAGAAGAAGCTCTTTCCCGTGTTCTTGCAGCCATAGCCCTGCGCCGTCTCGATGGTGCAGGTCGACGAGCAGCCGTCGCCGTTGGTCCTGTTGCCATCGTCGCAGGCCTCGGAAGTGGCCTTGATGCCATCGCCGCACGTCACCGTGCACGCCGACAACAAGGGAGTGGCAGAGGTGCCGACGCAGACATAGCCCGGCTCGACGGTGCAGGTGGCACTGCACCCATCACCCGAGTCCGTGTCCGCGTCATCGCACTGCTCTCCCTCGCCCAGCGTCCCATTGCCGCACCCCGCGCTGCAGAGGGAGGGCGCGTCGTGGCAGCTGTAGCCCGGCTCGATGGCGCAGGTAGCACTGCACCCATCACCCGAGTCCGTGTCCGCGTCATCGCACGTCTCGCCTTCCTCGACGAGGCCGTTGCCACAGACAGAGGCGAGCGGCTGGCTGGCCTGCACCAGGGTGGAGTCGGTGGAGGGCTGCTCCAACTGCGCATCGCAGCCCACCGCGTTGAAGAGGAGGACGAGCCCGAGCATCACCGGGCTCCGCCAGGAATTGGATTTCAAGGTCATGGTCGGTCTCACTTGACGGTGTCGGGGCTCGGCTCACCAGGGCGCGTCTCCACGCCCTCGGCATCGCCGACGATGTGGAACTCCACGCGGCGGTTCTTCGCGCGGCCTTCCTTGTTCTTGTTGTCCGCGATGGGCTTCGTGGGGCCAAAACCCTTGGCCTCCAGCCGCTCGCTCGCCACGCCCTTGCCGGCGAGGTACTTCACGACGGACTCGGCACGGCGCTGGGACAGGCCGGTGTTGTACTCGGCGTCGCCCTGGTTGTCGGTGTGGCCTTCCACGCGCATCTTCTCGATCTCCGGGTGCGCCTTGAGGATGGAGGCCACGTTGTCCAGCAGCTTGTAGCTGCGCGGATCGATGACGTCCTTGTTCAGCTCGAAGTAGACGGACTCGAGGATCTCCAGGCGGCCCGTCTCGATGCGCACGCGCTGCTTCTCCTTGCAGCCGTTGTTCTGCACGGTGCCGGGCTCGTCGGGGCAGTTGTCCAGCCGGTCGACGACGGTGTCCGTATCCCGATCCTTGTCCGGGCAGCCCTTGTTGGCCGCGGGTCCGGCCTCACCCGGGCAGGAGTCGCTCCTGTCCGCCACGCCATCCCCATCGTTGTCGGGATCCGGGCAGCCGTCCTCGTCCTGGAAGCCATCCTTGTCCTCGGGCTCCTTCGGGCAGCCGTCCTTCGAGTCGGTGATGCCGTCACCATCCGAGTCCGGGTCATCCGGGCAGCCATCACCGTCCTCGAAGCCGTTGACGTTCTCCGGCTCCTTCGGGCAGCGGTCCGCCAGGTTGAGCAGGCCGTCCCCGTCGTCATCCTTGTCCGCACAGCCGTCGAGCTGAGCGAGGCCGGGGTCCTGGGGGCAGCGATCCGCGACGTTCTTCACGCCATCGCCGTCCGCGTCGAGCTCGGGGCAGAGCGCCACCGGGTACGGCTGGCCCTCCACGCACACGGGCTTGTCGCTGGGGGCGTAGGCCACGCCGGCGAAGAAGCGGAAGGCCGGCGTGCCCACCGTGTTGCCGAAGCCGGGGCCGCCCATGGCGTACACCTCCACGGGGCCCACCGAGGCGCGCAGGCCCAGCAGGGCCTCCATGGACAGGGGGGAACGGGCCAGCGGCACGGTGCCGCGCAGCAGCAGCTCGCCCTTCACCTTGCTCACCAGCGGGCCCGTGATGTTGAGGCCGCCGTTGAGCTCTACACCCAGCTCGTCGCGGGGCTGAGCCGCCTCGGGCGAGAGCACGTACGTCTTCGTGCGCAGCAGGGCGCCCACGTCGGCGCCCACGCGCCACCCGCTGCCCAGCTGCTTGCCGAGCCCCACGCGCGGCGTGAAGGTGAAGCCCTGATCCCGGGTCAGTGCCTCCGCGCTGCCCAGCGGGAGCGCCACGCCCAGGTGCACCCCGAGGTCCAGCGCGTCCTTGTTCGCCTCGGACAGCAGGCGCGCACGGCCCTGCACCCAGGGAGTGCCCAGCGCGAACGACGAGGGCGCCGCCAGCCCCACGTCGCCCGGGTTGCCGGCCCACTGCCCCACCAGCGGCACCTGCGCGCCCAGCTCGAGCCAGTCATAGAGGGCGTAGGCGCCGCTCACGTGCGCCGTCACGCGGTCCTTGACGATGACGGCCGTGCGCTCGCCATTCTCGAGCAGCACCAGGGGGTTGTGCTCCCAGTGGCCCGTCAGCGCGAGCCGGTACTGCCCCTGGAGAAGCAGATCTCCCGTGGACAGCACGAGGCTGTCCCTCGCGCCCGGATTGAGCTGGAGCCGCTCCAGCTCGAAGCTGGGGATGCGCTCCTGCGCCAGCGCGCTACACGCCCCGAGAATGAGGGCACCGCTCAGACATTGTCGAAGTACTCGTACAGACAAGGTTCTCCTCCACTCACGGACCGCGGTGTCGCGGTCCCCGCGGGGGGGCCCCTTACACGAAGTGTGCCCATGCGCCATCAAAAGAAAGACCGGGTGCTTCCGAGGGACGGAGGGCAGGAAAAAGGCGTCTTCCCGGGCCGGCCGGGCCGGATTGACGCGTCAAAGGACGGTCCTGACGCGTCAGCGGCAATTGACACACCGGCGGACCGATACCCAGGAGGTCTCCCAGCTCAGGCTGCGTGGGGTGGCAGAACGCTCCGGACGGCTGCTCCAGCTCGTGCAGCGCGCGGTTCAAGGACCTCTTCGCCACGGCGCGCACGTCACCGCTTCCAGCCGCTCGGGGCTCCCTTGGGGGCGCCGCCGTCCGTTCACCAGTCAACTCAACCAGCCAGGCCATTCACCGCGGGGGCCTCGCCACCTCCAGGCCCCTCTCCCGCGCGGTTGATGGAAGAGAGGCAGTGCTTGCTCCATGAGCAGGCAACCGCACTCGCACGGACGGTAGCGGCGGTGGGACGTCCGAGTGCTTCCTCATCCGCCGCTTCAAAGACAGACGACGCCCTCACGCCTACGGCTGTTGGCGGTGGTCCCGGTTCCCAGGCGGGCTGCGACTCCACCGCAAGCGGGCTGCCGAGGCCCCACCCGGTATGGTGCCGTTGGTGGACAGCGTGTCCAGGCTTGAAGAGCCTTCAACTGGACGGCGGTGCATGGCCCGACGTGACACGCATGACATCATCGTCATCGGTGCCTCCATGGGAGGAGTGGAAGCCCTCCAGCGCCTGGTGGCGCGGTTCCCCAAGGATCTGCCCGCGACCGTGTGCGTTGTCCTCCACCTGCCCACCGGATATCGCAGCAAGCTGCCGGAGATCCTCTCCCGCTCGGGTCCGGTGCCGGCCTCCCACCCGGAGGATGGTGAGCCGCTGCGGCCTGGCTGTATCTACGTCGCTCCCAGTGACAGACACCTGCTGGTGGAACCTGGGCGCGTGCGAGTGGTGAGGGGCCCTCGCGAGAACAACCACCGCCCAGCGGTGGATCCCCTCTTCCGCTCGGCGGCGCTCGCCTACGGGGCGCGCGTGGTAGGGGTGGTGCTCACGGGGGCACTCAATTGTGGCACGTCAGGGTTGATGGCCATCAAGTCCCAGGGCGGCGTGGCGGTCGTGCAGGAGCCGACGGACGCCTACTGTGCGGACATGCCGCGCAGCGCGCTGGAGTATGTGGCAGCCGACTACTGCATGCCCCTGACGGAGATCGGAGGCCTGCTCGACCGGTTGGCCAGGACGCCGATAGACACCTCGAGGAAGCGCCGGCCCTACCGGATGCTGGAACAGGAGGTAGGAAGCCAACTCTCGTATCCGGACGCCATCGACAAGCCTCCAGAGAACGGGAACCCCTCGCACTTCTCCTGCCCGGATTGTGGGGGAGTCCTCTTCGAACTGAGCGAGGAGGGACTGTTGCGCTTCCGTTGCCGCGTCGGCCATGACTACACGGCGGAGGCGCTTGGAGAGGGACAGCAGTCCTCGGTGGATGCGGCGTTGTGGGCCGCGGTGCGCGCGTTGGAGGAGAGGGCGGCGCTGGCCCGGCGCCTGGTCGCCAGGGCGCGCGAGCACAAGCAATCCATCTCGCTGACGCGCTTCGAGGCTCAGGCCCGGGAGGCCGAGCAGCACGTCCTGCTCCTCCGGCAGGTGGCGCTGGGCACCCTCTCCTTGCCGTCAGCGCCTCCTCCGAAGGACCCGGAGGGCCCCGAGGAGCCGTCGACATGACCCAGGGGGGCGCTCATCCGTCCGCGGCGCTCCGCGAGCCGCCCCTCAGGTGTCGTCGCGGCTGGCGTCCCTCAGGTGGTTCACGTCCCCCCAGGTCACCAGCCGGAAGGCCCCCGCGTGGTAGTCGAACTGGCTCCAACTGGCGTTGAGCATGGAGAAGGTGCGCGGCGTGCCGGGCGGAATCCCCAGGCAGTGCCGGAACAGACTGCTGAGCACGCCACCGTGGGTGACCACCACGAGGCGCGCTCCCCCGTGGCGGGCTCCGAGCTCCTCCAGACACTCCACCGCATGGCGCAGCCGCTGTGACGCGCTCTCGCCTCCGGGGACGACGAAGTCCGGCCCGCCCGCCGAGTACTCCGCGAACACCTCGGGGTGGCGCTGGCTCGCCTCGTCCCGAGTGAGCCCTTCCAGGATTCCCAGGCCGCGCTCGCGCAGGCGCAGGTCCTCGAGGACGGAGTGGCCCGTGCGCGCGGCGATGCGGCGCGCCGTCTCCTGCGCCCGTCCCAGGTCACTGCAGTAGAGCGCATGGAAGGAGACGGACGCGAGGCGCGCGGCGAGCGCCTCCGCTTGACGCAGGCCCTTGGCGCTCAGCGGACTGTCCAGGTGTCCCTGCAGACGCCCCAGGGAGTTCCACTCCGTTTCGCCATGGCGGAGCAGGATGAATTCGGTCTTCATGAGGCACAGATTAGCTGGGCACCGGCCGCGGCCGGCACCCCTCGAGCCCCTGCCTCACACCTCGAGCAGCATGAAGCGCTGGTCGGGGTGCATCTTCGTCATGAGCGGCATCGCCACGTTGTAGACGGGGATGCCGCTCTTCGTCTTTCCGGCGGGCGCGCCATGGTGCGCGTGCCCGTGGAAGACGGCCTCCGCCCCGTAGTGGTCCACCGGCATCGCCAGGCGGCTCGTCCCGAGGAAGGGGCGGATCTCGATGTTCTCGCCCTCCAGCGTCTCCGGCACCGGGGAGTAGTGCATGATGACCACCTTCTTCTCCGTGTCGAGGTGGCTGAGCGCCGCTTCCAGCTTGAGCGACTCGTGCACCGCCTCCTGCACGAAGGACTTCGTCTGCCCCTCGCCGAAGGCCTGCAGCGTGGCGTTGCCGAAGCCCCCGCCGAAGCCCTTCACCCCGGCCACCCCCAGCACCTTCTCGAAGATGAAGTGGTCCCCATCGAGGATGTGCACCCCCGCCCTCGACAGCTCACCGCAGATCTCCTTGGCCTGGTTGTGCTCGTAGTCGTGGTTGCCGAGCACCGCCGCCACCGGCACCCGGAGCGCCGACAGCTCCTCGGCGAGCACCTTGCCCTCCTCGATCATCCCCCGGTCCGTCAGGTCACCGCACAGGAGCAGCATGTCCGCTTCCGCGTTGACCTGCTTGACGAGGTGGCGGAAGCGTCCGTGTTGATCCTCGCGGCAGTGCAGATCACCGACCGCCGCCAAGCGTATTTTCGAGTTCGCGTCCCGCGCCACGTGCCTCCCCCTTCTCTCGGTCTCGCTCGTCCCAGGACCGGCCGTCGCCGTAGCCCCAGTGATGGATGTCCACCGCGTAGTTGACCCGCGAGATGAGATTCCCGCGGCACAGTCGCTCGTCCCAGTTGCCTTCCTTGAGCGTGTCCAGCGTGCGCGACATCAGCTCCGTCATCAGCCACGTCGGCACCAGGTCCCGCTCACACGGGTAGGCGAAGCGGAACATCATCAGGTGGCTGAGCAGCACCTCCCAGTACCGGTCGAAGCGCCGCAGCAGCCGCTCCCAGTCCATGCTCCGCCCCACCTTGAGGATGAGGTGGTTGATGTCCGCCCCGTCGTAGCGCTCGCGCTCGTTGACGAAGGCCTTGGACCAGATGGTCTCCTCGGCCGGCGCGATGAGGCATGGGTGGCCGAAGACGGACGCCGTCCGGGCGTGGACGAACCACTCATCGTCCACCGTGGCCACGCCGTTGCCCGAGGAGAAGATGAAGTCCACGAAGTACTCGCCCTTGTAGGCCTTGTAGATCCACGCCTCGTCGGCACGCTCGGTGCGCCAGCCATCCTTCTCCAGCTCCACCAGCGCCCGTTCCGCGTCCCGTTTTCGCGGGAAGAGGTCCAGGTCCTTGGTGTCGCGGTAGATGCCCGTATAGGTGGAGTAGGCGTAGGCGCCGCCGACGAGGAACGGCACACCGGCGTTCAGCAACACCTCGATGGCGCGGCCACGGGCGTTGATCTCGTCCGTTGTCCGGCTCCTCTCGGCGAGTGAGGCGTCGATTCCCATCTCCCCGGGGTGGTTGGGGTGTCGCTTTTCCATGGGGCAAACCTAGGAACGGGTCCTTTTTCTCGTCGGAGCCCCCGTCCGGTATGCCTGGAGAGCGACCAGGGAGCCTCCAAGGCATTGAAATTCCTGGGGTTCTTCCTGGTGAAAATCGCCCTTTCTGTTTTTGGGCCCTGCTGTGTCCCTACGGGCAGATGACCCGCACCGGCCCGGAAGGCCGGGCGGACCCCCGAAAGGATCGATACATGACGCTGCGCAAGAGCCTGCTGATCTCCGCCCTGATGCTCGCTGGCTGTGGCCGGATGGACCGCGAGGCGGAGTTCCGCTCCGTGCTGCCCACGCAAGAGCTGGTGGAGGTGAAGACGCCCGCCAAGAGCGGCCAGGCGCTCACGTCCGGAGAGGTTCACGGGCAGGGCCAGGGCGACCTGAGCGAGTTCTACACCCTGACCCGGTCCACCACCAAGCTGGTCAACGGCGGCACGCTGCTGGTGCTCGGGCTGGTGGACGCGGTGACGGAGCACCGGCCCACCACCCTCACCGAGGACACCGCCGTGTGGGGCCCGCACACCGAGCCGCTCGCGCGCAACACCTGGAAGCTCACCGTGAAGAAGACGGGCGACCAGACGTACAGCTACACCGTGTCGGCCAAGGCGAAGGAGGCGCAGGACTCGGCCTTCGTGGACGTCATCACCGGCACCCATACCGCCTCGGTGGACGAGGCCGGCGAGCCGCGGAAGGGCTTCGGCCAGGGGGAGTTCACCCTCGACTGGGACAAGGCGGCGACGCTGCCCGAGCACGACCACAACGTGGGCCGCTTCACCGTCAAGTACGCGCGCCTGAACGCGCAGAGCTCCGCCACCGTGGACGCGGCCTTCCGCCAGGTGCGTGACGAGAACGACGCCAGCAAGCGCGTGGACGCGGACTACCGCTACGCCGCCACCCCCACCCAGGGCGGCCAGTTCGACTTCAAGCTCGTCCAGGACTGGCACAAGGTGTCCGGCTCGGCCGCGAAGGAGACCCTCACCATCAGGAGCCGCTGGCTGGAGTCGGGGGCTGGCCGCTCGGATGTCGAGCTGACGGGCGGAGACCTGGGCGAGGAGTCGGCCACCGCCAACGAGTGCTGGGACACCTCCTTCGCCAGCCGCTACCTGCGCGCCAGTTACGCCCTCCCCCAGGTGCGCTACGGCATCGAGGCGAGCGACTGCGCCTTCACCACGGCCGACTACTCCTCGTTGTGAGCCCTCGGGGTGGGCGCTCGTTGTAAGCTCGGGCCTCCCACCCCGCAGCGAGATGAGGCAGTTCGTGGCAGGAGCGAGCCCCCCGGCCCTGAAGGGCCTCGACGGCGGTCAGAAGGATCGGCGAGCGCTCCTGCGCGAGCTGTACACGGCGTATGGCGGCAGCGTGTACGGGCGCTGCCGCTACCTGTTGAAGGACACCAGCAAGGCCGAGGACGCGATGCAGGAGGTGTTCGCCCGCGCCCTCACCCACTCGGAGACGTTGCATGCCGGGTCCTCGCCCCTGGCGTGGTTGATGAAGATCGCCACCCACCACTGCCTCAACCAGCTGCGCGCGGAGCGGGCGCCGTGGCGGCGCTGGTTCGAGCGGGACGAGCTGGCCCGCCCCGAAGGAGACGACGGGGCGCGGAAGCTGGAGACGCGGGAGCTGGTGCGCTCGCTGCTGTCGCGGGTGGACGTGGAGACGCAGGCGGCGGTGGTGCACTACTGGGTGGACGGGATGACGCTGGAAGAGGTGGCGGCGATGCTGGGGCGCTCGGTGCCCACGGTGCGGAAGCGGCTGGAGCAGTTCGCCACCCTGTCGAACGAGGAGCTGAAGGTCCCATGAGCGCGCACCTGTCGGAGTGGACGTTGCGGCGGCTGCACGCCGGAGAGCTCCCCGGCAAGGAATCGGAACAGGCCCGGGAGCACGTGTCCGGGTGCGCGGAGTGCCAGCGGATTCTGAAGGGCCTCGAGGCGAACCAGGCCCGTTTCGAGGCAGAGGTGCCCTTCGAGCGTTTCGAGGCCGGAGTGGAGCGTGTCCTGAACAAGCCGAAGACGCAGACCTCGCGGCCCCTGCGCAATGGTGTCCTGGTGGCGCTGGCGGCCTCGGTGCTGCTGGTGGTGCTGGTGCGGCCGATGCTCTCCAATCCCCCCACCAACCGGCTCAAGGGCGGGGCCTCGGCGGAACTGCGCATCGGCGGAGGCGGGCCCCAGCGGGGCGTCCTGCCGGGGGACACCGAGGAGCTGGAGCCGGGCGAGAAGGTGCGGCTGGCGTACGTGTCCGGGCCCTACCGGTACGTGCTGGCGGTGTCGGTGGACGAGGAGGGCGAGGTGTCGGAGCTCTACGCCCAGGGGGGAATGAGCCTCCCCGTGGAGGCGGGCCCCGGCAGACACTGGCTGCCCGACAGCGTGGTGTTCACCGGCTCGGGCCACGAGCGCGTGGTGATGGTGCTCTCCGAGAGGCCGTTGAGAGTGGAGGCGGTCCAGGCGTCGGCGCGGCGGGCCTGGGAAGCGGCCGGGGGCAAGGTGGAGGCGATGACCACGCTGGACTCGGGTGGCGAAGAGACCCACTGGCTGCTGCGCAAGCCATGAGACGCCTGCCCGGACAAGGCCTGGTGCTCGTCCTGGCACTGGTGCTGGCGGCCACGGTGCAGGCCCAGCCGCTGCGCCGCTTCGCGCTGGTGGCGGGAAACGACGAGGGCGGCGCGGACACCCGGCCGCTGCGCTTCGCCCGGGACGACGCGCGCAAGATGCACGGCCTGCTGACGCGGCTGGGCGGAGTGGAGCCCGGTGACGCGCGGCTGCTGCTGGACGAGGACAGTGGAGACTTCCTCCGGGCACTGGCCGAGCTGGAGTCGGGTGCACGGACGGCACGGGCCCGGGGCGAGCGCACCGCGCTCATCGTCTACTACTCGGGCCATGCGAAGGACGGCGCGCTGCGGCTGGGAGAGAGCGCGCTGGACCTGGAGTCGCTCAAGCGGCGGTTGCTGGCGGCTCCCGCGGACATCCGCATCGCCATCCTGGACTCGTGCCGCTCCGGGGCGCTCACGCGGACGAAAGGAGCCCGGCGCGCGCCGGCCTTCGCCATCGACGCGGGCGCCACGCGCGAGGCCCGGGGGCTCGTCATCCTCACCTCCAGCTCGGCGGACGAGGACTCGCAGGAGTCGGACCTGCTGGGGGGCAGCTACTTCACCCACCACCTGGGCAGCGGGCTGTTGGGGGAGGCGGACCGCTCGGGCGACGGGCAGGTGACGCTCTTCGAGGCGTACTCGCATGCCTACGCCCGCACCGTGGCGGACACCGCGGACAGCAGCGCCGGGGCCCAGCACCCCACCTTCAGCTACGAGCTCGCCGGCAATGGCGACCTGGTGCTGACGGACCTGCGGGGACGCGACGAGGGACTGCTGGTGCCTCGGACCGCGCCTCCGGGGGCCTATTACTTCGTGAACCCGGGTGGACTGGTGGTGGCGGAGCTGGACAAGGCCGTGGACGCCGAGCGGCGGCTGGCCCTGGCCCCGGGCCGGTACACGGTGAAGCGGCGGCTGGCGGACCGGCTGCGCATTGGCGAGGCCGAGGTCCAGCGCGGGCGCACCACGGTGCTCGACGAGTCCCGGCTGCGCGATGCGCCCTTCTCGGATGACCCGGTGAAGGGCGTGGCACCTCGGGAGCGCGGGCTGCGCACGTACTGGACGCTGGGACTCACCGGCGGCTACCACTCCTTCTTCGATACGCCCACGCGCGAGAACCTCTTCCTCTCCACGCCGCTGCTCGGCCTGGAGGTGGGGCTGCACCACTACTTCCGCGAGAACTGGCGCTGGGACATCGATCTGGCGCTCGGCGGGCGGCAGGCCACGCTGGAGCTCCCTACCCTCTCGGGGCCGCGCTACCGCTACTCGCTGTTGACGGTGGGCACCTCGCTCGTGGCCGAGTGGCCCCTGGGCCGTGTGTCCCCCTTCGTCGGCCCCCGGCTCGCCTACCTCGTCATGGGCCGTGACTTCGAGGACGCGAGCCTCCCGGACCAGTTCTACGCCGTGCTCACCCCGGGCCTCGTGGGCGGCGTGCGCTGGCGAATGTCGGATCGCTTCGAGCTCACCGGGCGCGCCCGCGTCCACTACCTCCTCTACAACGTCGACGCACAGCGCTCCCTGGGCTACTGGGAGCTCGGCGCGCTCGTGACGTACCGCCTCTGACAGGGAGCGCGTGATGCGCAACTGCTGGCTCCTGCTGCTGGGCTGCCTCGCCGCGTGCGGCGGGAATTTCTCCAACGACGATCTCGAGTTCCTCAACGCCCTGCCCACCCGGGAGGACCTGGCCTCGGAGCTGCCCGGCGCCAGCGGCACGGTGAGCGAGGGAAGTCCGCGCCGGCGCTCGGATGCACTGGCCGAGGGAGAGCCCTCTCCGCTCTACCGGGACACACGCGCGGCCTCGGACGCGTTCAACAGGGGGATGGATGGACTGCTCACCCTGCTGGAGGAGATTCGTGAACTGCCGCCCACGACACGTGCGCCAGACCTGCGCGTGTGGGGACCCTGGCCGGACCCGAACCACCCCGGTCACGAGGTGCGCTTCGCGATGAAGCGCGAGCCCGAGCACTTCACCTATCTGCTCCAGTACCGGCCTCGGGGTTCCGGCGAGGACGGGTGGTGGTCCGCCATGGAGGGCGCCTTCCAGCCGGACGGTGGGCTGCGCAAGGGCACGGGCGCGGTGAGGCTCCTCGTGAAGCAGACGAAGGCCCACGGCTTCGACGCCGGAGGGCTCGCGGACCTGGACCTGTTGGAGATCGTCTACCAGACGCGCGCGCTCCCCATCACCGTGCGGATGCGCTTCGTGCCCGCCTCGCCCCAGACGGCGTCCGAAATCCTCTACGGGTACCGCGAGCTTCCCGGCGGCCTCGGAGAGATGGGCTTCCTCCTGGAGGATACCGACATCCTCCCCGGCCCGCAGAAGGAGGACCTGGCCATCCTCAGCCGGTGGACGAAGGACCGGGGGGGCGTGGGAATCATCTCGGTGACGGGCGGAGACGTGCCCGCGGGCTTCACCGCGACGCAGGTGGAGTGCTGGGATGCCAGCTTCCGCATCACCTATATGAAACGGAGCTGGGAGACCGCCGTGGTGGGCAATGCCTCGGCGTGCCCGGACGTGTCCGCGCTGGAGCAGTGAGACGGGGCCCCGCGGGAGGCTACATGTCCTCCAGTTCCTTGCCCTTGGTCTCCCGGATGAAGAGGAGCACGAACACGAGCGAGGCCATGGCGGCGGCGGTGTAGAGCCCGTAGGCCAGTCCCAGGCCCGCCGTGCGCAAGGCCGGGAACGTGGAGGAGACGATGAAGTTGGCGACCCACTGCGCCGAGCCCGCGAGCGCCAGCGCACGGCCGCGAATGCGGTTGTTGAACATCTCCCCGAGCAGCACCCACACCATGGGTCCCCACGACAGGCCGAAGCAGAAGACGTAGAGATTGGCGGCCACCAGGGCGAGGGTGCCCGCCGTCCCCTCCAGGACGGGCTTGCCCGCGGCATCCATCCCAGCCGTGCCGAACAGGTACGCCATCGTCCCGAGCGTCAGCGACATGCCCACCGAGCCCACGATGAGCAGCGGCTTGCGCCCGAAACGGTCCACCGTGCCGATGGCGATGAAGGTGGTGACGATGTTGGTGACGCTGGTGATGACGGTGATGACCAGCGAGTCCCGCTCCGAGAACCCGACCGCCTGCCAGAGGACGCTCGAGTAGTAGAAGATGACGTTGATTCCAACGAACTGCTGGAACAGCGACAGCCCGATGCCCACCCAGACGATGGGGAGCAGCCCGAAGCGCCCCCGGAGGTCCGAGAACTTGCCAGTCTGCTCGCCCGAGAGGCTCTGGCGGATCTCCTCCACCTTCGACTCCGCGCGGCGCCCGATGATGGAGCGGAGCACTTCCCGCGCCTTCTCATCGCGATGCTTCGCGACCAGGTAGCGGGGGGACTCGGGAATCATGAGGGCGCCGATGCCATAGAGGATGGCGGGGGGAAGCTCGGACAGGAGCATCCACCGCCAGGCCCCGAGTCCGAGCCAGAAGGGATTCTGCGCGGAGCCTCCCGCCCCGGCGGCGATGCCGTAATCCACGAGCAGCGCGGCGAAGATGCCGGTCACGATGGCCAGTTGCTGGAGCGAACCGAGCCGCCCGCGCAGGTGGGCCGGAGCGATCTCCGCGATATAGGCGGGGGCGATGACGCTGGCGATCCCCACCGCGACGCCGCCCACCAGGCGCCACAGGCTGAAGTCCACGAGCCCGAAGGCGAGCCCCGAGCCCAGCGCGCTCATGGAGAAGAGCACCGAGGCCACCACCATCGTCCGGATGCGGCCCAGGCGATCCGCCAGCTGCCCGCCCATGAACGCCCCGAGGGCCGAGCCGATCAGCGCCGAGGACACCGAGAGCCCGATGGCCGTGTCCCCCGCCTGGAAGGTCGCCTCCAGGGCCCCGACGGCGCCATTGATGACCGCCGTGTCGTAGCCGAACAGGAAGCCACCCACGGCCGCCACCGAGGCAATCATCACGACCTTGAGCGATGAGCCCTCCACGGCCACCGCTTCGTCGCGCACATCCGCCATTCAGACCTCCCGGAGCGTGGTCCCCAACATCCGCACTCCGGACCATCCGTCATCCCCGATAAAGGGGCGGATGTTCGCCGGTGGAAAGCTGCCGCGATGCGTCAGCGTTCACGGCGTCACAGCGGCGGCGAAGCGGCGCTTGCCTTCGCGAATCGTGAGCATGACCGCGGGCTTCACCGGGTTGCGATCCGCGTCGAGGGTGAGGGTTCCCGTGGCGCCGGGGTGGTCCTTCGTGTTCGCGAGCGCCTCGCGGATGTCCGGGCCGGAGAGCGACTTCGCCCGCTCGATGGCCGCGAGCGCCACCTTCGCCGCGTCATAGCCCAGCGCGGAGGCGGCCTCGGGAGAGCGGCCATAGCGCTCGCGGAACGCGGTGATGAAGCGCTGGAGCTCGGGGGCGGGGTTGTCCTCGGCGTAGTGCGACGAGAAGTAGGCGCCTTCCAGCGCGCCGCCAGCGAGCTCGAAGATGCGGTCCGATTCCCAACCATCCCCGCCCAGCAGCGGCTGCATCAGGCCCATCTCGCGAGCCTGGCGGGCGATGACGCCCACCTCGCTGTAGAAGCCCGGCAGGTACAGGGCCTGGGGCTTCACCTTCTTCACGGCCAGCAGCGGCGCGCGGTAGTCCGTGTCCCCCTTGGAGTAGCTCTCCACCGCCACCACCTTTCCGCCCAGCTTCGTGAAGGCCTCGGTGAAGGCCTCGCTCAGGCCGAGCGAGGAGGCGTTCTTGCTGTCGTGCAGCACCGCCACGCGCTCGAGCTTCAGGTTCTCTCGGGCGAAGCGCGCCATGGCGCCACCCTGGAAGGGATCGATGAAGCAGGTGCGGAAGACGAAGTCGCCCTTCTTCGTCACATCCGGGTGGGTGGACGAAGGCGTCACCATGGGGACCTGGGCCGCCTGCACCGCATCGGCGATGGCCAGCGAGCCGGACGACGTCACGTCTCCGAGGATGAGCACCACGCGGTCCTGCGTGAGGAGACGCTTGGCCGCGGCCACGGACTCCTCGAGCTTGCCCTGGGTGTCATAGGAGCGGAGCTCCACCTTGCGGCCGTTCACTCCGCCCGCGGCGTTCACCTGCTCCACGGCGAACTGGATGCCATCGCGCACCACCGTGCCGAACGAGGCTTCCGAGCCTGTGAGACTCCCCAACGTGCCGATGAGGATGGGCCCCGCTTCAGTGGGGGCTCGCTGCTCCGACGGAGCGGCCACCGGAGCGGAAGCCGAAGGTGGCGGGGATTTCCGCTCGCAGGCGAGGGAACACAGGGCGAAGGCGGCGATCAGCGGGACGAGGCGGTGCATGGTGGCTCTCTGGGAGCGCACTCTGTCACGGACGCCCCTGGCGGGCACGGTCTCGCAAAAGTTGTCCAACTGTCGGACAAGTTCGTGAAGAGCGCGACCGGGAGGTCAGCCAGCTCCAGAGGGACCGGCGCAGCGGGCCCGTGCGCGGTACTCCCTCGGGCTCATGCCAAAGCGTTGTTTGAAGGCCCGGCTGAAGTG
>DASQMW010000314.1:0-2226 GCA_035645295.1 Archangium sp.
CCGCGGAGTGCGCAAGAACACCTTTGACCTGCGCCGTGCCGCCACCCTCCAGAACATCGAGTCCTGGCAGCGGCACCTTGAATCGCCTCGGGCTCAGGCCCAAGAAACTGGGGTACCTTCAAACCGTTCGGTGCTCTAGGAGTACGGGTACGAGGACATCGGGCCCATCAGTGGAAGCTATACGCTCGACCCCTCCCGTCCCGTCGTCCGCACCAGCCCCGTCATCGTGACGTCCCCCTCGTCCATCCCTCCGGGCTACGAGGGGCCCCTCTCCGGGAGCACCGCCTCGCTCCCGCCGGGAAGCTACGTCGTGCGCGGGTACCTGATGACCGACGCGGAGTACCTGCAGGCGGAAGCCCCGGTCTCCCCCCAGGGCACCTGGTCCCTGGATGCCGTGGGCCGTGGCGGGGCCTGGCGCTTCAAGCTCTTCGACGCGGTGAGCGGCCAGCAGCTCGGCGCCACCTGGAGAGGCCTCGAGGTCTGGGTCTACGCGGTGACCGATGCCGAGTACTTCCTGGGCGTGGCTCCTGCCCACGGCGGCACCTGGAGCTTCCCGTGGGTGCCGCGCGGGAACAAGCTCGTGCGCCTCCACGAGGCGGAGAACGCGCGGACCACGGCGCTCTGGGGCGCGCCCCGGATGGTGTGCTCGTTCGAGCTGGAGCCCGGAGACGCGGGCTACGGCACGGCCTTCGAGCAGCGCACGTATGTCTATGATCAGGCGCTCGCCATCCTCGCGGAGCTGGATGCTGGCGACGTGTCCCTGGCGGTGGAGATGGCGGAGGCGCTCGTGCGGACCCAGAGCGGCCAGGGCGCATTCCCCCAGTGGGCGGATCAGCTGCGACCCTTCCTGACCGATGGCGCCTACCGCAGCGGCTCCAATGGCTGGGCGGCCTATGCGCTCACGAAGGTCATCGAGGCCGCGCCCCTGCATCCACGGCGGCCCCGGCTCCAGGAGGCCCTGGAGCGGACGCTCCAATACCTCGCGGGGCTTCAGCACGGCACCACCGGGCTCATCCGCGGCGGGGACGAGGTGGGCTGGTACAGCACAGAGCACAACCTCGACTGCTGGTTCGCGTTCCTGGCAGCCTCGCGGGTGCTCGGCGATTCCACGTATCTGGCCGTGGCCGACCGCCTCCAGACGGGGCTGATGTCCCACGCCTGGGATGCGACGCGAGGCAGCTTCGTTCGCGGTGGCCATTGGGCGACCGGCACCCGGGACGAGGTGGGCGCGCTCGATGTCTACAGCTGGGGAGCCATGGCCCTGATGGCGTGGAACGACCCGGCCCGGGCGGCCTCCTCGCTGGCGCGCATGGAGCAGCGCTATGCCATCCAGGACGGAGCGGTGCGGGGCTACCGGCCCTACACGGCCCTGGACAACTGGACCCCGGCGTATGGAGAGCCGTACCCCACGCCGACGCTGTGGTTCGAGGGCTCGTTCGGCGCGGTGCTCGCCACGCGTCGGCTGGGCGGGAACTGGGAAGCGCTCCAGGCGGGCCTGGCGCAGGCGCAGCTCGCGGATGGCAGCTTCCGCTACGTCACGGTGGCGGATGCCGCGAATGACCTCGCGATCCATCGCTCCGTGGCTTCCGTGGCGTGGTTCCTGTTCAACGAGGTGCCCGGGACGCGCGTCTGGACTGAGCGGAGATGAGCCGGCTCGGGGTGCTCGGGGTGGAGGCGCATAAGAGGGATGGGGGCACAGGCCTGCCCAGGCCGCGCTCCCCTCAGGTGCATGGCAGGAGCCTGGGCCTGTTGGCTGTCTTGAGCCTCAACACCACACGGCCTGGGGTGGCCCTCGTGCCGGGGCCAGGCTCGCACATGCCGTGGGCAAGCCCAGGTGCTCCAGACTCGCCCGCACCCCGGGGGCCCCCTTCACGTACGCCAATACACTCCGCCTGCCTCCACACCTCACGCAGGCCAACACGTCGATCATCAGGACGCAAACGACAAAAACGGCCGGAGAGGGGGACGACATGCTCGATGGTGACGTCCTCCCCCAGCACGATGACCCGCTCAACGAGCAAGCGGACGAGCCGCTGGCGCCCGGCGAAGTCGAGCGCCTCCAAGCCGTCCCGGATGGCTGCTCCCCCAAGCAGGTGCGGAGGAGAGGAGCGTGACGCGCCCCCAGGTAGGAGCAGAGGAGGCGAGCGAGGCGCCGGAGGCAGGGGCGAGGCAGGAGCGGAGGAAGGAGAGGACGCCGCCAGTAGACTGGGCGGGGCTGCTGCGCAG
>DASQMW010000315.1:0-5369 GCA_035645295.1 Archangium sp.
CCGCCGGGCAGCGTGAGGGCGAGGTGCACCGCATCGCCGCGGCGGGCGACCCGGTGCCGCGCGCCAGCCTGCAGTCGGTGGTGCTGTCGGACTGGGCGCGCATGGGCCAGCAGGACATCCCCACGGACTTCCCCATCTCGCTGCAGAATCCCGGCAACGGCATCGAGGCGCACATGAAGGACTACGTGAGCGAGAACAACCCCACGCTGGCCAAGATGGACGCGGTGGGCCGGGTGTCGCCGAAGGTGCCCGTCGCCATCGAGTTCAACCCCGCCAACCGCGTGTTCTTCACCTCTCCGACGAACACCGCGGCTCCGTGAGCGGGCGGGCCTGCTCCTCGTCCCTGTACCCGTCGGCAACAGAGGCCGGCGGCGGCGTGGGGCGCGGCGGCGGGCCCATGCTCACCTGGGCAAGAGTCTGGGAGCCAGGCGGATGACCGGGCAAAGAGCTCCCAGAACGTCGCTGGGAGGTACCTGGCCAGGTCAACCGTGAGCTCCTCCAGCCCACGGGCGACTCGCCAGCTCAGCAGCTCCTGCCGCAGCCCAAGGGGATTGGGACTTCGCTTTCGGCGCTCCAGCACCAGGTCCTGTCCTGGTGCGAGCGCGTGACGCTCAGTCCGTGCTCTGGGCCCATCTGCACCTGATTGCCAGCCCATCCCCTCCCCCTCCGTACCGTCCGCGAGGCCGATGCACCTCGCGGGCCATCCGCAAGTCCTCGGAAACACTTGGAGGCCCCATGTTGCGAGTTCTTTGACACCATGTCCGGCATGGACACTCGCCGCTTCACTCCATCCCAGGCCCTGCCGCGTGTGCTCGCGGCGCTGTTGCTGCTGGCCACGCTCGCCCCGCCACCGGCGTTGGCCGCCAGCGCGAAAGACCCCGGCGTCTACAACAACCCGTTGAAGCCGAAGCTCCCCAATGGCGGGGTCATCGAAAGCTGTGCCGATCCCACGGTGCTGCGTGGGCAGAAACAGGGCGATCCGTACTGGTACATGTACTGCACGACGGATCCGCTGAACGACAAGGACCTCGACGCTCAGGGGAAATTGGTCTTCCACAGGATCCCCCAGATGCGGTCCCTCGACCTGATCAACTGGGAGTACGTCGGCGACGCCTTCCAGTCGCTGCCTGGCTACGCCGTCAGCAACGCGGGGCTCTGGGCGCCGGATGTCCTCTACTCCTCGGTGCACGACAAGTACTACCTGTTCTTCGTCGTCACCGACACGACCACGACGGCGTGCACGAGCGACAGCGCGATCGGTGTTGCGACCAGCGACAGCCCCACCGGGCCGTGGAAATTCTCTGACGAGCCCGTGGTCAGCCCGCGCAAGGACACGGCCAACGCGGAGCCCTGCGCGTTCTTCTGGACCTTCGATCCAGACGTCCTGGGTGACTCCGTCGGCGCGGAGAGCGTCTTGTACTACGGCAGCTACTCCGGGGGCATCTTCGCCAGGACGCTCACCTTGACCGCCGAGGGTGCGGCCGTTGGCGCCGACGAAACGCGGATCAGCATTGGCAACCGCTACGAAGGTGCGAACGTCGTCCTCCGCGACGGCTACTACTACCTGTTCGGGTCGGCGACGAATTGCTGCAACGGCGCGCTGACCGGCTACAACGTCTTCGCCGGGCGGTCCACCAGCCCGCTCGGGCCGTTCGTGGATCGCCAGGGGAACTCGCTGCTGGACACGCAGGCCGGCGGAACACCCGTCATCAGCATGAACGGCAACCGTTGGGTTGGCACCGGGCACAACACGGTGTTCCAGGATGCGGCGGGTCAATGGTGGACCGCCTACCACGCCGTCGATCGCTCCGACCCGTTCTTCGAATCGGCGACAGGCTTCACCAAGCGGCCCGTGCTGTTGGACCCCTTGGACTGGGTCGACGGGTGGCCGGCCGTGCGCGGTGGCTTCTGGGCTTCGGACGGCCAGATGCCCGCGCCCGCGGCTCGAGCTGGGTTGAAGTCCCGCTACCGGACGAAGCTGGCGCAGCCGCACGTCCCCGGGGACCGCATCGCAGCGGCGTCGGACATGTTCGACGGGACCGCGCTGAGCGGCTCGTGGTCGTGGGTGCGCCCGCCAGCCTCGCACACGTACGCCGTGGCCGATGGGACGTTCCGCTTCCAGGTGCAGAACGCCGACCTCCACCTCGACACCAACAACGCCTCCCTGCTGACACGCCCGGCGCCCAAGGGCGACTACCTGGTCGAAACCAGAGTGCGCCTCGACGTGCCCGACGACGGCTGCTGTTTCAACCACGCGCAGGCCGGACTGGTGCTCTACGGCGGCGACGACAACTTCATCAAACTGACGACCACAGCCATGTGGGAGACGCGTCAGACGGAGTTCACCAAGGAGCTGGCGCCGGTGCCGGCCGGCTGGGGGCGTCAGGGCAACACAGTCGTCGGCCCCCCCTCGGAGGACTGGACGTACCTGCGCATCGCGGTCGAGCGCCTCACGGGCGAGGCGCGCCGCGCCGCTGGCGGCGACACCACTGCGTACACCGCGTACACGAGCCAGAACGGCGTGGATTGGGTTCGCGGCGGAACATGGACGCACTCGTTGAGCAACCCGCGCATCTCCCTCGTGGCGATGGGTGGGGGCGGCGACTTCGCCGCCGAGTTCGACCATGTCCGCGTCTACGCGCTGCGGTCCGGCGAACGCGCACGGCGGTGACGTCAGGAAAGGTGTCCGCCCAGAAAGGGTGTAGCGTTTCGCCAGGAAAACGGATATTTCTTGTTTGGGGCGGCGGGCGTGGGCCGGCCTCTCTCGAGGGGAAGAAGACCTCCCCGCGAAACGGCACACGTGGTGGTGCCAGAGGAGAAGACAATGACAAGGAGTTCCCTATCTGGCGTGCTGCTGGGTCTGTCCGTGGCCACCGGCCTCGTGGTTCCCAGCGTCGCGCAGGCCTACGCCTCGCCCCTCGTGCGTGTCCCCTTCGTGGGCCGTACCTCGACGGCCGGCGCCAACATCTGGGTGGGCACCTCGGCGTCCTTCGGGGACACCACCGGTGAAACGCTGACCCTGCGTGCCCGGGAGGCGGCCGCCTGCGAGACCTGCTGGGTGGCCACGGTGCAGATGACGGATTCGGGAACCGGAGGTGGCTTCCGCTCCTGGAAGGGCTCCCTCGACGGACTGAAGCCCAACACCCGGTATCACTATGGAATCTTCGCCTCGGGCTTCACGGGCGAGCGCGGTGGCTTCTATTTCAAGACCGAGCCTGCTGGGCCGGCGCACTTCAAGGTCGGTGTCGCCTCCTGCATGAACGGCGCGACCGCGCCGAGCCAGCCCTCGTGGGACATCATGCACGAGCAGCTCAACACGGGAGAGCCCAACATCCAGTTGCTCGTGGGGGACAACATGTACACGACGGAGAGCCCCCCGTCGAAGGACCACTACTGGTTCAAGTACTTCCAGCAGCGCGCCGTGCCGGAGTTCACCAACGTCTTCCGCGCCTTCCCGACCTTCGCCGTCTGGGATGACCACGACTACGGTCCGAACGACGAGGATGCCACCTTCGCCCAGAAGGACGTGGCCCGCCAGGCGTACGCGGACCTCTACCCCCACCCCCCGTTCGCCGGCGACGGCATCTACCACCGGTTCGGCTGGGGCGGCGTGGCGTTCTTCATGATGGATGACCGCTGGGGCCGCGACTGCCCCAGGTCCATGCCCTCGGGGTATTCCCCGAAGATGTACGGCGCCGAGCAGTTCAGCTGGCTGAAGAACGATCTGCTGGCCTCCAATGCGACCTTCAAGGTGATTGTGAATGGCTCCACCCTGGGCAGCGAGTGCTGGGGAGCCCAGAAGCAGGCGCTCTTCGAGTACATCGCCGCCAACAAGATTGGAGGCGTGCTCTTCGTGACGGGTGACATCCACCGGAGTCTGATCACCGATCGGACCCCCACGGGGGGCTACCCCCTGTATGAGCTGATCTCTTCCGGGATTGGTTCACCCAGCACGCCCGCCGAGTACAGCTTCGGCATCATGGAGTTCAACACGACGCTGGCGGACCCCACCGTCACGATCAAGGTCATCCAGAACCCCGAGAAGCGCTCGAGCATCGCGGGAGCGGGCGTCACCGTCACCACGAAGACCCTGAGGCGCTCGCAGCTGCAGAACTGAGGACGGCGCCTCCCAGGGTTTCCCCGGGAGGCGCTCGTTTTTTGGGATTCACTCGAGCCCGCGGCCCTCCAGCATCAGCTCCAGGTTGGACGCGGGCACCTCCACCTCCACCTCCCGCATCGGGTGGCCGAACTTCTCCACCCGGAGCCAGACGCGTCCTGGCACGAGGCCCGACAGGGTGAAGCGGCCCTGGGCATCCGTGCGGGTACTGCCCCCGCTCGTTGCGTCCCCCATGAGGACCACGTCCGCCTCGCCCACCGGCACGCCCCGCGCGTCCCGGACGCGGCCGGACAGCGAGACGCCCTCTCGCAGCACCAGCGAGACAGGCTCGGTCTCCTCGTCCCAGGCCTCCACCGGGACGGGCTCGGACGTGAGGTAGCCCGGGGCCCGCACCTTCGCGAGGTAGCGGCCCGGAACGAGCCCCCCGAAGTGGACGCCCCCCCGGGCGTCCGTGCCTTCCTCCCGCACCGTCGCCCCTCGCCCCTCGCCCCCCCAGGAAAGGGTCACGACCGCCTCCTCCACGGGCTCCCCGCGCGCGCCGAGCACCTTCACGGACACCGCCGCCGCGGGCGCCAGGGAGAGCTCCAGCGGCTCGGTCCGCGGCAGCCGGAGCTCTCGCGTCACGGAGAGGTACCTCGGCCGCTCGACGCGCAGCTCATACGTGTCCTCCGTGAGCCCACGCACCTCGAAGCGTCCATCCGCGCCTGTGCGCACCTCCTCCGCCCCGCTCCGCCCTGGCCCCATGAGGTGGATCCGCGCGCCCTCCAGTCCCAGCCCCTCGGGCCCCAGGACCCGGCCCGCGAGCACGCTCTCCGGCGGCAGCTCGACTTCGACTTCCGTCGCGGGGCCCGCGCCCACCTCGAGGACCCGCTGCACGGCCCCACGGCCCGGTGCCCGGACGAGGAGGACATGGGAGCCCGGCATCAGCGGAGCAGCCCGGAAGTGTCCCACGTCCTCCTCGCGCCAGACGGCCTCCGGTGCGGCCGGAGACTGGACGCTCGCGCCCTCGAGCAACCGGCCCGAGCGCGCCTCCACCACCCGGACGCGGAGCCCGCCCGCCGTCTGCAGTGAGATGTCGAGCCCCGAGGTGTCCTCGCGCAGTGGCTCGATGGCCCGCTCGCCCACGCTCGTGGCGCTCTCGGCGAGCAGCTCGGTGCGCCCGCTGCAGTCGAGCCCCTCCAGCACGAAGCGGCCCGCGCCGTCGGCCCGGACCTCGGGCCCCCCCCCGCGCGGCCTCACCCGGGCCCCTGGC
>DASQMW010000316.1:0-2788 GCA_035645295.1 Archangium sp.
ACACGCCGCGGTTCGTCATCCTCGAGTTCCCCAGCTACGAGCGGGCCCAGGAGTGGTGGAACTCTCCCGAGTACGCACCCGCCAAGGCGCTGCGTCAGACGTGTACCCAGACCGACATGCTGCTGGTGGACGGCCTGCCGCCGGGCGCGGATCCCGCCGCCAGGAAGTAGCGGGGCGGCCCTCACCCCAACCCTCTCCCAAAGGGAGAGGGAGTCCTCGGGCTCAGCGCTCGGGGATGTCCGTCAGCTTGAGCTTGAACTGCGCCGTCTTGCCCGCCTGGATGGGCACCGACAGCTGCCGCCGCTTCCCGTCCGCGCCCTTGATGCGCAGCAGGTGCCTGCCCACCGGCACCGGCGTCTTGATGAGCGGCGTCTTCCCCAGCGAGCGCCCGTTCAGGAACACCTCGGCCTCCGGCAGGATGACCAGCGTCAGCGCTCCCTGCCTCACGTTGCGCACGGGCTCGCTGTCCCCCTCCTTCTTCGCCGGATCCTCCTTGCCCTCCTGTGCCTCCGCCGCGGGCTGTGCTGGCGTGGTGGCCTGCGCGGTGGCACCCGAATCCGCCTTCTTCTGGCCCGGCGGCTGGATGGGCGTCATCGGTGACAGGTCCCCCACCGGCAGGGGAATGGGCGTCCCCTCCGCCTCCTGGGCCTTCATCGCCGCGACCAGCTTCATCGCGCCATAGCCCGCGCTTCCCCCCACCACCAGCAACGCGATGATCGCCGCCCAGAACTTCCCCATTCCTCCCCGCGTGGGCGGCGCCGTGAGCTGCGTCTCCCGCGGTGCCGCGGGCCGCTCCTGCGTCACCCGCCTCCCCGTGGTGAGCACGCCCGTGGCCGGAGCCTCGCCCGTCTCCGTCCTGCGCCCCCCTTGTCCCCGTACCGGCGACTTCGCCTCCGTCTTCTCCGGCCGCACGCCCCGCGGCGGGGGATTCGGATCCGTGGGCGCCATCTCCGGCTCCTCGCCGGCGGGCGCCATCCCCGCCGTCTCCAGGGCCAGCGGCTCCTTCACCTCCTCGGCGCTCTCCAGCAGCCGGCGCGTCGCCTGCATCCGATCCTGGAAGTGCTCGAGCATGAAGGCGGCACGCTGCTCGGAGTCCATCAGCAGGGGGCCCGCCGCGGCCTCGAGGGCCCGCGCCAGCTCCCGGCCGCTCGCGTAGCGCTCCTCCCGCTCGCGCGCCAGCGCCTTGAGCACCACCACCGCCACCTCCGCGGGCAGCCCTGGCATGTCCGGCACCGGGATGGGCGCGTTCAGGATCATCTCCATCTCCTGGCGCTCCGTCTCCGCCGAGAAGAGGCGCTGGCCGGTGAGCAGCTCGTGCAGCATCACCCCCGCGGCGAACAGATCACTGCGCCCATCCAGCGGCTCGCCCCGCACCTGCTCCGGGGACATGTACCCGGTGGTGCCCTTCACCATGCCCGCCTGGGTGCGCACCACGCCATCGCGCGCCTTGGCGATGCCGAAGTCCAGCAGCTTCACCACCCCGTCGTACGTCACCATCACGTTCTTCTGCGACACGTCCCGGTGGATGACGGGCGAAGGCTTGCCGCCGGGAGTGGTGAAGGCATGCGCGTAGTGCAGCGCCAGGCACACGTCGCGCACCACCGCCAGGGTGAAACCCACCGGCAGCACCTTGCCCCGGCGCCGGCACACGTGGGCCACCTGGTTGAGGTTCTGCCCCGCGATGAACTCCATCGCCAGGAAGAGGCCTTCGCCGTCCTGGCCCAGCTCGAACACCTGGCCGATGTTCGGGTGGTTGAGCGCCGCGGTGATGCGCGCTTCATCCAGGAACATCTTCTCGAACTGCTCGTCGCCCCGCGCGTCCGGGAGGATGCGCTTGAGTGCTACATACTTGCGGAACCCGCCCGGCCCCGAGGTGAAGCCCAGGAACAGCTCCGCCATGCCTCCCACCGACAGCTGGGTGAGCACCTGGTATCTTCCGATGCGCTCGCCCTGGTGCGGATCGACGAGGGCGGAATTCTGGGACTGGGGAGCGCCCCGGACGGGTGCGGACATGGGCCAAACCATAGCCCAGCGACCCTGTGGACGGCCTGTGGATGGACCGGGTCCCCTCTGTGGAAAACCCCGGGGATGATCCACACCCTGTGGAAGGCGGGGGATAAGCTCCAACTTCCCCACATGTAGCAGCTTCGGGATTCCTCAGTGGTTCCGAGTGCTTACTGACTTTTCCACAAGCCCACAGCCTCTGCTGTTACCCCTGATTGATCTAATACTCTATTCACTCAGTACAGAAACAGAGGGCCCTGGGGAGAAGTGGAACTGTGGAGAACCGCCCCCGGCTCCGAGCCCGGCTCCAAGCCCGTCAATACCGGCCGCGGATGAGCGAGACGAGGGTGAGGCGGGCCCGGGGTGCATCCAGTTCGATCCCCACGTCGCAGCCGGCCAGGAGGAACTCCAGGGTGACGGGGCCGTGGCGGGGCAACAGGCAGCGCTCCTGCCAGGCCTGGACGGCGAGGCGGAAGAGCTCGCCCAGCAGGGTGTGACGGGTGTCGGCCGGCAGCAGATCCATCCCCGGCTGGAGCTCGTACGGGATGCAGACCGTGAAGGCCTGCGCCAATTGCTCGGAAATGGCGGATTCGATGGAAGCCATGACTCCGGAAGATGCGAGAAGCATACCGGGGGTGAGGCCCGTGATTCCGGGGGTTTGCGGGGACTCCCCCTGGGGGTGGACCGTAGAAACGCCAGTGCGAGGGAGGGTGGGATGCTGAACGAGACGGGGGCGGAGGTGGGCGGGGCCCCTCGTGCCCGGGAGGAGGTGGGGTTATAGCCG